>DATKNQ010000296.1:0-13631 GCA_035541265.1 Bryobacteraceae bacterium
GGGCCGAACCGCGCGGGGTCATCCAGCTTGCGGAGATTCTGGTATGCCTTCAAGAAAACGTCCTGACTCAGATCCAGAGCGTCTTCGCGGTGGGCCACGATACGCAGCAGGTAGTTGTAGACGCGCCTCTCCCATCGGGAAATGAGCAGGTTGTAAGCCTCTACATCTCCCCGGCGCGCCTTACGAATCAGGTCGGCGTCCTCGACCGCCCGAAAGATCACTGCTCCGGCTCCATGTGAAATGACGCCCGCCAGAGGGAAAAAGTCTGACCAGGGGTTCAGGTATTAGTGTACCGAATGGCTTTGCGAGGGGTTGAGATTAATCGTCCGATTCAAGGTCGCAATTTGCGACCTTGAACAAGGGTGAGCTGAACTACTCACTCTTCCGCAGCGGGCACGAAACCGATCTGGGCCTTCGGCCTGCGCGGCGGAGGCTGTTGCATTAGTTTCTGAAGGACATTGAGGATTGCCAGAAGATCAGCGTCATGCTTGCCGACCTTGCGTTCCAGTCCTTCGATCTTCCGCGCCAGATCCTGGTTGGTCGCGAGCATCTGCCTGAGGTGCACGAACGCGCGCACCACCTGGATACTCGCGCGCACCGCGACAGGGCTGCGCAGCACATTCGCCAGCATCACGGCCCCATGTTCGGTAAAGGCGTATGGGCGATATTTCATATTCCGCCCGCGGTTCATGGCCGCAATTTGCGACCTTGAACGGAGGAGTGAATTCGCCTCTTTGAGCGTGAGTTGAAACATGAAATCGTCCGGGAAGCGGCTAAGGTTGCGTTTGACCTGTTCGTTGAGACGCTTCACGGGCACGCCATAGAGCTTCGCCAGGTCGCGATCGAACATCACGCGGTATCCCCGGAAGATGAGAATCTTACTTTCGATGACCTCGACCGGCACGAGCGCCTGGGCAGACTCCGGCGCGGGCTTTCTGGGTTTGCTCAGAGATACAGGCATATAGTAGAGTGTGCCGCTACGCGACGGCGGCTCTCTTTTTTTTCCACAGGCCTACAACTGGGTCCCTTGTTGCCCGAGTTGTTGGTACTCGATCCTCTGCTGGGCAAGGCAATCCGAGCGGACCAGGAGAAGCGCGCCCGCGCCCTGCCGATTGTGTCACAACGGCGCGGGGTAGGACACGACGAATGAAACAATGGCTGTGTGGTCGGCGCTAAAATGGAGGAGATAATACTTCGCCTGCGGCTAAAGAGCCCAGTACCACGACGCCTTGCCCACCAGCGGCCGCTTCCATACCTCGCGCCGAATTCTCCGTGGAAGCCGCGGATTCACGCGCCCACCAATCGGACGTACCACGTCGTCAGCCTCCGCCAGCGGGACGGTTCGTATGTGGCTTCGGTGGTCGAAGCTCCGCGTATCCTTGTCTACGATGAGTCGAGGAAGACGGCCGAAGAGCGGGCAGCCGAGAAATTCTTGCGGAAGCCGGACCCTCACGCTTACACGGCCCACTCGCTGGGCACAACTAAGGCGGTGACGAATCGACATGCAGTTCGACGAAGAGAGCGGCTCGTTCGTGACCTACGTCAAAGAGCTTCATGGTATGTCCACGTACGGAAAGACCGAGCTTGAGGCTCTCGAAAACACGGCGGAAATGTTGCGCGGTTATATGCAATCGATGGAAGCTAACGGCAAGAAGATTGCGCTTAGCGCCGCGAAGCTTAGAATTCTGAAGCAACTCGTCGGAATTCGCTAATGGCGAATTCCCCCGCCGTGAATGGCAAGCGGGCCATACGAGCCCTGCAGAACCTTGGATTTCGCCTGGATCGCGTGGAGGGTGGCCACCACATCATGGTCAAGAATGAGCATCCCACAGCCGTGCCGATTCCAGTACATGGGTCGAACCCTTGCCCAAGGGACCCTGGCCAGCATGATCCGTATGGCTGGTGTGACGAAGCGGCAGTTCTTCGGAACCCTGCGCTAACGTCTCGCTGATTCACACAAACGCCGGTTCATGTTGTGGGAAAATAGGTGGGGATGATCGTCGCCGACGGCATTTACTACGCGCTGGGACTCGCCGCGGGCGGGGTAGCGGTCTCTTTTCTGACGCGGCCCTGGTTCGGGCTTCCCCTGTTCATCCTGGCGGCGTTCTGCCTCTACTTCTTCCGCGATCCCGAGCGCGAGATCCCCGAAGGCCCGGTGGCCGTGGCGCCCGCCGACGGCAAGGTGGTGGCGGTAAAGCCTGAGACGGCCACGCAGACACGCGTCAGTATCTTCCTGAGCATCTTCGATGTGCACGTCAATCGCTCGCCCATCGCCGGCACCATTGCGGATGTGCGCTACCAGAAAGGCCAGTTTCATGTCGCCAGCCGCGAGGTGTCTTCCGATCAGAACGAGCAGAACGTGGTCAGCGTCAGGGGCGACGGGACCTGTGTCGTCTTCAAACAGATCGCGGGACTGATTGCGAGACGCATCGTGTTCCACAAGCGTCTGGGCGACTTCGTGGCCAAAGGCGAGCGCGTCGGGCTGATCAAATTCGGATCGCGCACGGACGTGCTTTTCGGCCCGGAATGGGAGATTGCCGTAACGCCTGGAATGCGGGTCCGCGCGGGTTCCAGCATCATCGCGCGGCGCGCCGATTTCGCCGCTGCGGATCTCTCGGCAGTCCAGGAACTGGTGCATGCCGAGGCTTAACAATCCGCTCATCGATCGGCATTCGCCCGACCGGCGCCCGCGCCGCGCTGCCTATGCGCTGCCCACGTTATTCACCGCCGGCAATATATTCCTGGGTTATCTTTCGATCCTGCGCTCATTCCGCGGCGCGATGACAGCCGCGATGGGGGGCGCCGGCGCCGCGGAACAATTCGAGACGGCCGCCAAGGCGATCGGCATCGCCGTTTTGCTCGATGGCCTGGACGGTCTGATCGCGCGCGTCACGCGCACCACCAGCGACTTCGGGCGCGAGATGGATTCGCTGGCGGACGTCATCAGCTTTGGCATGGCGCCCGCCGTGCTGGCTTTCGCCTGGGGAGTGCAGTTCGTTGACAGCGGACTGTCACAACAGTTCCAGCATCAATTGTTTCAGGCCGGGTACTTCATCGCATTCCTGTTTCTGATCTGCGGCGCCGCGCGACTGGCGCGTTTCAACGTTCAGAAGAACCCGGTTCCCAAAAATCCGGGACGCCCGAACCGCAAGTACTTTGTGGGGTTGCCGATACCGGGAGCGGCCGGCACGGTAGCCGCCGTGGTCTACGCATTCGATTCCGAACCGGTGCGCTATTGGCCGATTGCCGTAGTCTGGCTGGCGCTGCTGGCGCTTCTCGGATTCCTTATGGTCAGCACCTGGCGCTATTACAGTTTCAAGGGACTGCACCTGCGGCAACCGCATACCCCGCTGATCGTGATTCTGGTGGCCGGCCTGGTTTATGCGGTCTGGAATTACGGCCACCTGGTGTTGCCGGCGATGGCCGCCGCCTACGTGGGCAGCGGTATCGCGATCCGGGCCGGCGGCATTATCCGGCGCCGCGTGCTGCGCCGCGGTTTGAGCGCGCCGCCCAGCGCGCCGGAGCATCAGATTGGCTAACCCACCGAAATGGTCGCTGGTTGGCAGCGAGTCGCTTATGGGCCGCGAAGTGCGGGACCTGATTGGCGAAGCGCACCTGCCGGTCAATTTGAAGCTCATCGCCGAGGAGCCGGAAAAAACCGGGCTGCTCACCGAGCTGGGCGGCGAGCCGGCGCTTGTATTGGGCCTCGACGAGCAGGCCGTGCGGGATGCGCGAGTCGTGCTGCTGGCAGGCTCCGCGGAGTCTACGCAGAAAGTTCTCGACCTGGCTGCGCACGGTCCGGCAATCATCGACCTGACCCATGCCGCCGAGGAGCATCCGCGCTCCTGCATTCGCGCGCCTTACGCCGAAGCGCCCGGATTTCGCGCGCCCGAGGATGCCGTGCACTCGATCGCGCATCCGGCGGCCATCGCGATCACCATGGTATTGACGCGTCTGCACGTTGAGTATCCCGTGAAGCGCGCCGTGATCCAGATTTTCGAGCCCACCAGCGAACGGGGTAAGCCCGGCGTGGAGGAACTGCAACAGCAGACCATCAGCCTGCTTTCATTTAAGAGCATGCCGAAGAAGATTTTCGACCAGCAGCTCAGCTTCAACATGCTGGCGCGCTATGGTGAGGAAGCGCCCGTCGCGCTCGAATCCGCAGAGTTGCGCATCGAACGGCATCTGGCCACGCTCCTTTCCCGCATCGCGGACCCGCGCCGGACACCGCCGATACCCTCGCTGCGATTGATCCAGGCGCCCGTATTTCACGGGTACAGTCTGTCGTTCTGGATCGAGTTTGCCGACAATCCGGGCACTGGCGCCATCGAGTCGGCGCTCGCCTCGGAGCACATCGATGTGCGGGGAGCCGACCTGGAGCCGCCTTCGTCGGCTGGTATCGCGGGCCAAAGCGGAGTAGCGTTGGGCGCGGTGACGCTCGACCGTAACGCGCCGCAAGCCTGCTGGTGCTGGCTGGTAGCGGATAATCTGCGCCTCGCCGCCGAAAACGCCGTGGCCGTGGGAAGGCAGTTCTTATGAGACATAAGCCGGCCGTTGCGTGGACCATAGCCCTCGCGGGTGTGCTGGCGGCTGCGGGGTGCGGCTATCACGTGGGCGGCAAATCCGGCGTGATGCCGCAGACCGTCCATACCATCGCCATCACCCCTTTTGCCAACCGCACCATCCGCTACAACCTGGCGCGCGACCTGCCCGCCGCGATCACGCGCGAGTTCATCGAGCGGACGCACTACAAAATCGTCACCGACCCCAACACCGCCGATGCCGTTCTGGACGGCGCTGTAATCAATTTCACCTCCTACCCGGTGATTGCCGATCAGACTTCCGGCCGCGCGACCGTGGTGCAGTGCAGCGCCTACCTGAGGGTCGCGTTAACGGAACGCGCCACGAAAAAGGTGCTGTTTCAGCGTCCCTCGTTTGAAGTACGCGAGAGGTACGAAATCAGCGTTGATCCGCAGGCCTATTTCGATGAAAGCGGTTCGGGAATGGCACGCCTGAGCCGCGATGTGGCGCGGGACGTGGTTACCTCTATCCTGGAAAATTTCTGACGCCATGACGCCCGCGCAATTCCTCGCCCGCATGGAACGCCGCGATATCGCGCCGGCCTACCTGTTTCTGGGTCCGGAAGCTTACTACCGGCGCCGCGCGCGCGCGGTGTTGTTGAAGGCGGTCCTGGGTGACTGCGAAAACGAGAGCGCGATCAGCGAATACGACCTCGCCGAAACACCGCTCGCCGAAGTCATCGACGACGCGCGGGCACTCTCTCTGTTTGCTTCAGACCGCGTGATCTTCGCGTCCAACGCGGAAGCCGCGCTGCCGCGCACGCGCACGGAAGAGGAGACTGAGGATTTCGAATCCGGAACGGGAAGCGCCGGTCCGCTGGGAGCCTATCTACAAAATCCGACACCCGGCGTGACCCTGGTCCTGATCGCCGCGCGCTTCGATTTCGAAGGCGAGGATAAGAGAAAGCAGGACCGTGTTCGTAAATTCTACGGCGCGATTGCAGACCCGGTCGAGTTCCGCCGCGCGGGCTCCGAGGAAGCGCGCCGCGAAGCCGCAGCCATGGCGAAGCGCGCGGGCGTGACGATCGAGCCGGTAATCCTGGAGTTGCTGGTCGAGGCATTGGCCGCCGACCTGACGCGCCTGGCTGTGGAGATGGAGAAAATGGCGCTCTACGCAGGTGGGCGGGCCATCACCGAAGAGGACGTCGCCTTGCTCGTGCCGGACGCACGTGCCACGACGATCTTTGCACTCGTCGGCGCCCTGGGGCGGCGCGACCGCTCCCGCTCGCTCGAAATTCTGGATACGTTATTCCGCGAGGGGGAATACCTGCCGCTGGCGCTGGCGTTCCTGTCGACCCAATTCCGCAGCGCGCTGGTGGCTAAGGAGGCCGGCCTGCGCAGCCCGCAGCAGATTCAGGGACACTTCGCCAAGATGGGCGTACCCATGTGGGGATCGCGCGCCGAGCAAGTGTATCAGACGGTAGCGAAGTTTTCGAAACCGCAGATGGAGCGGGCCATGGACCTGATCTTCGAAGCGGACAGAGGGCTACGCAGCGCGCGTCCAGACGATCGCGTGGTGATGGAACGATTTATTCTTCGATTGACCGCTTGATGGCTAAGCTGCCGCGATGGCTTTGATGCGAACCTGCAGGTTCGATTTGTAGCGCGCCGCGGTATTCTTCTTGATGATGCCCTTCTTGGCGGAGCGGTCGATGAGGGAGAAAGTCGCGGGCAACAGGTCCGCGGCTGCCTTCGGGTCCTTCGCCGCGATGGCGCGGCGCACGGCCCGGATCTGATGCCGCAGCCGCGACTTGTACTGCCGGTTATACTCGGTGCGCTTTTCGTCCTGCCGCACACGCTTTATCGCTGAAAAATGATTAGCCATTCGTAACTAACAGGATAGCTTAGGCGCGGGGACCTGGTCAACCGCCGCACGCGGCTAACTGGTCGAGATCCATGTTACCGCCCGACAGGATCACTCCGGCCTTGCCGATCCCATGCGGCAGCTTGCCGCAAAGCAGCGCCGCAGGGCCCACCGCGCCGCTCGGCTCCACTAGAATCTTCGAGCGGCCGAGCAGAAACCGGATCGCCGCGCGGATCTCGTCATCACTGACCAGCAGGATCGCTTCCGCCAACCGGCGAATTACTGGAAACGTCAGCTCGCCTGGTTGCGGCGCGCGCAGTCCATCGGCGATGGTCTTCGGCGTCGGGATCGAGCGCCGTTCACCGGCCGCGAACGATAGAGACGTATCGTTGCCGTCGGCGGGTTCGACGCCGAAAATGCGAATCGCCGGCCGCACGTCTTTCGCAATCACCGCGGATCCGGAAAGCAGTCCCCCGCCGCCCACTGGCGCGATCAACGCGTCCAGATCCGGAACCTCTTCCAGCAGTTCAAGAGCCGCGGTCCCCTGCCCTGCCATGATCAGCGGATGATCGAATGGCGGCACCAGCGTGGCGCCCGTCTCCGCAACGGTGCGCGCGGCGATCGACTCACGGCTCTCCGTGAGCCGGTCGTAGGTGACGATGCGGGCCCCTTGCGCGCGCGTGGCATCCAGCTTGGAACGCGGCGCATCGGCGGGCATCACAATGGTCGCGGCAGCGCCGGCGTAGCGCGCGGCAGTTGCCACCGCGATCGCATGATTGCCCGAGGAGAATGCCACCAGCCCGCGCGGCAGGTCCGCCAGCGGGAGCGAAAGGATCAGATTCGACGCGCCGCGGATCTTAAAAGCGCCGCCCGTTTGCAGGTTCTCGCATTTGAAAAAGACGCGGGCGCCGGCGGCGGCATCGAAATCCGGCGAAGTAAGCACCGGCGTGCGTTTCGCTAGAGGCCGGATGCGCGCGGCGGCGGCTCGTACGTCGGCGGGGGTTATCGGAAACACCTCCGATTGTACCGTGGCGCGCCGCTCACTGCTTATCCGCCACGATCTTCGCCAACTCCTCGTGCGGAATCAACCCTACCGTCGCGCTCACCTGGCCGCTTTCCGGTACGTCCACGGCCATCGTGTGGCCCAGCAGCGCCTCCAACAGATCCGGCCGTTGCAACAGACTCCACGGATTCGCCAGGTCTGTGGCCAACACCCGGTATCGTCCCGGTGGCAGATCGCCAATCCCGATTTCGCCGTTCGAGCTGCCCACACTGGCGCGGTCCAAGCCCGCGCCGCGGCGGCTCGCGTCCTCCGGATAGACCAACACGGACACCTGCCCGCCGGCCGGCGCATCCTCCACGGTCAACTGCAGATCCGCCATTTTCGAGGTCATCAGGATATGCAGAGGCCCGGACGCGCCTGGACCAATTGGAATGTCGTAAGGCGACACCGGCTGGCCACCCAGCGTGACCGACTTCGGATAGCCGGCCAAACCCACGTTGAGCCGCCAGTGGCCCGGCATGACGCCGGTCAGTGTGAAGCTGCCATCCGCTTCCACCTCCGCGTGCGGCTGCGGCACAAAAAGAGGGGCTTCGAGCGGGAACAGCGCGATTGAGCCGATTTGCGGCGAAGGCTGATCGGACGCATCGAACTGTACGGTGCCTTGCAGATCGGCGCCGCCGGCGAGCGAAATCTCCTCCGGATCGGGCGGCGTGGTCCCGATCTCGATCACTCGCTGCGCGGCGAACATGCGGCCGTCATGCATGGCGAACGCGACCAGCCGGTAAGAGCCGGGCGTGACCGAACGGATCTGAAATCTGTGGCCGCCGGGCACCACGCCGGCTCCAGTCATCATCAGGTCCCGCATCAACAGGCTGGCGGGCATCAGTTGCACATTGACAAATCCGGTCAGCGCGGCCGGCTCGCTGGCGGTCACACTGCCGCTCACGGTCAGCGATGCCACCCGCGTAACCCGGAAGTCGATGTCCTCCAGGTTGCCTCCCGCAGTGACGTTCAGCCTGGTGGCCGCCGCGGGATCCAGTCCACCGCCATAGAACTGGGGCTGATAAGTTTCGTGCGGCGTACGCGGATCGCCGGGCGGCAGCAGGGGATGCGCCGCGGGCAATAACTGCCGGCAGTGCTCAAACACGTAGTATCGGCCGGGCGCGAGATTGTGCAGGCGATATTCGCCCTTGTCTCCCGTGTTGGCCGTCTGCGTGTTGCGCAGCACCGGCCGATTCTGTTCATAAGACTGCTGCGCCGCCGCGATCTGACAGCCGGATACCGGAATGCCATCCTCGGTAACAACATGGCCGCTGATGACGCCGCCGGGCACGAGGTCGATCTCGACACCCTTTTTCTGTTCCTCCGCACCGACGCTCACCTGACTCACCGGCTCGACGCCAAGGACCGACTGCGGCTGATTGTATCCGGCCTTCGTCGCGCTCAGCCAATACGCTCCCGCGGGAAGGTCGCGAAAAGCGAAGTGGCCGCCTGCGTCGCTGGCCGCCATTAATCGCGGCGAGATCGGACCGTTAAGCACGACTTGTGCCTTCTTGATCGGTTCGTGCGTGGTAGCGTCCGCCACGATGCCTTCGATGCCGGCGTCTCCCGGAGCGGTAGGCTGCCGTTGCGGCCCGCCACGCCGGATTTGCGCCGCAGCCGCGGCCACACACAGCAAAATCAGTAGCGCACGGCACATAACGTTCATCGCTGAGGAGCCTGCTGCTCCACCGGAATCAACTCCGTCTCGCGGTCGACATGCGCGCCTTCGGCTACATCGAAGGCCTGGCCGCGGGGCTCGTAGGGCTTCAGAAAACCCGGGTCCTCAAACGCCGCCGGATCGAGCTCTTCGAACGCATACAGCTTATATCGCCCCGGAGTGATCCCTTTGATTTCGAAGTGGCCGGAGTCGTCGGCATAGGCGTGCCGGTAGAAGCTCAATACGTCCGCAAACTTGCCGTCGGGCGCGAGTAAGACGGAAGCACGCGGCGAACGCGCCAACCCCTTGGGCACCGTAACCGTGCCGGTGACCACTCCGCCCCGCGCACTGACCACGATGTGCAGGGGATCGTGCGTGTCCCATCGGATCGTCATATCCTCTGTGAGCACGTCCTGGTCGCCCAGCCGCATGGACTTGATGTAGCCGCCTGGCGGAACCGGTTGCACGGAGATGTCCCAGATTCCAGGCTGCACGTTTTGGATGGAGAATGTGCCGTCCGGCTTCACTACCGCGTCGCGCCGCCGGTACCCCGGAGGATCGCCGCCCGAAATCAGCGCCACACGCAAGCCTTCCTCGGGGCGCTCCGCGCCTTCCAGATCGACACGGCCGTTGACGTCCGCATCAGGTTCCAGGCGCAGCGTGAGTTCCAGACCGCCGGGCGGCAGTTCGACGCGCTCCACCGCGCTGTAATCGCGCTCCGCACCGTCCAGCCTGGCCTCCACTACGTAAGGCCCGGCAACCAGATTCGGTATCTCAAACTCGTTGCCGCCGCGCGTTCCGGTATGCGCGCCCGCCTGGTTGCTGCCATCGGGGAGTTGCTGCGGATAGACCGCGATCCGCACACCACGGGAACGCGTCACGTCGTGCGGCAGGACAACCGTCCCGTGCAGCCGTGCCACCGCGCGCGGAGCCAGGTGGAAATCGATCCCCTCGCGCGTCTCCCCGGCGCCTATTTGCAGCGGCGCGGCCTCCGACGGCCGGCTGGCATCCGGATAAAACTGCGCCGCGTACATCTTCTCGTTCGCCGGCTGCCCGACGGTTACCTCGCTGGTCGTGGCGATCGCCTCGTTCAATTGCATGACCATCACGATATACTCGCCGGGCACCACCTCGTTGAGATGGTATTGGCCGCGATCGTCGGTGCGCGTGGCGCCCTCGTTCGCATACGCCGGTTTAAGGCGCCGCCACGTGGACTGGAGCAGACGGACCTGCACGTTTGGAACAGGGTCGCCGTCAGCATCCAGTACGGTGCCGGAAATCGAGCCCAGGGGGCGCAGGCGGAAGGTGATGCCGTAGCGATAGTCGCCGGCAGCCAGCTTCAGCGTCCCCGGCGGGCGACGCGGGTCGCTGGCCCCGAACCAGGCCCGCTCAAATCCGTTGACTTCGGCCCGCAGGCGATAGTTGCCGGGTGGAATTGCCGTGAAGCCGAAGGCGCCGTTGGACTCAGTGAAAGTGACGGCCTCGAAATGCGGTGGATCCGCCGTGACCAGCGTGATCACCGCGCGCCGGAGCGGCGTCCCGGTGGCGTCGTTCAGCACCACGCCACTGACCGCAGCGTAGGGCGACTGGGCTGCCTCTACGCCGGCAGCACCCCCTATCGCCAGCCAGACCGCGAAACCAATCGAACCGTTGCGCATTTGGAGTCCGCCTGGTACGGTTTCCCGACTAGTGCGGCGCTACTTCGGTGGCCGCGTAGTGCAGCTCCCGATCGAGCACCATCTCAATCGTCGTGCCTCTGGGCAAAATCAGATCCGGGCCGCGCGAGACCAAAACGCCCACCAGTCCCGCTGCCGCGCCGCCGATCGCCCCGATTCCGGCTCCCATCGCGCCATGGCCCGCGATGCCTCCGGCAATCGCTCCGACCGATGCGCCCGCTCCCGCCGCTTCCGCCACCGTGCGCGCGTCACCGCCCTTGTTGCTTTCTCCGCGAATCTTGCCCTCCTGCCGGTCGACGTCATTTTCACCGGCGTTGTCTAGGCGCGCGCGGAAGTAGCGCGTCACTCCGTTCGGCAGAGTCAGAGAATCGAAACGCACGAAAAGTTCAGCCTTGCCTTTGATGCGGCCCGCGCGCTTGACTTCCGTGACCGTACCCGCCACGTAGCTGCCCTTCGGAATCAGGATGCGTCCGTCCTGGACCACCGGGAATGCGGTCTCCAGATACACGCGATCGCCCTCAGCCGCGTACTTGGTATCGAGGCTGTTCACCAGCGAGAGGGGGATCTTGGTGCCGGCCGCCACTACAAACTCCGCGGGCGGAGCCGTAACTGTGGGCGCGGGCAGCGCCGGCTTGCGCAAGGCCTCCAACAGTTCCTGGTTCTGATAGATCAGCGCCGCCTGCGCTTCGGTAGCGCCGCCCCGGATGGTGCGCGTGATGGTCAGTCGCTTGCCGTCTGAAGACATCTCCCAGCGGTCTTCGACGACATACTGCCGCGGACCTTCCACAAGCGTGTTGATCAACAGAGCCGGACCTTCCCATTTGGCCTCAGTGCTCATTGTGGAGTCGCGGACCTGATACTTACTTTCCGTACCATCCGTGCGAAAGCTCCAACTAACTCCGGATTCCGCGCAGTGCATCACATTGCCCTGCCGGCTTACTTTGAGCAGCGGGCCGGGAGCCACGGGCAAGCCGCCCGGCTTACTGTGTTGCTGGTCGAGGGCCCATGTGCCGGAGAAGTCGCGATCGCCGGCGGCCGTAATCAGACCAAGCGGAATCAGCAGCAGGGCTGGTATAACATTGGCGCGCATAATTCTGTCCACCAATTATACTCGGAATCCCGGCTGCCGGCCGCGCCACCCCGGGGACCTTTCGCAGCAAGTTGTTCAACGTCACGGTGCCATCCACGGGACGGCTGGGCGCTGCGCTCCTCAGCCGGAACATCAATCCTTCGACGTGCCCGCCGGCCGAGATGAACTGGCTATGGACAACGTTTTCGTGAATATCCGCCACCCGGATTTCGTACTGGCCGGTGGGTACGTTTTGTAACTCGAAGACCCGTCAGGCATGACCTGTGCGCAATCTATTATTCGTCCTTCTTGCACGACCTCGACCGACAGCGGACCGGTCCCTCCTCCGTTCTCCCAAATAACTTCCCCAGAGACTAACGCGTTCCCCCTAGTACTCTGCGCTACCAGAGCCGCTCCGAAACAGCCGCACAGTCCCGTAACAAAGATACACTTACGGGCAACACACGCTAAGTGCACAGAGCTCTCCTCGTGATTGATGATTTGTTTTCTGAGTTAGTGAACCGCCGGGCGGACCGGGGCGGCTGGGATAAGTGGTGATCTACCCGCGGTCCTATCATACTCCGCAGAGGACACGCACCCGGAATTCAGTTCAGCCGGCCGGCGGTCCACAGGATGGCGCGGTGCACGAGTTCCTGGTAATCGGGGTTCTCGTGCGCGAAACGGCCGTGCCCAAGTTGGATGTAAACCACGCGCGCCTTATCGTACGGGCTGATCCACGCGACCGGCCCGTCACTCAACGGATTGCCGGTTTTGAGCAACACCTGCACCCTCGGTGAGATCCACATGCCGTGGTACACCTCGTCGCGAAAATGCATGGGACCGATGCCGCGCGTGATGGGGTGCTGCCCGACTGGCTGAATGTAGAGGTCTTCGTCGTGCTTGTAGGTCGAGGCAGGGCGGCCATCCTCCGGCTGCATGAGATATTTGCCGCCGGCCACCTGCTCGCACCACCAACTCCAGGAGTTGAAATCGGCGATGGCGTGGTGCAACACCACTACGCCGCGGCCGGCCTCCACGAACGCGCGCAGGTTGGCGCGTTTGGCGTCGCTGACTTCCGGGACCAGATCGTAGAGCACCAGCACGTCCGCCTCGTCGCGGAAATCGTGCGCGTAGGCGTCAGGATGGCCGGTCACGTTCACGTCGAGGTCGGGCCGGTTCAGAAATAAGTCGAAAAACTCCGGATTATAGGGATGTCCGCCGGTGACTAGTTGCACGCGCACAGGGTGCGCCGTGCGGCTCACGGGGAATTCGGGCGGAATCGTCACATCGCCGGTAGCGGCCCATTCGGCGCCGCGTACGAAGGTGATCGCGAAAGCCGGTTCCTGCATGCCGGGCACTTCGTGACCCAGTGCGGTGTAAAAGACCCGGCCGTGTCCGTAATTCACCGTAACCAGGATCGGCTCATCCTTGCCGCTGCCGCCATTGGCTGGATCGTCATAGGCGGTGGCGATTGGGTGCGCATCGGGAAGGAAGCGCATTCCGTGATAAAGCTCGTCCAGCGTCTCGAAGTTGCCCTGCATGCCGCGCAGGATCGGATGCGCCGGATCGGTAAACTTCAGCGCAAACTGATGCCGCGGCGCGTGAAACGTAGCGGGCGGATGGCCGGCCCACGTCCCTCCCACCAGGGCAGCCCACTGTGGCCACGGCGGCTCGGTGCGTCCGGTTTTGACGTGGCCGGGCCCGAGAATATCCAGGCCGCTGAAAGCGTAACTCGATCCGTGCACGACCGCCAAACCTTTGCCGGAGGCCACGAAATCCGACACGGCGCGCTCAGCGACA
>DATKNQ010000297.1:0-12306 GCA_035541265.1 Bryobacteraceae bacterium
AACAATCTCTCTTCGCGCCCGCGAGACGCAGGTTTTTCAGGCAAATGGAGCCGCCGGTCCGGTCACGTGGTCGATCGAACCCGCTAGCGGCCGAATCGGCCAGAATGGCGTCTATACCGCGCCGGTACTGGTGTTGCGCAACGCCAACGTCACCGTGCAGGCGAACGATGGAACCCAATTCGCCACTGCTAATATCGTGCTCGACCCCGGCTGGTTTTGGGTTCACTTCCTGGGCGCATACTGGCTCGCTTGGGCCGCCGTACTGCTCAGCTTTCTGCTCTGGCGATGGGATCTGCTCTGTCCGAGCTGCCGCCCCGCCGAACTGCTGATCAGCCCGCCGCTCGCGACGGTTACCCCTTCGCAGCCGGTCCGGTTCAGCGCGACGTCGCCGGTAACCTGGCAGGACAATATGAACGCCAGCGGGCTTTATATTGCCCCTGCCACACCGCCCGCCAACACCAGCATCAATATCACCGCCACCTCGGTGGAAGATCTCAAGAAGACCGCCAGCGCCAGCCTGATCTGGTCGCCCGATATCGGACTGACGCTGGAACCCCAGCACGTCATCATCTTCGCCGGCGACAAAAACGACGTCAGCCTCACCATCAATCCGATCGTGACGGTCGCGCCCGACAAGCAGGGCAGTATCGATCTGTCGAAGGCGGTCTGGCAATGGTCGCAACCCTCGATCGGGAAAATGGACGCCGGCACCTACACGGTCAAAGCCGGGGAGATCAAGCGCGCAGTCACGATCATGCTGATGGCCAGCGTGCACCTGCCGGGCGGACCATCCAGGACGGCCGGTACCTACGTCACGTTACTGCCCAAGTCGCCGGCCGGCGCCTGCCGGGAAGACGGCACTCCGAACATGGTAAGTTTGATCGCGCTCATCGCATTGGCGGGTGCGCTGGGCGGATTGATCCACGGCGCGTCCTCCTTTGCCATCTTCGCCGGCAATCGCGAATTCAAAGCGAGCTGGACCTGGTGGTACGTGCTCAAGCCCGTGATGGGCGCGGCCGTGGCGCTGGTCGTCTACCTGGTGGTGCGCAGCGGCCTGGGCACCGCGGATATGTCCCTCTCCGGCGCCGATTGCCTGAAAACCGCCGGTTTCGCCGGCCTGATCGGCATGTTCGCCGAACCCGCCACGCTCAAGCTCAAAGACATCTTCAACACCATCTTCACGCCCCGCTCGGATCCCCGGAGGGACGTCCTCACGCCGCAAAAGAGTCCGCCGCATATCAATTCGATTGACCCGCAGTCGGTGGCACGGGAAAGCCTGCCCGCCTCGCTGAAGATCGCCGGGACGAACTTCATGCCGGGATGCGTGCTGAAGATCGGAGCCATCCTGCGAGCGCCGCGCTCATTGACCCCTACGATGCTCGAATGCGATCTGCAGCCGGCCGACTTGCCTGACCCTGGTGACATCCCCATCCGCGTCTGCAACACACCGGCCGACGCGGATTGCTCGAACACCGTAACCTTGAAAGTCGCCTGACTCTGCCCGCCACAGTACCGGTCACCCTGGCGATTCTTGCGGCCCCCATCCGGCTGAGACAGAATATGTGAAGTGCAGGGTGAACCCACGGATATTACCAGCCTCTTGCGTCAATGGCAGGCGGGCGACTCGCACGCATACGATCTGGTCATGAGCTGGGCTTACCAGCGCATGCTGGCCATTGCTACCGGATTCGTGGCGCACGAGCGGCTGGCCACCGAGCCGGCCGCCCTGGTGAACGAAGCCTATCTCCGGTTGCGTAAGCTGCGCCACATGGAGTGGCAGGACCGCAATCACTTCTTCGCCGTGGTCGCCGGCGAACTGCGCCGCATCCTGATCGACCAGGCGCGCCAGCGCATCGCGCAGAAACGCGAGGGCAGCCAGCAGCGCGTGCCACTCTCGGACGACTTGAGCTGGATCGACGCGCGCGGGCAGGACATGCTGGATCTGGACCGGGCTCTCGATGAACTCGAGCAGGTGGATGCCGGCAAGGTCCGGCTGGTCGAGTTGCGCTACGTGATGGGCTGCACCGTTTCGGAGATCTGCTCCCTGCAGGGGCTTTCGGACGCGACCGTCGAACGGCATTTGCGTTTCGCGCGCACCTGGCTGTACGATAGGCTGCACTCTGCGTCTGTATGAGCGACTTCTGGCAGGATCTGGAAGAAATCTTCAACGTTGTTTGTGTGCTTGATGAGGACCAGCGCGCGGCTGCCTTGGACGCGCGCTGCGGCGGCGACGCTCGTCTGCGGGCGGAAGCCGAACGCTTGGTGCGGGCCTACGACGAGGAGCGTGCCGCCCACGCGCAGGCGCGCGGAGCCGCGGCGGGACGGCGCTTTGGCGCATGGCAAACGGTGCGCCTTCTGGGACGTGGCGGCATGGGCGAGGTCTGGCTGGCCGAGCGCGCCGACGGCCAACACGAACAGCAGGCCGCGCTCAAGCTGCTTTCGCCTTATTTGGCGGCCGCCGATTCGCTGAAACGTTTTCGCCGGGAACGCCAGTTGCTCGCGCGCCTGGAGCATCCCAACATCTCCCGGCTGCTCGATGGCGGCATGAGCCCGCAAGGCGAGCCCTACCTGGTGATGGAGTACGTGGAGGGAACGCCGCTCGATAGCTACTGCCTGGAACACAAGCTGTCCATCCGCGAGCGGCTCGAGTTGATGACCAAGGTTTGCACGGCGGTGAGCTTCGCGCATCAATACCTGGTGGTGCACCGCGATCTCAAGCCGGGCAACATTCTGGTGACCAAAGACGGCGAACCCAAACTCCTCGATTTCGGCATCGCCAAAGTGCTCGACTCCGAAGCTGCCCTCGAGCGCACCGTCACCTCCACCTTGTTTCTGACGCCGGCGTACGCCGCGCCCGAGATTCTGCGTGGTTCGCCGGCCACGGTCGCGAGCGATGTCTATTCGCTGGGAGTGGTGCTCTACGAACTGCTGATCGGCCGCCGCCCATTCGACGCCGCGAAACTGGGGCCTGCTGGACTGGTGCAGGCGGTAACTGAGGTAGACGCTCCGGCACCCGGAATGGGCCGTGACCTGGATGCCATCATGCTGAAGGCCCTCGCGCGGAATCCCGAGGAGCGCTACGGCTCGGCCGCGCAGTTCGCCGAAGATATCCGCCGTTACCTCGACGGACTACCGGTTTCCGCAGTGGTGCGCAGCCGTTGGTACGTGGCGAAGAAGTTCGTGCGGCGCAATCGCCTGGCCGTGGGCGCAGCCGCGGTGTTGCTGGTATCGCTGGCCGCCGGGCTGGCCGGGACGCTGTGGGAGGCGCGCGCTGCCGAGCAACGGTTCAACGATGCCCGCCGCCTGGCGAATTATCTGCTGTTCGATCTTTACGACGCGGTAGACAAACTACCCGGAGCCATGCCCGTGCAGGCGGCTATGGCGCGCCGCGCGCTCGAATACCTCGATCGCATGGCGGCTGGCAAGACCAACGATCCGGCCCTGCGGCTCGAACTGGCACAGGGCTATCTGAAGCTGGGCGAAGTATGGGGCCATCGCCTCGGCGTTTCGGATACCCTGGGCGACACCGCCCGCGCGATCGACAGCGACCGCAAGGCCATCGCGATACTCGAGCCGCTGGTGCGCGCGCATCCGAAGATGGCCGAAGCGAGACGTGCGCTCGCCACCGGGCAGGAGATGTTGGGCGCGGCTTTAAACGGCGAAGGGCGATACGAGGATGCCGCGCGATCGCTGCGCCAGGCGGCCGGCACATTCGAACAGGACGCGGTGGCACACCCGCGCGACGTGCGCAGCCTGCAGGACGCTGGCACCGCCTGGTACACTTTTGGCAAGCAACTCAGCGAGAAGGGCGCGTACATCAGCTTCGATGCCGGCGTCCCGCTGAGCTATCTGCACAAGGCCGTCAACGAGCTCAACGCCGCATTGCAACTCTCGCCCGCGAACCCGGCCATCGTCAAGTTGCTGGTGATGACCTGGGAATCAGTAGGCCGCATCGATTCCACGCCGAACCCCGCCCTGGGAATCACGGATTTTACCAACGCTCTGAACCTGATCGCGAAACTTCCGGCAGCCGAACAACAGCAACCCGAAGCGCGCGACATGCGTGCCATGATGCTGGTGCACATCGGTTGGGACAAGGGGCAGTTGAAGGACTTGAAAGGCGCATTAGCCGACCTGGACGAAGCCCGTCCCGTGCTCGATAGCCTGGCTGCCGCCGATCCGCAAAACGCCGGCACGGCCTATCAGCGCATGGATCTGTACCGCTCGCTGGGGCTGATTCACGGCTATGCCGGGCACCAGGCGGCGTCGCTCGCCAACTTGCGCCAGGCGATTGAGATTCTGGATTGGACGGTGGCGCGCGATCCCGCCAACAAGACCTATCCGCTGCTCCGCGCCGAATTGCAGCACCGCGTCGCCAACCTGCTGGTCGCAGCGCATCGCGGCGCCGAGGCGCAGCGCTACGCGGAATCGAGCGTCGCGTATTTCCGCCAGATCGGCGAAAGCCCCAACGCCACGCCGGCGCAATTGATGGAAGCGGTCCGCTGCCTCGCCGAGACTGCAGTCAAGCCGCTGCGCGACTATCACGCCGCGCTCGCGTATGCCCTGCGGGCCGATCGGCTCGCCAAGGGCAAGAATCCCGCGGTGCTCGGCTACCTCGCGGAAACCTATTCGCTGCTGGGCGACCCTGCGAACGCCCTGGCTTCCGCGCGGCGCGGCTTAGCGATCCTGCCGCCTGTCAAACCCGGCGAAGCCCGCTCGCAGTTGCGGCAGTGGCTCGAGGACCAGCAGAAAGAATACGGCGGCCAATGAGCCGCTACCCTTTCAGCGCGCGATAACGCCGGATCAGGCTGTTTGTGGAAGCATCGTGGCCGAGTTTCGGCTCTTCCGTGCCCTCCAGCTCCGGCACGATCCGCTGGGCCAGCACTTTGCCCAGCTCCACGCCCCACTGGTCGAAGGAATCGATGTTCCAGATGGTGCCCTGGGTAAACACGCTGTGCTCATACAGCGCGATCAGCTTGCCCAGCGTTTCCGGAGTCAGCCGTTCACACAGAATCGTATTCGACGGCCGGTTACCTTCAAAGACGCGATGCGGCACCAGCCAGTCCGGTGTGCCCTCCGCCTTCACTTGCTCCGCGGTCTTACCGAACGCCAGCGCCTCGGCTTGCGCGAACACGTTGGCGAGCAGCAGGTCATGATGGCGGCCGAGTTGGTTGAGCGGCTGGGCAAAGGCGATGAAGTCGCAAGGGATCAGCCAGGTTCCCTGGTGGATCAGTTGATAGAACGAATGCTGCCCGTTGGTTCCCGGTTCTCCCCAGTAGATCGGACCCGTGCGGCACGTGACCTGGGATCCATCGAGCGTGACATGCTTACCGTTGCTCTCCATGGTCAACTGTTGCAGGTACGCCGGGAAGCGCTTCAGATATTGCTCATAGGGCAGAATCGCAGCCGTCTGCGCGCCGAAGAAATCCGTGTACCAGACCGTCAACAGGCCGAGCAAGGTGGGCAGGTTCTGCGCGAAGGGCGCCGTTCGGAAATGCTCGTCCATCTGGTGAAATCCGTCGAGCATGGCGCGGAAGTTCTCCGGCCCGATAGCGATCATGGTCGAGAGTCCGATCGCGGAATCCATCGAATAGCGGCCGCCCACCCAATCCCAGAACTCGAACATGTTAGCTGTGTCGATGCCGAAGCTGGCCACCGCTTTCGCGTTCGTGGAGACGGCCACGAAATGCGATGCGACCGATTTCTCGTCGCCGCCTAAGCCGGCCAGCGACCATGCCCGCGCCGTATGCGCATTGGTCATGGTCTCGAGCGTAGTGAAGGTCTTCGATGAAACAATGAACAGCGTCTCGGCCGGATCGAGATCGTGCACGGCTTCGGCGAAATCCGTGCCGTCCACATTCGAGACGAAACGGAACGTCATGTCGCGCTGGCTGTAGTGCCGGAGCGCCTCATAGGCCATCACCGGCCCCAGATCGGAACCGCCGATGCCGATGTTGATGACGTTCCGAATGCGCTTGCCGGTGTGGCCTTTCCAGGCGCCGCTCCGCAACCGGTTGGCCAGATCCGCCATCTTGTCGAGCACCGCATGCACCTGCGGCACCACGTTCACGCCGTCGACGATGACCGTCGCATTGCGCGGCGCGCGCAATGCCGTATGCAGCACCGCGCGTTTTTCGGTCACGTTGATCTTGTCGCCGCGGAACATGGCCTCGATCTTCTGTTGCAGGCCGCATTCGTCCGCCAATTGCAGCAGCAGCTCGCACGTCTCCGGCGTAATGCGGTTCTTCGAGTAATCCAGATAGATGCCCAGGGCCTCCACGTGCAAGCGGCCGCCGCGCTGCGGGTCGCCGGCAAACAGGTCGCGGAGATGCGTCCCGCGGATCGTCTCGTAATGCGCCGCGAGCGCTTTCCACGCGGCGCGTTCCGTAACAGGTTTCACTGCAGTAGCTTCGTTTACGGGCATCGTCTGTCCTTACGCGCTCAGAGACCCCACCAGCGCCTGGCTCTTCGATTCGATCACCGCCATCAGGTCGTTCCAGGAGGCGACGAAGGATTTCGCGCCCTGCTCCTGCAGCTCGGCGCCCAACGCATGCACGTCGATACCGGCCGCGGCGAACCGCGCGAGCATCTCCGCGCCATCGTCCGCCGTCGATAACGCGCCAACCTCGGTCTTGGCAGCCAGCGCTTGCAAAGTGCCCTCCGGCATGGTGTTCACGGTGAACGGCGTGGCCAGTGCGTCGATGTAGAGCGTGGCGGAAGCCTTGGGATCTTTCGTGCCGGTGCTGGCCCACAGCAGCCGCTGCGGTCGTGCGCCGAAATTATAGGCGCGGCGCCACTGTTCGGAAGCCAGCAGTTCGCCCGACGCCTTGTAAGCGCGCTTGGCGACCGCGATGCCAAGCTGATTGCGCAGCGGCTCGGGTACCTTGGAGGCCACCGCGGCGTCCCATCGGCTGATGAACAACGATGCCACAGAGGCCACCTGCGGGTTGAGTCCGGCCGCGATGCGCCGCTCGATGCCGCGCATGAAAGCTTGTGCGGCGGCTACGTAGTGCTCGCTCGAGAACAGCAACGTCACGTTCACCGGAACACCGGCCGCGATACTCTGCTCGATGGCGGGCAAGCCCTCCGGCGTGCCGGGGATTTTGATAAAGAGGTTCGGCCGGTTCGCGCGCGCGAACAACTCCCGCGCGGCGCGGATCGTACTGCCGGTATCGTAAGCCAGCAGCGGCGACACTTCGAGCGACACGAAGCCGTCCACCCCGCCGGTCCGGTCGTAAACCGGACGGAACAGATCGGCGGCGCGGGTGAGATCGTCCAGCGCCAGGTTGAAGAACAATTCTTCGCTCGACAAACCCTGTTTCACCAGCCGCGAGATGGCCGTGTCGTACGACTGGCTATTCTTGATGGCATGGTCGAAAATGGTGGGGTTGGAAGTGAGCCCCGTAACCGAAAGCTCGTCGATGTATCGCGCCAGCGTGCCGGAGTCCAGCAGATCGCGGGTGATATTGTCGAGCCAAAGACTTTGGCCCCGATCGTGAAGCAATTGCGTCGCCTTGGGCATGGTTCGTCCTTTCGAGTGCTTACAGTTCCAAGCGTACCAAAGGCGGCCGGTTTGCTGCGTGCGCCACACCGCCCGCCTAAGGAGAGAATATCCATATATGAGTCTGGATGCGGATCAACTGAAAATGGCTGCAGCGGAATCGGCCGTGAAGCAGGTGAAAGACGGGATGGTGGTGGGTCTCGGCTCGGGGTCTACGGCCAAGCTGGCGGTAGACGCCATCGGAAAGCGTGTGCGCGAGGGGCTCCGAATTGTAGGAATTCCCACATCTGAAAATACCGCCGCCCAGGCGCGGGCCTTGGGCATTCCGCTGGTGACCTTGGCGGACGAACCGCGGATCGACCTGACGATCGATGGCGCCGATGAAGTTCAGGAGGGCAGCCTCGATTTGATCAAAGGGCGCGGCGGAGCCTTGCTGCGCGAAAAGATCGTGGCCAGCGCCAGCCGGCGGCTTGTGATCATGGTCCACGACACCAAAATTGTCAGCCACCTGGCGGAACACGATCCGGTCCCGGTGGAAATCGTGCCTTTCGGTTGGCAGGCCACCGAGCGCAAGCTGGTGGCACTGGGGGCCAAGCCGGAACTGCGGAAGAATCCCGGTGGCGAGCCGTTCCTGAGCGACGGAGGCCATTACATCTTCGATTGTGGATTCGAGCCGCTCACCACCGCCGGGGAATTGGCGAATCAGCTCGATCACGTGGTTGGCGTGGTGGAGCATGGCCTGTTCATCGGGATGACGTCAGAAGTGCACGTGGCCGGCGCCGGCGGCGTGCACATTTTGAAAGGTGGAAGCGAATGATTGACCCGGCTACGTGGGGTCCTGTCGACCCGGTCAGTTTGCGCCGCTATTGGGAGTTCATGTTGCATGAGCGGCAGCACGGCAGGCAAGGCATTCCGCGCCGCGATTGAGCGGCCGGTGGGCGGCAATTCTCGGATAGCCGGACGTTCCACCCACAGTCTTCGCCTGCGGCAGGACCTCAATCACCGGCGGAAGCGATTGCGCGGGCCGGCAACTCGAGCAGGTCATGGAACTCTTTTGGCTGGTTTTTCGTTCCTGCGATGGAGGGCACTGTGAAACTGGTCATCGACCGCGCTGGCAAACTTTACCGCGGCCAACTATGGGCGCTGCGGAATTTCAGCCTGGAACTTGGGCCGGGCGTGCTGGGCCTGCTGGGGCCGAATGGCGCGGGCAAGACGACTCTCATGAACATCGTCGCGACGATCACGCGCGCGACCGAGGGTGCCATCACCTGGAACGGCATCGATCTCGCGCGCGAGCCGGATGCCGTGCGCGCCGTGCTCGGCTACCTGCCCCAGGATTTCGGCGTCTATCCGAACCTGAACGCGGTCGAGTTTCTCGAATACTTCGCCGCCGTCAAAGGACTCGACCGCGCCACCAGCCGCCGGCGCATCGACGAACTCCTCGACCTGGTCAACCTGTCCGGCGTCCGCCAACGGCCGCTGGGCGGCTACTCGGGAGGCATGCGCCAGCGCATCGGCATCGCCCAGGCGTTGCTCAACGATCCGCAACTGCTCACCGTGGATGAGCCCACCGCCGGCCTCGATCCCGAAGAGCGCGTGCGCTTCCGCAATCTGCTGGCGGAACTTTCGGGCGACCGCATCGTGATCCTCTCCACCCACATCGTCTCCGACGTGGAAGCCACTGCCACGGATATCGCGTTGATCTCCTCCGGCACGCTGGTAGCGCACGCGACGCCCGAGGAACTGCTGCGCGAGGCCGCCGGCAAGGTCTGGGAATGGGTCGTACCCAGCACCGATTTGGCCGCCATCCGGCAGCGCTACCTGATCAGCGGCACGGTGCGGCGCAGCGATGGCGTGCACGTGCGCCTGTTGACCGATGATGCTCCCGCCGGCGCCACACGCGTCGCCGCCACGCTCGAAGATGCGTACCTGCATGCGCTATCCGCCCATCGTGCGCTGCGCGCCGAGGTCCACGCATGAACACCGCCCGCGTGCTCTATCATCTCTCGCGCGCCGACTTCCTCGAGCGCGTGCGCCGCTACAGCTTCCTGCTCACGCTGGCGTTTGCCGTGGCGCTCGGTTATGGGGCCTTCACCGGCGTGATCACCCTGCAATTGGACCAATATCGCGGCGTGTATAACTCGGCCTGGGTCGGTAGCATGATGACCCTGGTGAGCACGGCTTTCATCACGCTCGCCGGTTTCTACATGATCAAGAACAGCGTGCAGCGCGATCAGCAGACCCGGGTCGGCTTGGTGCTCGCTACCACGCCAATGACCAGGACCGTCTACACGACCGGCAAGGCGCTCAGCAATTTCGCTGTGCTGGCCGCCATGGTTGCGGTGCTCGGCGCGGCAGCCGTCGTTCTGCAGTTAGCGCGTGCGGAGCGCGGCATAGAGTGGGGCAAGCTGCTGGCGCCATTCCTTTGGGTGGCGCTACCGGCCATGGCTATGACCGCGGCCGTCGCCGTGCTGTTCGAGACGTTGCCGGTGCTGCGCGGCGGCGTGGGCAACGTCGTGTATTTTTTTGCCTGGGGAACCTACCTGGGCGTGAGCGGCATGACCGGCGCGAACGACTACATGGGATTCGGCCTGTTTATGCGCGACATGACCGGCTCGCTGAAACGCCTGGACGCCTCGTACAACGGCAGCTTCGCCCTGCAAGCCGGACCAACCGCGCATGCCACCAAGACATTTCTATGGAGCGGTGTCGCCTGGACGCTCCCCGTAATCCTGACGCGGTTGGAGTGGATCGCCATCGCCATCGGAATCGCCCTGTTCGCGGCCGTCTTCTTTCATCGCTTCGATCCTGCTCGCGAGCGCTGGCGGCGAAAGCGCACTGTTCCCGAAGCCGGGGAGAATTCCGCGGGCCTGGCGTCGGGTCCCGCGCCCGCCGCTGTGCAATTGACGCCCTTGGACCGAACCGCCCAATCCGGAGCTTTTGGCCAGGTGGTCGCGGGCGAGCTGCGCCTGATGCTGAAAGGCTACCGCTGGTGGTGGTGTACGGTGGCCGCCGCACTCTTCACAGCCAGCCTGTTGGTGTCGGATCTGCAAGCCCGGCACGTGCTGGCCGGATTTGCCTGGCTGTGGCCGCTGCTGATCTGGTCGCAAATGGGCGCGCGCGAGGCCCGCTACAGCACCGGCCCGCTGCTGTTTGCCTGTCCCCACTCGCTCGACCGCCAACTGCCCGCGGTCTGGTGCGCCGGCGTTATCGTGGCCGTCCTAACCGGCGGCGGATTCGGCCTCCGGCTGCTGATCTCGGGCGATTGGCCCGGCTTCGCCGCCTGGCTCGCCGGCGCGATGTTCATTCCCAGCTTCGCCCTGGCGGCGGGCGTCTGGAGCGGATCGAGTAAGCTCTTCGAAGCTGTGTACACGATGTGGTGGTACACCGGACCGATGAATCATACGCGCGGCCTCGACTTCATCAGCTCGGCCCCGGTCTTTTATCTGGTAGCCGCGTTAGCGCTGATGATGGCCGCCTACTTCGGCCGGAGGCGCCAATTGGGCTACGCGTGATCTACGCCGCGACCGCGGCCGCCTGCGTGCCGCGCCGCGCGCGGGATGCCAGCCACAGCCATCCGAGCGAGACGCACTGGAACGCTACGACCGCGATCACCACCCGCGGATCGCGCACTCCGCCGAACCACTCGCCCGCTCCGCCCACCGCCAACGCTGTGGCCGTCAGCCGGGCCGCCTCCGCGATCAGAAACTCGCGGCGATTCTCCAGCACGCCGCCCAAACACACCAGCGTCGCCATGATGTACAGGAAGTATGCCACGTTCCAAGCCGTCGCCTGCTTCGGCAGCAGCGCCAGGAACTGGCTGTTGGCCGCGATCAGCACCGCAAACTGCACCAGCCCATACGCGCTCAGCAACGCGTTGCGCGGCGGATCGTACTTCACGAAATCCACGCGCGGATCGTAAAGCCGCTTCGGGAAGCGCGCCGCCACATCCGCCGGACGCCATCCCGGCGGCGCAATCCACACGCGCAGCTTATCGATCCACGACTGCGCATGCCAGGCGTCCTTCGCCATCGCGACGTAGTAATGCAGGTTGGCCCACACCGGGTTCCAGCTATTCAATTGCCCGCGGATGCCGAAGATGCACGGCTCCTCGTCGAGCTCTTCCTGAAAGCTGCCGAAGAGGTGATCCCAGATCAGGAACACGCCCACATAATTCTTGTCGAGGTAAATATCGTTCTGCGCATGGTGCACGCGATGGTTCGAGGGCGTCTGGATCCAGCGGTCGAGAAAGCCCAGCCGCCCGATAAGCCGCGTGTGCGGCCAGAACTGGTAGAAAAGCTGGATCACCCCGACTAACAAGAACACCGGAATCGGCACGCCGCACAACGCCATCGGCAGATAGAAAATCCATCCCAGGAACGCGCCGGTGCCGGGCTGGCGCAGCGCGGTCGTCAGATTGAACTCTTCGCTCTGGTGATGCACCACGTGCGATGCCCAGAACAGACCGACCGTATGTCCCCAGCGGTGACTCCAGTAATAACAAAGATCGTAAAGCACGAAAGCGAACACCCACGTGCCCCAGTGTTTGGCCGGCAGATGGACCGGCGCCCAATGCAGCAGCACCCACTCGTAAAAGAAGAGACCCAAAAAGCCGAAGAACACGCGTACCCCGGTCGAGACCACCCCGCAGCTCAGGCTGTTGATGGCGTCCGCCAGATGGTAGTAGCGCGTACGCTTCACGCGATCGGCCACGAATTCGAGCGCGATCAGAAAAAGAAAGACGGGCACGGCCAGCGCCACGGCTTTCGAGTAAGTGGTGTCCATAGACCTTCGAGTGACTGCCT
>DATKNQ010000298.1:0-26196 GCA_035541265.1 Bryobacteraceae bacterium
GCTAGTTGCCCGCTTTCGCGATAAGCCGCTCGAGTTTCGACCCGGTGAGAAGTGGGCGTACAGTAACTCCGGCTATGTGCTGTTAGGGTACCTGATTGAGAAAGTCAGTGGCCAGTCATATGCCGATTTCGTCCGTGAGAATATTTTCAATCCGCTGGATATGCACGATTCGGGTTACGACTCGAACACCGCCATCATTCCGCGCCGCGCCTCAGGCTACGCTCCCGGCAAAGACGGCCCGGAGAATGCCGGCTTCATCAATATGACGATTCCTTTTTCGGCCGGCGCGCTCTATTCCACCACGGAAGACCTGCTGCGCTGGGA
This sequence comes from Bryobacteraceae bacterium, assembly GCA_035541265.1. Lineage (GTDB taxonomy): Bacteria > Acidobacteriota > Terriglobia > Bryobacterales > Bryobacteraceae > Bog-159. The sequence goes on from DATKNQ010000298.1 coordinate 325, forward strand.
GCAAGGCCTCTTCGGAGGCAAGGTGCTGTCCGAAGCGCCAGCCCGCAAGATGACCACGCCTTTCAAGAACAATTATGCGTGCGGACTCTTCGTGTCGGAGGTCAAGGGGCGCAAGGTGATTCAGCACGGCGGCGGGATCGAGGGTTTCAACACGTCGCTGGCTTACTATCCGGACGGCAAGTTGACCGTAGTTGTGCTGGCAAACCTGAACGGCTCGGCGGCCGACGAGATCGCCGGTAAGTTGGCGCAAATCGCGCATGGCGAGAAGGTTCAGTTGCTCTCGGAACGGAAGGCCATCACTCTTCCGCATGACGTGCTGGCGCAGTATGCCGGCACTTACGCGTTCGGTCCGGGGATGAATATGTTGATTATGCTCGAGGGCGACCAGCTAATGACCAAACTCGGATCACAGCCCAAGATCCCCATCTTCCCGGAATCTCAGACTATGTTCTTTCCGCAGGTGGTCGACGCGGAGATCGAGTTCGAGAAGGATGCGAAGGGCGCCGTGACGGACCTGATTCTGCATCAAGGCGGACGTGACCAGAAAGCTCCTCGCACCAGCGCGACCGTCGAACTGCCGCCGGAACGCAAGGCGATTACGCTTCCGGTTGCCACGCTGCAGAAATACGTGGGAGTCTACGACCTGGCGCCGGGAGTCGATGTCACCATGAGCCTCGAAGGCGATCAGTTAATGACGCAGATTACCGGCCAGCCGCAGTTCCCGCTGTATGCGGAAACCGAGACACGGTTCTTTCTGAAGGTCGTCGACGCACAGGTGGACTTCGTCAAGGATTCCACCGGCGCCGTGACCCACATCGTGCTGCATCAGGGCGGCACGGATCACGAAGCCAGGCGGAAGTAGTTTTCCCGCAATCGGCTTTTGTAACCTTTCCCTCCCCGCCCGGTATTATTGGGTGAATGCCGGAAACGCGGGCCGACAACGTCATCATGCAGAAGGTGCGGGATGGCGACTTGGCGAAGATGGCCGTGTTGTTTGAACGCCACCATCGCGCGCTGTTTCGCTACTTCCTGCGGCTGACCGGCAATCACGGCTTCGCCGAAGATCTGGTGCAAGACGTCTTCTTTCGCATTATGAAATACCGCGCTACATATCGCGATGGCAGCCCGTTCACCTCGTGGATGTACCAGGTGGCGCGTAACGCCTACCTCGACGGCGTGCAAAAGCGCAAGGTCGAAACGCCGCTGTTGGAGGAGAACGTGCCGGAGCCGGCCAGCAGCGAGCCCGATCCAAGCGAGATTCTGCGCCGCCGGCAGGACCTGGGACTGCTGCGGCGCGCGCTCGCCGCCCTGCCGGTGGAAAAGCGCGAGGTGCTGGTGCTGAGCCGCTTTCAGAATATGAAGTACGACCAGATCGCGGACATCCTGCAGTGCGACGTGGGAACGGTGAAGGTGAGGGTATATCGCGCCATCCGGGCGCTGAGCCAGATCTTCTTTGAGTTAGCTGGAGAGAAGGCGTCATGACGTGTGATCAGGTAAAGGAACAAATCGCGGATTATCTGGCGGGCGCGCTCGGCCCCGCCGATACCGAGGAGTTACGAGAGCACTTCGCGCAATGCGCAGCGTGCAAGCAGGAAGCCGAGCTGCTGTCGGCGACTTGGGAGTCACTCGGATTACTGGAACACGAGCAGCCCAGCGAGGCCGTGCGGCCGCGCTTTTACGAGTCACTGGAAGCTTATCGCCAAGGCCTCGAAGCCGCAGCTCCCGCGCCTGCGCGCCGCCGGTTCTTTGGATGGCGATTGCGCAGCTTCCAACTGGCCTGGTCCGCCGCCTTGCTGATCGCGGGCCTCGTGCTGGGCCAATGGTTCGGCGAGCGCCGGCACGGGCAAGCCGATCTGGCGCGCCTGCAGGACGAAGTGCAGCATATGCGGCAACTGGTCACGTTGTCGCTGTTGCAGCAGCAGTCCGCCAGCGAGCGGCTGCGCGGTGTGGATTACGCCTACCGTGTGCAGGAGTCCGATACGCAGGTGCTCACCGCGCTGCTGCATGCGGTGAATCACGATCCGAACGTGAATGTGCGGCTGGCGGCCGTGGATGCGCTGCACAGGTTCGCGGACAGCCCGGCCGTTCGCGGCACGCTGCAACAATCGCTGGTGAAGCAGGACTCGCCGCTGGTGCAGATCGCCCTGATCGACTTCATGGTCGACACGCGCGACAAAGGCGCCGTCTCGGCGCTCGCCACACTGGAACGCAGTTCCACAGCGAATCAGAACGTGAAGGAAAAAGCGGTTTGGGGTTTGTCGCAGTTGCAGTAACAGGAGGGTTTTGATGCAGAATCGATTCACAATCGCGGCCGGCCTGATTCTTGCCGGCTTACCGTTGATGGCGGCGGAGGTAGTCGAGAGCGAGACGATTCAAAAAACATTTTTCGTTTCCGGCTCTGCGCCAAGAAAAGTCCTGGTAGACAACGTGAACGGTTCGATCCACGTGACCGGTCACGCCGGGAGCCAGGTCCGCCTGGTGGCGCACAAGACCCTGCGCGCCGATTCGCCGGAAGGCGCCGAACGTGGGCGGCGCGAAGTGACACTGGATATTTCGCAGGATGCCGGCATCATCCGCCTTTATGTGAACGGTCCGTTCCGCTGCGGCGATGGCGGCGTGCACATCGATCGCGATCCCGGATATGAGATCAAGTACGATTTCGAACTGCAGGTGCCGCGCGATACGGAAACCAATCTCAAGACCATCAACGACGGCCAGATCACCGTCGCCAGCGTGGCGGGGGATTACGTAGTGAACAACATCAACGGCGGCATTGAAATGAGCGACATCTCCGGCTCCGGCAAAGTCTACGCCTTGAACGGCGGAGTGCGGGTAACCTTCCGCGACAATCCGCGGGCAAGAAGCTCATTTGGGTCTTTGAACGGCGAAGTGCGAGTGACATTTCTGCCGGATCTCTCCGCCGATCTCCGTTTCAAGACATTCAACGGCGGAGTCTACACTGACTTTCCGGTGACTTACTTACCCTTATCCGCGACGGCCGGCGAGCGCCATAACGGCAAGTGGGTCTATAAGAGCAGTGACTGGTCGTCGGTGCGCGTGGGCCATGGCGGGCCGGAGCTGAGCTTCGACGCATTCAACGGCAATATTCGAATTCTAAGTAGAGGACAGCAATGATGCAAAAGTCTCTGTACGTATGTGCGTCCCTGATCGCGACGGGCGTGGCAGCCCTTGCGCAGGAAACCCCTGACCGGGCGAATGTACCCTTGAGCGATCCCTCGCGGCCCGCCGTAGTACATGTCTCTCTGATGAATGGCGGCATTACGGTGACCGGCTACAACGGCAAAGAAGTGATCGTCGAGGCGCGCCCGCGCCACGAAAGCGGCCGGGAATTGCGGCCCGACCGCAAAGCGGAAGGCCTGCGCCGCCTGGATGGCCGCGGCTCGGGCCTGAGCGTGGAAGAGCAGGATAACGAAGTGAATATCGGCGTGCGCGCGATGAGCCGCACGGTGGATCTCACGATACAGGTGCCGTATCAGACATCTCTGAAGCTGAAATGCCTGAATGACGGCGACATTAAGGTCGATCACGTCAGCGGCGAAGTGGATGCCGACGATCTGAACGGTGCGGTGAAGTTGCTGAATATCTCCGGCGCGGTGGTGGCCCATTCGCTGAATGAAGACGTGGTAGTTACGCTCGATCGGGTGACCGCGGGGAAATCCATGTCCTTCAGCACCATGAACGGCGACGTCGACGTGACCATGCCGGCGGATACCAAGGCGCGCGTCAAATTGAAGTCCGATAACGGCGAGATTTATAGCGATTTCGACGTGCACCAGGAGCAGAATCCGGCCGGCGGCCGCGTAGAGGAAACCAATCGTCACGATGGCCGGTTTCGCGTCCATTTCGACAAAGCCCTCTATGGCTCGATCAACGGCGGAGGGCCGGAAATGCAGTTCACGACCTTCAACGGAAAGATCTATCTACGCAAGAAGAAGTAAGCAAATCTTACCTGGTTATCAACCGGCTTACGACGTTAACCTCGCTTTGAATTCAGAGAGTTGTGCAAGGGAGAAGGTGCCCCTGCGCCTGGCAGCACGATTGCTCTACGGCGGATGGCTTTTTATGGCCAGCCCTTCTCCTATTCCGCCCGCGCGAAGCAGCGTCGCGCCCTGCTGGAGCGTTCTGGTCGATTCCCGGGGGATTATCCGGTCCTGCGACGGCTACTGGCCGATGGTTAACCAGAGCCCAACAATTGGCTCCCGTTACTACGATTCGCTGCCGGGGATCTGTGGCAGCCGCGACCAGGCCGCGGCCGTCCGGGTGGGCATTCGCACTGTAGCAACGGGACGGGCGGACAGCTTTCGTCTGGATTTCTCCCCTAGGTCACCCGGCGGCGCCCCACGGATCAGCCTGTCGGCCACCGCCCATCGCCAGGGTGGCGAGGAAGGCGTCCTGATCGTTCACCGGCTTGCGGACACCGTGGCCGATCCTCAATCGGACAAGTTGCAGCTTCTGGGCCGGCTTACGGGAGGCGTGGTCCACGATTTTGCCAACTTAGTGACGCTGGTCGGCGGCTATAGTGACATTCTGTTGAGGCGCGCGTGCGTGAATGACCCGAATCGCGCGGAGTTAGAAGAGATTTGCAGAGCGGCCGCCCGCGGCGCTGGTATGACCGCGCAGATCCTGGATTTTCTGCGCAAGGACGGCGCACCCACGGGAACTACGGATTTGAACGCGCTGATCGTAGAAGTGTCGCGCCTGTTGCGGCCACTCATCGGTGAACACGTCAACCTAGCCGCTGATCTAGATCCGGATCTGGAGTTAGTCCAGGCGGACGAGTCCCAAGTTACCAGGGTAATCATGAACCTGGTAGTAAACGCACGGGACGCGATGCCCGGCGGAGGCCGCATCGTTGTGCGGACCGCCAATACACCGCGGCCGGACGCGCCGCATGAGTTACCCCCAGGAGGCTATGTCGTACTGGAAGTCGCCGACGACGGTTGCGGTATGGATCACGACACACTCCACAAGTTGTTTCTTCCCTTCTTCACGGCCGGGAAGCTGGCCGGTACGGGACTCGGCCTCAACGCGGTCCATCAGATCGTGACGGATGCCGGTGGCGGCATCTCGGTGCGCAGCGATCCGGGTGAGGGCAGCACGTTTCGGATCTACCTGCCAGCGGCTTCCCGCGGGAACCGAACGCGCAGCGCGACTTTGCCGCGGCGTACTGCGGGAGAGGGGACCATCCTGCTGGCGGAGGACGAAGAGTGCGTGCGCAAGCTACTGCACCATCTGCTGGTGGAGAGCGGCTACCGCGTGCTGGAAGCGGCCGGCGGGCAGGATGCCCTGCGGCTGTTCGAGGCCAACTGTAGATCGATCGACCTTCTGCTGACCGATATCATAATGCCGGGGATGAACGGTGTGGATCTGGCCCGGCGCGCCACAGCGTTACAGGCCGGGCTCAAGGTGATCTACATGTCCGGATACACCGACGACGTGCTCCTTTCTACCGGCGAACTCCAGGCAGGCACCGCGTTCCTGCGGAAGCCACTGCGTCTCGATGTCCTGTTAGCTTCCATCCGTGAAGCCCTGGGTGCTGCAGTCGCACGGTGAAGAGCGTTAGGTCACTTTAGAATCCGGAACAGATTGCTGTAGTCATCCGTCCACGGACGCATTCCCGCGATGGGCTTCTTCATCACGGCCGCCGTCCTGACCAGCGGCTGGCTGAAAAAAGCGTCATTGGCGGTTACTAACACCCAGGTCGCTCCGAATACATCGTTGGCTTGATCTTCGGTGTCGACTTCGGCGGCGTCCTTGTGGAGTGACGCGGCCGTGGCTGTTACCACCGGTTGTAAGTCGAGATACTTGTTCGAAACGTGCACGGCTAAGACACCATCCGGCTTCAGATGGCGGAAGTAAAGTGCGAGGGCCTCCCGGGTAAGCAGGTGGACGGGTATGGCGTCGCCGGAGAAGGCGTCGAGAGCGATGAGATCCAGGTTCTGAGGAGCCTCGCGCTCGAGCGAGAGCCGGGCATCGCCTAGTTCCACCGCGACGCGCGCCCGGCAGATTTTCAGAAACGTGAACTCCGTGGTGGCTAGGTGCAGCACTAGCGGATTGATCTCGTAGAAACGGAAATAGTCGCCTGCGCGGCCGTACGCCGCCAACGTGCCGGTTCCCAGGCCGATCACTCCGACGCGCACGGCGCCGTTTTCCTGGCGCTGCCGTATGGCGCGGCCGACCCCGGTGTTCGGCCCATAGTATGTCGTCGGCCGGCCTTGCAGTTTCGGGTTCAGATATTGCTCGCCGTGCGTGATGGTGCCGTGCATCAGTCTGCGGACCGGATCGTCGCTGTCGTCCGCGGTGCTATCCAGGATCCTCAGGCCGCCGTAGAAATTCCGCACCATCAGCCGCACACCGGCGGTCCGCTCATGAATGACATATCCGACGAAGCCGATCACCGTGACAGTCAGCACCGCCGAAGCGATCGGAATGGGGCGAAGCCACGGGCCGGCGACCGGGCTTTCCGGATCGGCTCGCAGCACCGCGAAGATCAACAAGGCACACGCGGCAAGGCCCAGCGGCAACTCGAAGAAGCCGGCAAACACGTGCGGTGCAATCAGAGCCACGAACACGCCGCCCAATGCGCCGCCCAGCGCAATCATCACATAGAACGTGGTGAGCCGGCTGGGATCCGGCTTCAGCCTCACTAACTCGCCGTGGCAGACCATGCAACAGATGAACAGTCCCGCGGCAAAGAACGGGATCATGAACTTGATGGGAGTATTTTGAAATTCGGGTGAGAGCGCATAAACCATGCTGCCCACGGCCACGGCGAATAAGCCATGAAAGACCGTGCGGCGATACCAGCGGGTACTCTCGAAACAAAGTATAAATGTGAGTAAGTACAGGCTCAGCGGCAGGACCCAAAGAAAGGGAATCGCGGCCACGTTCTGTGACAGGTGATTGGTGATCGCCAGCAGCAGGACGGAGGCGCACCCCGGCAGGGCAATCCAAAAGAAAATCGTGGCAGGCTTCGCCATGGGTGCGGCCGCCGGTTCGCGATTTTCGGCGCCCGTATCGCGCGCCAGCCAGGCCGTCAGCGCGCAGAGCATGGCGAACATCCCGTATCCGATCGACCAGCCCAGCGCCTGGTGGCGCGTGCCCAGCACCGGCTCGAATAGAATCGGGTAGCTGACCAGGGCGAACATGGAACCGGCATTCGACAGCGCGTAGAGCCGGTATGGCAAGCCTTCCTGGTGGCCCCTGGCGTACCAGGCCTGCAGCAGCGGCCCGGTCGTCGAAAGCAGGAAGTAAGGCACACCCACAGTAACGGCGAGCAGTAATAGGATGCGAAACGTCGGATCTCCGGCGGCCAGCGGTTTCCAGGAGGCGGACGGCAAGATGGGCAAAAGCGCCAGGCTGGCTGTCAGCAGGCCGATGTGACCAATCATCTGCGCGCGCGCCGGCAGCCTTCGATAGAGCCAGTGCGAATATAAATACCCGAGCAGCAGCACGGCCTGAAAGAACAAAAGGCAAGTGGTCCATACCGCGGCCGAGCCGCCAAACCATGGCAGGATGATGCGGGCGATTATGGGCTGGACCTGAAAAAGTAAAAAGGCACTAACCAGGATAGTAAGGGCGTATAGAAGCATGATCGGGTAAGGGGCTACTTATATGCCGCGATGCCTGTGACCCTTTCTCCGATGACGAGCGTATGGATATGATCGGTGCCTTCGTAAGTTTTGACGGTTTCCAGATTACATAAGTGCCGCATGACGGGATACTCGTCGGTGATGCCGTTGGCGCCCAGCAGGTCGCGGCTGAGACGCGCGCACTCAAGCGCCATGGCCACGTTATTGCGCTTCAGCATGGAAATGTGCGCCGGTTCGGCCTTCCCTTGATCCTTCAGCCTGCCGGTCTGGACTGCCAGCAGCTGAGCCTTGGTGATCTCGGTGATCATCCAGGCGAGCTTTTCCTGCACGAGCTGATGCGAGGCGATCGGCTTGTTGTCGAATTGCTTGCGCAAAATACAGTACTGACGGGCGGTTTCGTAGCAGTCCATGGCGGCGCCGAGCACGCCCCAGCCGATCCCGTAGCGGGCTTGCGAAAGGCAGCTCAGCGGCCCTTTCAATCCGCGGGCGCCGGGCAGCATCGCGGAAGCGGGCACGCGGCAATCGGCCAGCGCCAGGCTGGAAGTGACCGAGGCGCGCATCGACCATTTGCCGTGAATATCCGACGACGTGAATCCGGGCGTGCCCTTCTCGACGAGGAACCCGCGGATCCCTTCCTCGGCCCGGGCCCACACGATCGCGACATCCGCCATGGTGCCGTTGGTGATCCAGGTCTTTTCGCCATCCAGAATCCAATCGGATCCTTCGCGGCGCGCCGTGGTGCGCATGCCTGCGGGGTTTGAGCCGAAATCCGGCTCGGTCAATCCGAAGCAGCCGACTGCCTGCCCGCTCTGCAAGCGCGGCAGCCATTTCTGTTTCTGCTCCTCGGAGCCGTAGCTGTGGATCGGGTACATGACCAGCGCACCCTGCACGCTGACGAAGCTGCGCACGCCGGAATCGCCGCGCTCGAGTTCCTGCATGATCAGGCCGTATTCCACGTTGCTCAATCCCGCGCAGCCGTAACCTTCCAAGTTGGCGCCCAGAAAGCCCAGACGAGCCATCTCCGGAACCAGGTCCGCCGGAAAGCGCGCGTCGCGATAGCAATCGCGCATGGCCGGCAGCACGCGCTCGTCTACAAATTGCCGCGCCGTCTGCCGCACCAGCAGCTCTTCTTCATTGAAGAGTGAATCCACCAAAAGATAATCCACGCCACGAAAGGCCATATAATCAAAGCCTATCATTCCATGTTTTCGTCACGATTTCACTGGGACCTGGCGCCCAACGGTTTGGCGCGGCTGTTGGCGGAGAAGCGCCGCGCGGGCGCGCACATCCTGGACCTCACCGAATCGAATCCCACGCGCGCCGGTTTCGCTTATCCCGATGAGATCGTGCAGACGCTCGCCGTCCTCGCCGCATTGACGTACGAGCCGCAGCCCGAGGGCTTATGGGCCGCGCGTGAAGCGGTGTGCCGTTATTACGCGGACTCCGGCGTCAGAGTTACGCCGGACCGCGTGCTGCTCACCGCCAGCACCAGTGAGGCGTACGCCTACCTGTTCAAGCTGCTGGCCGATCCTGGCGATGAAGTACTGGTGCCGCGGCCATCGTATCCGTTGTTCGAATTTCTGGCGGTGATGGAATCGCTGCGGGTGACGCCGTACCCGCTGGTCTATCACGGCGGCTGGTCGATCGATTGCGACGCGCTCGCGGCGGCGGTCACGGACCGCACGCAGGCAATTGTGTTAGTGAATCCCAATAACCCGACCGGATCGTTTCTCAAGCGCGACGAGCTCGAGTTCCTGACCGCGTTGTGCCGTGAGCGGCGTCTGGCGCTGATATGCGACGAAGTGTTCGCAGATTATGCGCGGGCCGATGACGTACGCCGCGTGCGCACGGTAGCCGGCGGCGCGGACGTGCTCGCCTTCGCAATGAGCGGGCTTTCGAAGATCGCCGGACTGCCGCAAATGAAGCTGGGCTGGATCGTGTTGAGCGGGCCGTCGCCCGAGCGCGAGGAAGCGAAGGAGAAGCTGGATCTGATCGCGGATACGTACCTCTCGGTGGGCACGCCGGTGCAGCATGCCGCACCGCGCTTGCTCGATCTCGGCAAATCTGTCCAGCGCCAGATCGCGGAGCGCGTTTGCGGAAATCTGGATTGGCTGCGCGCAGCGGTGGGTCCGCAGTCGGCCGCTTGCGTACTGCCGGTTGAAGGCGGCTGGTGCGTTACGCTGCAAGTGCCGCGCGTGCGTCGCGAGGAAGACTGGGCGCTCGAGTTACTCGCGGAAGATGATGTGCTGGTGCAGCCCGGCTTCTTCTACGATTTCGAGAGCGAGGCGTTTCTGGTCGTCAGCCTGCTGACCCAGCCGGCGATTTTTCAAGAAGGCTGCCGCCGCCTGTTAGCGCGCGTGGAACTTCACTCATAGCGCAGCGCCGTGTTGGGGTCGAGCCGCATCGCGCGCCGCGCGGGGATATAGGACGCCAGCAGCGCAACGCCGCACAGCACCGCAGCCACGGCTGCGAACGTTACCGGATCGCTGGCACTGACGCCGAACAGCAGGCTGGATATCAGCCGCGTGATCAGGAACGAAGCAGCAACGCCGATAGCCACACCCACCAGCGCGAGCCGGGCGCCCTGGCCCACCACCAGGCGCAGCACATCGCGGCGCTGCGCGCCCAGCGCCATGCGAATACCGATCTCCTGGGTGCGGCGCGTCACGGAAAACGCCACCACTCCGTAAATGCCGACCGCGGCCAGCGCCAGGGCAGCGGACGCAAACACTCCCACCAGCAGCAGCAGGAATCGCCGGTCCGCGAGCCAGCCGCCCAACTCGTCCGCGAAGGTGGAAAATCTGACGGGCAGATTCGGATCGACATCGTGGAAAATGCCTCGCGCCGCCGCGACGACTTGTCCCGCGGGCGCGGCGCTGCGCATCAGGATGGTGGGAGAAGAATTGGGATTCAGTCCGCGCTGGCGGTAGTCGACGTAGATGATCGGCGTGGGCGGATGGTCGAGCCCGCTCGCCCGCACGTCGCCCACAATGCCTGCGATGGTGAGCGGCTTCAAGTTGCCGTCCATGTTGCCGAACTCAAGCGTCTGGCCGATGGGATCCTGATTCGGCCAACGCTCGCGCGCCAGCGACTGGCTGATCAGCGCCACATGCGGCGCATCCCAAACGTCCTCGGCGCCGAACATGCGCCCGCGGATGAGAGGAATGCCCATCGCGCGGAAGTAGGCTTCGCCGGCGACGCAATAGTCGGCGTATCCGGTTTGCGCGCGGTTCAGGGCCATGCGGCTGAACTCGTCGAAATTGGCCGGAGGCCGTTGGCCGTTGAGCAGCAGAAATGTGCCATCGGCCAGATCGTCGCCTGCTGCTACGGGCATCGCGCCCGCCAGGCCCACGCTTTCGGCGCCGGGAACGGCGCGCAGCCGGGTCAGTATATCGTCCACCAGTTGCACCTGGCGCCGGACTACCGATTGCGATAAAGCACCTTCCCATTGATGGCTCGCGAGCGGGAACTCCATCGTGATCAGATGCTCGGGGCGGAAGCCGGGACTAGTCGAAATCAGGCGCAGAAAGCTGCGCCCGAGCAGGCCGGCGCCAATCAAAATCACCAGCGTGGTGGCGATCTCGCCGGCCACCAGAACGCCGCGCAGCCGCTGCGCCGCACCCGTCCCGGTGTAGCTGCGGGAACCGGCCGTGAGCGCTTCGTGGACATCGCCCGAGGCGGCCCGCCACGCGCCGAAGAGCCCCAGTGAAATGGCCACGGCAGCGATCGCCGCCAGCGCGAAAAGCAGCACTGGCACATTCACGGCCACGCCTTCATGCCGCGGGAAGTTTGCGGGCATAATCGCGGGAAGCAGTTTCACCGCCCAGACAGCCATCAGAATTCCCAACAGGCCGCCGCCCGCCGAAAGCAGGAACGATTCCGCCAGGAACTGCTCGATGAGGCGGCCACGCCCGGCTCCCAGCGCCGTGCGCACCGCCAGTTCTTTGCGGCGCGCCGACGTGCGCGCCACCAGCAACCCCGCCACATTGGCACAGGCGGCCAGCAGCAACAGGCCGACGGCGCCCAGCAGCGTGAGCAGCGCGGTTCGCACATTGCCTACCATGGCGTCGGCCAGCGGCAGAACGGCGGCGGCGCTCAGATCGACCTCGCGCCCGTACTGCTGCTTGATGCGGTGGGCGATCGCGCTCAGATCCGCACGCGCCTGGGCTACCGTCACCCCATCGCGGACTCGCCCGATCACGCGCCAATTGTGCGCGGTGCGGGTCGACTCAAAATTGAACTCGCGCGGAATCCAGAGCGTAGTGCCCAGCGGATAATCGAACGCCTCCGGCATCACTCCCACGACCGGATAAACGCCGTCCTCGAGCCGCAGGTGGAATTGCGAGAGGTCCGTGGCGCCACCCAGATACCGCCGCCAATAGCGGTAGCTGACGATCGCGGCCGGTGCGCCGTGCAAGCGTTGTTCCTCGGGCGTGAACGCGCGGCCCAGCAACGGCGCCATGGCGAACGCCTCAAAGAAGCCGCTGGTGACTTCGGTAACATCCGCGCGCACGGGCTCGCTCCCGCCCGATACGGACGACGGCAGCGTGGCGTACTCTGCCAAGTCGGAGAACGTGTGATTCTGCGCGCTAAAATCCGCGAAGTTCGGATCCGCCAGATTCATGCGATGGCCGTTCGGAGCCTGCTCCCATACCTGCACGATTTGCTGCGGAGTCGAGTAAGGCAAAGCGCGCAACAGCACGGCCTCCACCACGGAGAAGATCGCCGTGGATGCGCCAATGCCGAGCGCCAGGGTCAGGACCGCGACGGCGGTAAACCCGCGCGATCGCGCCAGCGTCCGCGCGCTCAGACGCAGTTCACGTAAAAGGTTCTCCATTCAGATTCAGACTCGCCACGCGCGCCTTCGTCACGCCTCAGCGGTGACCTTGCGCACCTCCTCCGGCTCCGCGACTGGCCGGACGAAGCGCCGGTAGACATACCGAACAACATAGAGCGAGCAGCCGATCGCCACGGCCAGCACGGCGTTCACCATCAGCACGGAGAGCGCCGTGGCCAGAAACGCGGAAGCATCCACGCGGCGCATGCGCGGCAGGCGCCGCCACGTGCTCCATTCGAGCAAGCGCAGGCCGATGTACGCCGTGACTCCAGCCAACGCCGGCACCGGGACGCGGGCGATGTATCCGCCGCCCAAGCCGATCAACCCGACGATGAACACTGCATGGAAAATGTTCGAGAAACGCGTGGAGCCTCCGCAGCGAACGCTGGCCAGGCTGCGCGCCGGAATGCCCACGCTCATGGGCGCCGCGAACATCCCCGCTACCACGTTGGCGATTCCATACGCGCCGAGTTCGGCATCCGCATCCGCGCGTTTAAGGTGCTTGTGGCGCCCGCGAAAATGTTCCACCACGCGGGACGTGATCAGAATATTCACCGCGCTGACGAATGCCAGGCCAAACGCCGCGGGCAGCACGTGCACCACGTCGCCCGGATCCCAGGCGAATCCCGCGAAGGGCGGAATCTCGAACGGCAAGTGTCCGATCTCCTTTTCGTGGATACCCAGCGCCGCGGCCGCCGCCACCGCCACAAACACGCCGATCAACGGCGCTGGAGCGTGCGGGGCGTAATGCGCGGAGACGAAGGCCGCCGCGATCACGAACAGGCTGATCGTGACCGCGCCTGGATGCGTTTGGCCGGCGTGCGAGAGGATCTGCCAACTCTGGTACAGCAGATTGTTCGAGGTGTGATCCAGTCCCACATGAATGGAAGTCATGGTGGCAAGCTGCGAGAGCACCATCATGCCGCCAATGCCGCACGAAAAGCCCGTGACCACGGGCTGCGGCACCTTCTGAATGTGACGGCCCAAACGCATCAGGCCGAAGGCCATCATGAAGACGGACGCGACGATGCAGACCTTCGCCGCGCCGCCGGGACCCTGCAATTGAACCGCGTGCGCGATGAAGGGAACCGTGGCGCTGGCCGTGCCGCCGATCAGCACCGGATTGCGGCCCAACACCGCGGTAATCGGCGCGCTGACGACCGAAGTCACCAATCCGAGAACCGGCGGCAGACCCATCATCTGCGCCAGGGCCAAGCCGTACGGAATCGCGATCAGCGCCGCGATCAACCCGCCGAAGAGATCTCCGATCAGCGCGCGCCACGAGTAGTGAAACTTGAATGTCATGAGGGCAAGCGGGCCCGCGTGTCTGGCTTGCGGGCCGCTCGTCGCCAGGATTACGCGTTATAGCACTTCATACAGGCGACTTTGAACTTCGCCATGTCGTCTTTCGATCCCACGGTGACGCGCACCCAGGTGGGCCACACCGGCCAGACACGGCCGATATAGACCTTCTCGCGCGCCATGGCCTGGTAGAACTCGATCCCCGGCCGCCTGGCGTTCATCATGAACTTGTTGCTTTCCGACGGGATGAATTCGATGTTCTTCGAAGCCAGGAAGCTCAGCGTATCTTCGCGAATGTCTGTGATGATCTTGCGGCGTTCCGGCACCAGCGATGCGACCTTCAGGCTGGCGGTCGCTCCCACCATGCCGGTCACCGGCATCGCGCCCGCGGACCAGTTCTTGATTTTGTCGAGCAGATCCGGCCGCCCAATGGCTGCGCCGGCCCGCAGTCCCGCCATGCCGTAGATCTTGGAGAAGGTCCGCAGGATGATCAGATCCTTATCCTTCGCCACCAGGTCGGTGCAAGGTACCGCGTGGGGCGAGATATGGACGTACGCCTCGTCCAGCAGAACCATGGTCTCTTTCGGCTTGTTCTCGAGCAGCCATTCGATATCCGCGCGGCTGGTCAGAGTGCCGGTGGGGTTGTTCGGATTGCAAACGTAAATCAAGCCAGGCGACGGATGCGCGGCCAGCATGGCCTTCACGTCGTGATCCCAGGTGCCCTTGCGCAGGGGCACGTTGATCACGGGCGCCCCGATGAACCGCGCCGCGCGTTCCCCCGCTTCGTAGCCCGGATCGGCCTTCACGAAGGGATGCTCCTTCGAGGAAAACGAAAGCACTGTGCGGTGCAGCGGATCGCTCGATCCGGCGTAAGGCACCACATACTCCGGCCGCAGATCGAGCACCTGCGCCAGCGCATCCCGCAGGTTGAAGGTCTCTTCGTACATGTAGCGGCCGCCTTTTTGCACCACGCTGTGGATGGCGTCGGCTGCCTGAGGGCAGGGCCCCATGGGGTTTTCGTTGGCGTTGATCTTGACTGCATCCGGCGGCATGTTCCGGACCATGGAAAGCTGTGCCAGGGCCTGCTCGTTGTAGAACGGGAGCGCCGCACCGGCGGTGATCATCGTAACGATCCGCCCCAGGCTGCGCCGGGTAAATCCGCGCTTCAAAAGGTCGGCCGATTGCTCGGCGGTGATAAACGTCGACATGATCCCTCCTCGCTTGACTTCTAGGCCTATTGTTCAGGCGGCAGCCGGGGCCGCCGCCTGTCGGAATTGCCAATTCATTTCTCTTAGTATGTCACGCGGATTGCGAGTTGCAACTGGCGCGCGAAGTTTGCCTGGCCGGTAATCTGACCGAAAGTGCCGCTCGAAAAATTGGTATTTGGTGAGTAAAAATACGGACTGTTGAAGGCATTCAGAGCCTCCGCCCGGAACTGAGCGTTCACCCGCTCCCTGATCGGGAAGTTCTTGAAGATGGACAAATCCCAGTTTTTCTGTCCCGGACCGCGTAAACCGATGGTGCGCGGAGTATTGCCGAAGGTGCCTTGCGGCGCCAGCGAGAATGCCGCGGGATTGATGTAATCGTAGAGGCGTTGCTCCACGCTGCCGCTGGTGCCTGGCGCCGTGCCCGTCATGTCGGGCCGCTGCGCCCCATACCCATAGGCCGAGTTCAGGTCGGTCTGATAGATTTGCAATGGAAAACCGGTCTGGTAGACAGTTACGGTATTGACTACCCAGCCGCCGGCGATCAGATCCAACGCCCGATTATCGATATTCCAGAGATCCTTACCTTTGCCGACCGGCAACTGGTATGAGAGCGAGGTGGCCCACCGTAGCGGAGTGTCCACGTTGGACAGGCTATATTCAGCCGCCATATTGTAGGGGTTTTGCGGATAACCTTGCGCGCCGGGATTCAGCGAAGTGCCCACGCCACCGCTGCTCTCGTCCATGTTCTTCGACCAGGTGAACGTGCTCAGGAATGTCAGTCCATGGCTAAAACGTTTCTGCGCCTTCACCACCATCGAGTTGTAACTGGCGTGGTTGCTGTCACCGTAGGTTTCGTAGATGCCGGTATAGGCCGGGAAGGGAACCAGCAGCCGGAAGGCACTAATGGTTGAGCCGGACAATGACCCGCCGGCAACCGCACTGACACCAGCGAACGGGTTTGGAACCTGCGCATTCAGGGCGGCCGAACCTTCAGACAAGTAGCTGGGATTCAGCGCGTCGATATTGACGGTGGGCTGGCCCAGCGTCATGTGCGTCGAGTGAGAGCCGACGTAGCCGACTTCCATGGCCACTCCAAAACCGACCTCGCGCTGGATATCGATAGAGTACTGTTGCACGCGTGGCGACCGGGTGTTCGGATCGACCAGCGTGAAGTTCGAGCCAATGCCGGCAGCCGCGCCGAGCGTATTTCCAACCGGCGCCAGCAGCCCGTTCGGGAAAGGATTTGTAAGCACGTCAGTGGTCGACTTACCGGTGTACTGCGTATTGTTCGCGTAGCCTAACGTGGCCAGTGGTCCGCCTAGAGCGATCTGTGGCGCCCAGAACAGACCGTATCCACCGCGTACCACCGTCTTGCTGTCGACCTGCCAGGCGATACCTGCGCGCGGCCCCCACTTATTGAAGTTGTAGTTACCGACGGATGTCGGCGCGCCGCCCACGCCCGCATACTCTACCGCGCCCTTCAAGTCCAGCCCCTGCACTTCCGAGGCTATCGGGCTGGTTGCCGTCTGGTTGAAGCCCACGATGAGTCCGTTGTTCTGCTCTTGGACGCCACCCTCATGCTCCCAGCGAAGACCGGCGTTAAGAGTGATCTTGTTCGTCAGGCGGAAATTGTCCTGCACGAACGCGCCGTAGTAGGGAATGATGTCGGTCAAAGTAGACGCTGTGTCAGCCTGTCGGTTGTATGGCAGCCCCAGGAGCAGGTCAGCGAGGTCGGTGCCCGTATTGCTCGCACCCAGCGAGCTGTCGGTGTTGAAAGTGTAACATCCGGTGGTGCAGTTGATGCCCGCGCCGGAAGTAGCCAGGTGCCGGTAGTCGAAGCCCGCCCGGATACTATGGCGGCCGATGAATTTATCCACCGCCACCGAGAAGTTATGTGACGCTTCGTCGTAATAGTCCCAGTCACCCGTGTCGCCTAACGAGTAGAGGCTTGACATGTTGACGGCCGGGAATTCGGCCACGGCCGGAGAAATCGAGCCTGCGTAAGCTTGGCTGAATCCCAGGTTGGCTATGTTATAACCCTGCGAGCTGTTGTAGTCGAAGTTCGGAAAGCGGTTAAAGCCATACCGCACCGTGAGGACCATGGTCGGGCTGATGGTGAAGATATTATTCAACGCCGTAGCATCTACGCGGCGCTGCAGACGCCAACCGGACTCGGTCGACGGGCTGTTGAACCAGGTATCGCCGGGCTCCAGCGAGTAGTAGCGCGCATAACTGAGACTGGCGCGCCAGCGCGCGGTGAAGTCCTCATCAATCTTCGCGGTATACTGCACGGCGCGCGCTTTGATCGAAGAAGCCAGCGCGATATCGCTTGCGCCGTAGTAGGCCGGAGCGGAGGTCGGCACCGGATAGGTGTTAGCAATATTCTGGCCGACGTTGGTAATCCGCGAGCCGGGGATCACATTGCCTGGGAAGGGATTCCCTGTCAACGGATCGTAGATCACGTGCAACTGTCCGTTCGCATCGAAGCTCTTCGAGAAGTCGCCGGCCCGTTCCGCGAGCGTGGGAAGGTTGAAGTCCGCGGAGTCCGACGACGCGTCGTCATAGTGCTCCACAGCCAGGAAGAAAAAGGTCCGATTCTTACCGTTGTAGATTTTCGGCAGCGATACCGGCCCGCCGAGGCTGGCGCCCCAGGTGGTGTTCGGCTGGTTAGTGATCGGGATGCCGGCCGCGTTGCTGAAGAACGCATTCGCGTCCCAACCGGTGCGCCGAAGATGGCCATAAAGGCTGCCGTGATAGTCATTCGTGCCGGACTTCATCAGGGTATTGAACATGCCGCCGCCGGTGCGAGCCATTTCGGCGTCGTACGTATTCACCTGAATCTTGACTTCCTGCACTGTCTCGAGACTGGGGATGATGATAGCCCGGTTATTCGCGTCCGTGATCGGAATGCCATCCAGCAGGTAGTTGTTTCCGCGGACCGGTCCCCCGGCGAGTGAGATCATCGAGGAGCCGCTCTGGTCTTCCATGCGGTTGTACGCCGGCGGCCCAACCTGCACGATGTTCTGCGATAACTTGGACATCATGAACGGGTTCCGCCCTAAGTTAGGCAAGTCGCTGAGCTTCTGGTTATCGAGTACCTGCCCCTGAGAAGCATTCGCCGACTCGATCAACGGAACTTCCGCCTCGACCAGCACACTTTCTGTCACGGCGCCGACATCCAGCTTGACGTCGACCAACACATACTCCTGCGTGCCCACGATAATGTTCTTGCGCTCGAACTTTTTGAAATTCGGACTTTCCGCGACCAATGTGTAAGTGGACGGGACGAGCTGTGTGAACTCGAATCCGCCGTCGCCGTTAGTTACCGCGCTGCGAGACTCGCCGGTCTTGTCGTTGGTCAGCGTTACCACGGCCTTGGCAATGGATGCGCCCTGCGCATCATCGACCGTGCCGCGCACACCCCCTTGATAAGACTGCGCCAGTAACAGCGAAGCCGCCAGGAATACACCCGTTCCCAGAGCTGCCGCCGTGAACAATCCATTCCGGTTGGAACTTCTCCCCGTTGTAGACATGTAGTTCTTCTCCCGTTAAAAAGTTGGCCGTACCACAAGTCAGGTGCGACTACTAAGCTGCGACTGAGATGCCGCTCATACCAGGAGATCAGGCCCGAACCAGGGGCCGGAGAAGGAAATCCACGTGCGCACCCGAAACGCGTGAATCAATTCGCTATCACTACTACCTGTCAACAAGTTACAAGCTTGTTAACCCCCAAGTTATGGGCGTAGTATATCACTGGACAAATGCTGCCCAAAGAAAGTTTTTTGAATGGCGTCGATAGATAGGTGTTATGAGGTATCCGGCCAATCACACCACGCCGGAGAGGTGATCGGTGGCGCTACCGGGGGTTAGGCGGCGTCAAGCCCAGCGAAAGCCGGAAGACGGTCCCATCGTCCCTGGTACCTCCCGCCGCCGTCGTGCCGTAGAGATTGCCGTCGCTAGCTTGGATGAGCGCTCCACCTCGGGGGTACGCTCCGTCCGCGCAACCGTTGAGGGAGCAAAAGGTGTATAGTGTGGTCAGCGTGCCGTTCAAAGTGATCTTAAACATCGTACCGGCACCATTCGCCCCACCCAGAATCGTTGTCCCGTAAAGATTGCCGTCGCTGGCCTGGATGAGCCCTGCATCCGGGTTTACGCCGTCCGAACCGCTGAAGCTGTATAAAACGCTCAGCGTGCCGCTCGGTGTGATCCTAAAGACAGTACCCTGGCCATACGTACCTCCGCCAAGCGTTACCCCGTAGAAGTTCCCGTCGCTGGCCGGTACCAGCCCTGAAGACGGAGATCCTCCGTCGGTACAGCCGCTTTGCGAGCAGAAGCTGTACAGCGTGTTTAACAAACCGCTCGGGGTGATTCTGAAGACGGTACCACGATTGTTCGCCCCGCCGGCCCCCGTTGTCCCGTAGAGATAGCCGTTGCTGGCCTGGACGACCGCGGCCCACGGGTTGATGCCGTCCGCGCACCCGCTCTGGGAGCAGAAGCTATATAGGATGGTTAGCGCGCCGCCCGGAGCCATGCTGAAGACCGTACCTTCTTCGTGCTCTCCGCCATTAAACGTCGTGCCGTAGAGATAGCCGCTGCTGGCCTGTACGAGCGCTGCTTCGGGTGATGATCCGTCCGTGCACGAACTTCCGCCCCCGGGGCAGAAGAAACTGTGTAGCGTAGTCAGCACGCCGCTCGGAGTTATTCTGAAGACCGAACCATCGCCGTTCGCCCCACCATAGTAGGTTGTCCCGTAGAGATAGCCGTTGCTGGCCTGGGCGAGCGCTGCTTCCGGTGCTCCGCCGTCCGTACATGGATATCCTTGGGCGCAGAAACTATACAGCGTGGCCAGTGCGCCGCTCGGTGTGATTTTAAAAACAGCCCCAGCACCGTCGTACGCCCCGCCCGAGTACGTTGTCCCATAGAGGCTGCCATCGCTGCCTTGGATCAGCCCTCCATTCGGGACTGCACCGTCAGTGCCCTCGAAGCTGTACAGTGTGACGAAGTTCGCGTAGTCGAGCGTCACTTTGTTTGGCGCGACCTGCACACCGTAGCCGCATTGCGGTGTCAGACCCGAAGCAAAATTGTTGACCGACCAAACGGGATTCGAGATCGGATTGAAGTTGTCGTCATCGAGCGTGATTCCCGAGATACTAAGTTGCCCATTGGGAGGGTAATCGGCGCATTGGCTGACGCTATAAACCTCCAACGCGCCCCCGAACGCCCAGTTGAACGTGTGCCCGGCGCTGCTGGTACTGCGCAGCGGAGTACTCTTACTCACCGTTGCATCGGCTGTCACCACGTTCCACGTGGGACACGACGGCGTCCCCGCGGCGCACGTGTCCTGAATGGCACCATTGATCTTATCGCCTGAAGTAACGCTCAGCGGCTTGCTCTCGATGGAATTCCCACCCGGGCAGCAGTTCCAACTGGCAATACCCCACGCTGCGGCAAAATCAGCGTTCCAGCCGAGAACAGGCTGAAGAATTGTAGTCCTCCCGCTGTCCTGCTCGAAGCCGGGGAAGAAGTACACAGTCTGCCCATCGTTGGAAGCCGGTGCCGGCGGCACGGTCCAGGTGGCGGTAAGTTGGCCGTAAGAAGTACTTGTGGTAACGGACCCAGCTTCAATCCAACTGTGACCGATCATCGGCGGCACTACCGCCGTGGTGCCTTCGACGGCGATCTCTCCGCTGGGCGTATAGTGCAGATAGCCGCAGGCCGGAAGATTCCCCATACTTCCATCCGCATGCTGAATGGCGCTCTCATCTTCGAGCAGAGTGTCTCCCTCCGCTAGCTGCCGGACACAGGATGGGTGAAAGTAGCCGAACGGAGTGACTACGTAGGCCTCCGGCACCGTAGCGGGGCGGTTCGGTCCCGCGGGCATTTGGGCATGTCCCACGGTGAATGCAAGAAACACCAAAAATGGAGTCAGGCGCGAGGACATAGCTGGACCAGTCCAGTATATATCGGTCCGCCGCTTTTTTGATCGCGCCACCGGACCTCTTTTTTCGCCAGAGCGGTAGGGCCGCCGTTGATGTCAAAATGGGAATCCGGGATGAAAGGGCAGGGGCGGATCGAAACTGCGCGGTTGGTACTGCGGAAGCCGATTGCGGCGGATGCGGAGGCGATCTTTGCGCGCTATGCCAGCGACGCGGAGGTCACCAATTTTCTGAGTTGGCGAACGCATCAGTCACTCGCAGACACCCTGCAGTTCCTTGCGATTAGCGATGCGGAATGGGACCGACGGCCGGCCGGTCCTTATTTGATCGAGTCTCGAACGACCGGAGCGTTGCTCGGCAGCACCGGACTGGCGTTTGAGACCGAGGCAGTCGCGGCCACCGGGTACGTCCTCGCCCGCGATGCCTGGGGACGGGGGTACGCCACCGAAGCCCTTACGGCAATTGTGGCGCTGTCCCGGAATCTGGGAGTCCGGCGCTTGTACGCGCTGTGTCATCCGGCGAACTCGGCATCGATCCGGGTATTGGAAAAATGCGGCTTCGCGTGCGGAGAGCGGCTGCCGGAATCGGAAGTGTTCCCGAACCTCAGTCCTGGCCAGCGCCTGGACTGCCTGCGTTATACTCACTTAACGGGTTGATCGGCGAATCGACGCCCTCCCCCCCCGGCGCGCGCTACTGTAAGATGGTTCCTTCGCATGACTCCAGAAGAAATTGAAGCGATCACCGGCGGATACCACGGCGACCCTTTCCGTATCCTCGGTCCCCATGCCGTCCGCAAGCGCGGCGGGCAGCCCCGTTGGGAAGTGCGCGCCTTTCTCCCGCAGGCCGAATCCGCCACGGTACGGATCGCCGGCCAGGTCGTCCCCATGGAAAAACTGCATGATGGCGGCTTTTTCTGCACTTCCCTGGCGGGCTCGCCGGGCAAGTACCTGCTCCAGGTCAAGCTGTATGACGGACCGGACATCGAGTTCGAGGACCCCTACCGCTTCGGCCCGCTGATCACCGATTTCGAATTGCATCTCCACAGCGAGGGCACGCATTACGAAGCCTACCGTACGCTGGGTGCCCATGCCGCCGAAGCCGACGGCGTCAAGGGCGTGCGCTTTGCCGTGTGGGCGCCGAATGCGGAAAGCGTCACGCTGGCCGGCGACTTCAACCAGTGGGACACCCGCCGCCATCCGATGCGCCGCCGCAACGCCGGCGTCTGGGAGATTTTCATCCCCGAACTGGGCGAGGGCACCTGCTACAAGTACAACGTGCGTTCGCGCTTCAATGCTTATCAGCAGCTCAAGGCCGACCCATACGCCTATGCGGCGGAGGTGCCGCCCAAGTCCGCTTCTGTGGTCTGGAACATCGACAAGTACCAATGGCAGGACGCCGCCTGGATGGAAGCGCGCGGCCGCACCGACTGGTTGAAAGCGCCCGTCTCCATCTACGAACTGCACGTGGAGTCGTGGCTGCGTGGTCCGCAGGGCCAGTTCCTCACCTACCGCGAGCTCGCGGTAAGCCTGGTCGCCTACATCAAGAAGATGGGCTACACACACATCGAGATGCTGCCCATCATGGAACATCCCTTCTCCGGCTCTTGGGGCTACCAGGTGATCGGCTACTTCGCGCCGACTTCCCGCTTCGGCACGCCCGAAGACTTCATGTACTTCGTCGACCGCTGCCACCAGGAAGGCATCGGCGTGATCGTCGATTGGGTGCCCGCGCACTTCCCGCGCGACGCCCATGGCTTGGTCTACTTCGACGGTACGGCGCTGTACGAGCACTCCGATCCGCGCAAAGGCGAGCAACGCGATTGGGGCACCATGATCTTCAACTACGGCCGCAACGAAGTGCGCGCGTTCTTGATCTCGAACGCCATGTTCTGGCTGAAGAAGTACCACATCGACGGCCTGCGCGTGGACGCCGTGGCTTCCATGCTCTACCTCGACTATTCGCGCAAAGCCGGCGAGTGGATCCCGAACCAGTATGGCGGCAACGAGAACCTGGAAGCCATCGATTTCATCCGGCGCTTCAACGAACTGGCCCACACGGTGCCCGGCGCCATCACCATCGCCGAGGAATCCACGGCGTTTCCGGGCGTCTCGAAGCCGGTCTATCTCAATGGCCTGGGCTTCACCATGAAATGGAACATGGGCTGGATGCACGACATGCTCCACTATTTCAGCGAAGACCCCGTGCATCGCAAGTATCACCACAACAACATCACCTTCAGCATGCTGTACGCCTTCACCGAAAACTTCGTGCTGCCGGTGTCGCACGACGAGGTGGTGCACGGCAAGGGATCGCTGATCAACAAAATGCCCGGCGATGACTGGCAGCAGTTCGCCAATGTGCGCGCGTTCCTCGCTTACATGTACGCGCATCCGGGCAAGAAGCTGCTGTTCATGGGCCAGGAGATCGGCCAGCGCGAAGAATGGAACCATAACGAGGGCCGGCGCTGGGACTTGCTGACATTTGACTATCACCGCAAGCTGCAGCTCCTGGTGCAGGAACTGAATCGCTTTTACCGCAGCAACCCGTCGCTCTACCAGGTGGATTTTCATTACGCCGGTTTTGAATGGATCGATTTCCACGACGTGCAGAGCTCGATCATCACTTTCCTGCGGCGCGCTGAGGACCCCAAAGACTTCACCTTGTTCTGCTGTAATTTCACGCCAGTCGTGCGGGAGAAGTATGAAATCGGGGTTCCGGAGGAAGGCATTTACGAGGAAGTCTTCGACACGGATTCGCACCTGTTCGGCGGCAGCAATCTGGGCAACCCCGGGTGGCTCGCCTCGCGCCCGATCGCGCGCCACGACCGGCCGCACAGCATCAGCATCACGGTGCCTCCACTGGCCGTGGTCGCATTTAGGAAAAGGTAGATCGCGTGAGGCGGACCTCTCAATGCGACGCTATTATTGTCGGCGGCGGACACAACGGTTTGGTCACCGCCGCTTACCTGGCGCGCGCCGGGCGGCGGACGCTGGTCCTCGAGCGGCGCGAGATGGTGGGCGGCTGCGCCGTCACCGAAGAGATCTGGCCCGGCTTCCGCGTGTCGACGGCTTCCTACCTGACCAGCCTGCTGCAGGAGCGCGTCATCCGCGACCTGGAACTCGCGCGCTTCGGCTACCAGGTGGACGCCAAAGACCCCGCCTTCTTCTCGCCCTTTCCCAATGGCCGATGCTTCTTCATGTGGCAGGACGGCCGCAAAACGCTCGAAGAAATCGCCAAATTCTCGCAGCGCGATGCCGCAGCTTACCCCGCGTTCGAGGCGCAGTTGGAGCGTCTCGCCCAGGTGGTCGAATCGCTGCTGCTCACCACTCCGCCGCAGTTTCCGCCGCGCGGGCTCGGCGATCTGGTCGAGTATCTGAAGCTGGCCGGGCGCCTGCGCAAGCTCGCGCCCGCGGACATGGTCGCGCTGGTCAAAGTCTTCACCCAGAGCGCGGCCGAGTTGCTCGACGAGTGGTTCGAATCGCCGGAGTTGAAAGTCACGCTGGCTACCGACGGTGTGATCGGCGCCAACGGCGGCCCGCGATCTCCGGGCACCGCCTACATTCTGATGCACCATGTGATGGGCAGCGTGGCCGGGCATCGCGGCTTGTGGGGATTCGTGCGCGGCGGCATGGGCGCAGTCTCCGAAGCAATCGCGGCGTCCGCGCGCAGCCACGGCGCGGTGATTCGCACCAACGCGGCTGTCGAGAGGATTCTGGTGCGCGAGGGACGCGCGCGCGGCGTTGTGCTCCAGGGCGGCGAGGAAATCGAGGGCGCGGTGGTGGTGTCCAATCTGGATCCGCACGTCACGTTCCTGCGCCTCGTCGGCGAGCGCGAACTGCAGCCCGATTTCGTGAGCTCCATCCGGCGCTTTCGCACCGAAGGCACTTCGTGCAAGATCAACTTCGTGCTTTCCGGATTACCGGAATTCAGCGCCATGCCCGGCGCACCCGGGCCGCAGCATCGCGCGACCATACATATCTGCCCGTCGATCGATTACATCGAGCGCGCCTGGGATGACGCCAAGTACGGCCGGCCTTCGGACCGCCCCATGCTCGAGCTGACCATCCCGACGATGTACGATCCGTCACTCGCGCCGCCGGGCAAGCACGTCATGGGGCTCTTCCTGCAATACGCGCCGTACACGCTGCGTGAAGGCACCTGGGACGAGCAGCGCGAGCCCTTCTACAATCGCGTGCTCGAGGTGATGGAAGAGTACATACCCAACATCCACTCCATCATCATCGATAAACAGGTGCTCACGCCGCTCGATCTGGAGCGCCGCTATGGTATCACCGGAGGCAACATCTTTCATGGCGAGATGAGCCTCGACCAGATGTTTGTCATGCGTCCGGTGGCTGGCTACGCGCGCTATCGCACTCCCGTCCGCGGCCTGTATTTGTGCGGGTCCGGCGCACATCCGGGCGGCGGCGTGATGGGCGCGCCGGGCTACAACGCCGCGCGCGAGATCATCAAAGACGGCAAATAGCCGGTCACAGGCCGAAGCACAGAATGTTCGGCCCAGCCGCGACCGCTATGTATTGCTTCCCCTTCACGCGAAACGTGATGGGCGAAGCCTTCATCCGCACGTTGGTGGGAAAGTGCCACAGCGTCTTGCCGGTGGCGGCATCTGCCGCGTCGAATCCGCCGTTGGGCTTGCCGTAGAAGATCAGCCCGCCGGCCGTCGCGAGCACGCCTGACCAGGTCTTCGCTTTCGCCGCGCCCGGCTGCGGAATTTCCCAAACAATCGCGCCGGTCTCGATATTCACCGCGCGCAGGAAGCGCTGACCCGTCTGATCCGGATAGCCCATCTTCAGCCCGACGCATTCTTCGAGCGCCAGAAAATAGTAGAGCCGCGTCACCGGGCTATATGCCGTCGAGCTCCAGTTCGCGCCGTCATCCGGGCAACCGCCCGGGTCCTTAACTTGCGGGCGTCCATCCGCGCCGATGTCCGAAGCCCAGTCGACGCGCCGCAGGAA
>DATKNQ010000299.1:0-12243 GCA_035541265.1 Bryobacteraceae bacterium
TAGAGCGCCGCGGCTTCCGCGATCTCGCTGGCAGGCGTGATGGGATAGCCGTAAAACGCGCGGCAGCCCGCCAGAATCGCTCCCTTCACGATGGCTTCATTGCCCTTGGTCATTTGTTTCGCCATGGGATCGACCTCCTTACGCCGCCAACCGCAGTACCCGGATGGCGCCCGGCTCCGGACATACAAAGAAGCAGATGCCGCAGCCGGTGCAGCCCACCCCGGCGTAGGCCGCGGGATGATAGCCGTAGCGATTCAACTGGTCCGCCAGCAGCAGGACCTTGGGCGGGCAGGCCTCCACGCACAGCCCGCAACCCTTGCACTCTTCCGAATTCAGCTCGACCAAGCCGCGGTCGGGTTTGCCGGTGTTCGTCATGCCACCTCCAAGGCAGGCTGCACGCCCGCCTTGCTCTCCAAACGATGCGCGCGCACCGCGTAATCGTGAAGCTCGTCGCGAAAGCGAGGATCGGCAATCGCGATCAGCGCCTCGGCCCGCTGCCGCAAGGTCTTGCCCCACAGGTAGGCCACGCCGTGCTCGGTTACCACGTAATGCACATCCGCGCGGCTGGTGACCACGCCCGCGCCTGGGTCGAGCACGGGCACGATGCGCGAAACCGTGCCGTGGCGCGCCGTGGACGGCATCGCGATGATGGGCTTGCCGCCCTTGGAATGCGCCGCGCCACGAATGAAATCGAGCTGTCCGCCAAAGCCGCTAAACGGCGTCGCACCGATCGAGTCCGCGCAAACCTGGCCGCCGAGATCCACCTGGATCGCGGAATTGATCGCCACCATGCGTTCGTTCTGCGCGATCACGAACGGGTCGTTCACATATTGCGTCGGATGGAATTCGAACAGCGGATTATTATCGATGAAATCGAAGATCCGCCTGGTACCGAGCACAAAGCCCGAGATCACTTTGCCGCGATGCAACGTCTTGCGCGCGCCCGTGATCACGCCCGCTTCGATCAGCGGCACCACGCCATCGGGGCACATCTCGCTGTGGATGCCCAGATCCTTGCGGTCGTAGAGCGCTTCCAGCACCGCGTTGGGAATGCCGCCGATACCTAGTTGCAGAGTGGCGCCATCGGGAATCAGCTCCGCGACATGTGCGGCGATGCGATTTTGCACATCGCTGGTCAGCGCCGGAGGCATCTCGATCAACGGCCGCGAGGTCTCTACGATCGCTCCGACCTGGCTCAAGTGCAAAAAGGTGTCGCCCATGGTGCGCGGCATGCGGTCGTTCACTTCGGCGATCACGTAACGCGCGCACTGCGCGGCGCTGAGCGTGCAATCCACGCTGGTGCCCAGGCTGAGGAAGCCGTACTCATCGGGCGGCGCGGTCTGGATGAACGCCACGTCGAGCGGCATTTCTCCCGACCAGAACAGCTTCTCGATTTCGCTGAGATAGATGGGCGTGTAATCCGCGCGCCCCGCGGCTACGGCGGGGCGCACATTCGGTCCCAGGAAAAGACCGTTGTGGCGGAAATGGCCTTCGTACTCCGGGCGCGTATAATCGGCATCGCCGAGAGTCAGCATGTGCACGATCTCGACGTCGTGCAACTCCGGCGCACGGCGCAGCAGGGCTTGGATCAGAGGCTCTGGAGTGGCATTTCCTTCGTGCACCCAGATGCGGTCGCGCGACCGGACCACCTGGACGGCGCGCTCAGCGCTGACGGCCTTATGGCGGTATTCGGCGGGCAGTTTCAAGATGTACCCACCTCCAGGTGGGTCTACTTGGATTATATGCCAGATTTCAAGGTCTGTAAATATGATATTTCCGCCCTGACTGTTTACATTTTGTCTACAGTTGCTTCTCGATCCGCAACGGTATACAACCGGGCGGATACTCGCTAGCGCAGCCGCGGTTTCGATGTGCAGAACGCTGGAAGCTATTCGGCCGCTATCGCGCCGAACACCTGGGTCGGTGACGGGCAACCCGCTGCCGGCATCTCGGCTCAGCAACTCGAGCGTCACGGCCACCGCGCAAGCTACCGTGCCGTCGTTCTTCACGAATCGGACGAATGTAGCCGGCGGGTACAGCCAGGTGGCGGCGAAACGATCGTGCTTTACGGGACCGGCTTCGGCGCGACTGAGCCGGCGATCCCCAACGGGCAACTGATTCCCGCGCCGCTCGAACTGATCGAATGGCCAACGGCGTCAGCACATGCGATGCAGGGCGAAATCACTTTATCGTGGTATTGCCGGGTGACGCCGGCACACAGCCAGGAGCCTTCATTGCGATAGGCGCACCGTAGCCGGTCAGGCGCGCGGAGTTAGTCTTCGAAACTCCGCGCACCGCTACGGAACCCGCTGCGCGCCTGCTTCCAGACCCACTTAATCACCCGGGCGTCATTGTAACAATAACCCAGGTTGTGATTCAAGGTCGAGAAGCAATGCTGCTGGCAGGTGGCCTTCATCCCTGCTAACTGCGCCGAATCGAACTTATGCCCTTCGATGGTACCCCAGTCATAAGTTGACGAGTACATGGGGAAGCACGGCCCCACCGTGCCGTCCGTGCGCACAATGACGTTGTTCTGTCCCGCGCGGCAGTTCCAGTCGGTGAAGCCCAGGTTACCCTCGGCGTCGGACACGATTCCCGGCGTGGACGCGAGGATCGGGTCCAAGCCATTCTCACCATTACAGCGCGCCTCGCCGCCGGTGGCCATGCGCATGAAGGCCTTCATCTCCTGCAGCCGTTGCACGGAGTTCACCATCTGGTAACCGGAGCGGTTCTTTTCAATCAGCCAATCGATCAAGCTGTCAACGGCCGGCCAATCCTCGCGGCGGATATAGGTTGGGTTGTCATCGAGGTGCTTGAAGTGCCCGTCCTGTTCCAGCATGGGCGTTTCGTTCAGGTGGTAGTCCGTGGCCAGACGGTGCTCGCGCGCGTACTCGGTGAGCTGCCGCACGTCGTCGAGATTGTTCCGGCAGATGTTGAGATTGAAGAAAACCATGTAACCGTAAACATACTGTTTGCGGATGATATGCTCCAGGTTTTTCTGGGAGGGGATCAGCGCTTTCGGCAGGCCTGGCTTTTCGTCCCACGCGTCCAGCGCGAAATTGAGGACCGCCACGCCGGCATCCCCCAAGCGGTCCGCGACCTCGGGGCGCAACAAGCGGCCGTTCGTAGCAACGTAGATCCAGAACCCCCTCTTTGCGGCGTAGTACACGATCTTATGCACAAACTGCGGGCGCAAAAGCGGCTCGCCTCCCATGAGCGCCAGCACGCGGCAGCCGTGATCGTGCAGCCAGTCGATCGAGCGGCGCGCCACGTCTTCGGTCATCCCTTTAACGTGATTGTCAAACGCCCAGCAATACCAGCAGTCGAGGTTACACTTATACTCGACAAACAGGTAAGCGGTGATCGGATGAAAGTCGCCGGGCATGACACGCGAACGGATGTACGGGAACAGCCAGCCGCGCATGCTGCGATAGATATGCTGCGCGCCCCACTGCCGCTTGTCTGGAAGAGTTTCGGGTCCGGGATCGTTCAGTAACTCCGGCCTCTGCGGGAATACCGGTTCGGGAAGCGTAGCGCCGCGCGCAACAGGTGGCGCGGCCGGAGTCACGGAGCGTCTCAACAAATCGTTCAAGGTTACGTCTATACGGAACGTTGGTGTAGATGAAGTAGCCA
Source organism: Bryobacteraceae bacterium (assembly GCA_035541265.1). Taxonomy (GTDB): domain Bacteria; phylum Acidobacteriota; class Terriglobia; order Bryobacterales; family Bryobacteraceae; genus Bog-159. Next base: position 3,634 of record DATKNQ010000299.1, read on the forward strand.
CGAATTGTCCTCTCCTGGATGTAAAGACTATCGGCCGGTGAAATTGGATGCCCGGCGGGCTAGGGAGATTCAAACCGATTGTAAGAAAAATGACAGGCCGCCTTCGCGGGTGTTCCAGTTTCGCTGAAGCGCAGTCATTCGCGCGACAATGGTACGAGCCGGAGACATACCCGACACGATGCCCGTGAATGACAAGCCGAAGGCCGCGCCGAGTCCGGGATCGCTGGGGGTTCTCCATGTTTTCGGCGTGCCGGTCCGCCTGCACTTCACCTTTATCCTGCTGCTGATCTTCTTGCTGTTCATCGGCACGGGCGACCGCCAATCCGGCGCGATGTTCGCTCTCTATGTGCTCGCGCTGCTTGCTTCGGTTCTGTTACACGAAATCGGGCACACCCTGGTCGCGCGCCGGTACGGGATCCGCACCACCGAAATCGTGATGTACCCGATGGGCGGTGTATCGCGGCCGGAACGCATCCCCAAAGGCCGCGAGGAGTTCTGGATCGCGATCAGCGGACCGCTGGTGAACGCGCTTATCGCCGGGGGCTTGTTTGCGTGGCTGGCCAGCGAACATCGATTCGTCCCTTTCGATCTGCTGAAAGAGCCGACCGACGCAAATCTGGCCGAACGCATCGCGATCGGAAATTTCCTGCTATTCGCCTTCAACCTGCTACCCGCGTATCCCATGGATGGCGGACGCGTGCTGCGCGCGCTGCTCATGTTCTTCAAGCCCGAAGAGGAAGCCACGCGCATCGCGGCGGGAGCCGGACAGGCGTTGGCGGCCATGCTTGGCCTGTATGGCCTGCTCTCTTCCAATTTCATCGTGGTTTTCGTGGCCATGTTCATCTACATCGGAGCTTCGCAGGAGGGCGCCGCCATTCGGGGGCGGCTGCTGACCACGGGGGTGCCGGTGAGCGCCGCCATGATCACCGACTTTCGTACGCTGTCACACGGCCAGAGCATCCGCGATGCGGGGAATCTTCTGCTGGCCACTTCCCAACACGACTTTCCGGTGGTACACGGCGACACGGTGCTGGGGCTGCTGACCCGCGCGTCCCTGATTCGCGCCATGCTGACCGAGGGACCCGAAGCCTACGTCGCCTCTGCGATGGACCGCAATCCACGGCGGGTCACGCAGGATACCCCACTATCCGATGTGCTACCGGATCTGTCGGTCGTTCACGCGTGCTCGCTGGTCATGAACGGCGACAAGCTGGTTGGCTTGCTCACCTCCGAAAACGTTTCGTCATTCATCCTGCTGCGCCAGGTGGCCATGCAGCAACAGGCCCGCACACAACCGCGATGACGCGCCATCCGGAGCCGCCCATCGTGTCGAATTGATCGACGATCCGGACCGTAGCCCCCCGGCTCGATCGGGCCGGTCGCCTGATCGGCATCCTGGCGGCCATTGGGCGCAACAGAGCCGTGGCTGCGTCTGGAAGGCTGCACAGATCCGGACCGCTCGCCTGAGTCTACGACTACATCACGCGCAACCGCGGCGCGCGCTGAATCACCGGGAAACGTTGAGCGGCACCAGGGCCACGATTTGCACGCCCTTGCCGGGCGCGGCATGGATGGTCAACGTGCCGTCGATCGCCCGCAGCCGTTCGCGCATGCGGAGAATACCCAGCCCCGCGCCGGGCGCCAATCCCGCGGGATCGAAACCGGCGCCGGCGTCGCGCACTACCATCCGGATGCCGCGCGCGGTCTGGCTGAGCGTTACCCAAGCCCGGTTTGTGTTGGCGTGCCGGGCTACGTTGGTCAGAGCTTCTTCGGCCACGCGATACAGAGCGGCAACCACTGCGCTCGAAAGGCGGCCGGGAATCTCGCGATGGGTATAGGTGACCTGCACGCCTTCGCGGCGCGTAAATTCGTCGCAGTACTCGCGCAAAGCCACCGCCAGCCCCAGCTGATCGAGCATGGGTGGATGCAGTTGGTGCGCGAGAGCCTGGAGAGTGCCACTGAGACGGCCGATTCCCTCGCGCAAAGAAGACAATTGCCGGGCGTCGGCCGACGGCGAATTCGCCAGTTGAGCGGCCAGTAACGACAGCCGCTCCAGACGCTGCCCCACATCCTTCTGCAATTCAGCCGCGGTACGGCGGCGCTCCTCCTCCTGCTCGTGAAGCAAGCGGGCAACCAGCAAATCCAATTCATCGCGCCGGCGGATGAGGGACTCCTGCTTGCTCAGCAGGGTCAACTCGACCCGTTTGGCAGCCGTGACGTCGCGGGAATTGATGACCGTGCGTTCGGGCGGACCCGTCAGCAGCTTGCGGGCGACGCATTCCATGGTGCGCCATGCACCATTCTTGTCCTTGAAGCGGTATGTGCAGATGGGACTGACATTCGGCTGGCGCCGGCAGTCATCCAACAACTTTCGCACAGCGGATGCGTCGTCCGGATGTACGAAATCGAGGAAATTACGGTGAATCAACTCCTCGCTCCGATAACCGAAGGCGCTTTCCGTAGCGGGGCTTTGATAGTGAATGATTCCGTTCATCTCCAAAACGGTGGCAGCGTTGCCGGGATTCTCCATCACGGCCTCGTAGCGCTCCTCGATGCGGTGAAGCCGCTCGCCGAGCCGAGTCTGGTCAGTGATATTCGTATGGGCGATGACCGCGCCGTCGCGGGATGGGTGCAGCGGCGTAGCGGTGAGCCGGAACCAGGCCGCCACCAGTGTGGACGGACAAGCGTAATCCAGAGTGAAGGAGAAGGCCGCGCCGCGCAGCACCTCTTCAATTCCTTCGGCGGCGCGCGCGGCGCCTTCCGAGAATTCGCCCTGCGCGGCCCGGGATACGTCCAGATAATTCACGCCGTGCCCGCAGCGCCGCGGGTCGCCGCCATTCAACTGTGCGAATCGATCCCACGCCCGATTGGTCAGGATGATCGTGCCGCTCCGGTCCAGAACACAAACATGGTCCGGAAGGGAATCGAAAGCGGTCTGGCTTAACTCCTCCGCGCGCACCGCCAGATTAGAGCCAGCGCGACGACCAAGTCGACCGGGACGCCCGTCTCCTGCGTGGGACTAACAGGGCGGTGAGCCAGTCGGCTGAGCAGGATGGGCATGCGAAAAGGCCGGGGTGCCGGCAGCAGGACCGGGGCACCGCCAGCCCCATTACTTGGGCCTTAAGCACCAGCAGCATCTTTGACTCGCGCAGACGATGTAACTCCTCCCGGATCGCGGCGCGCGTGGCGTCCGTCCGGCATGCTCGAACCTGATTCCGGCTCCCTGACATTGAGAATCTCCTCTTTGCGCCAAGATCGTATTGCCATTCTGCCATAAACACTGAACCGAAGACCGACCACACGGAGGCGCCGCGAGCAGGGCGGCTGGGGCGAGAACCTACCAGAGTCTCCTGAGGCCGGTGGGACCACCGAATGTCGGCTTTTAACGGGCTTCCGTGGCCCAGCCTGGGGAGCCATTCCTTAGTCCTGAAGGCGATCTGCGAGACCGTCGTGCAGTATACTGGCGGCAGGCAATTCGTGCGACGGGGGGCTGGCGAAACGTCAAATTTGGCGCGCGAATGGGAGTTTAATCAGGGCGAGCGGCGGAAAGCGCCACAGGAATTCTGACCAGGATCTCGGTTCCCTGGCAGTCCCGCGATCGGATCCGCATCGTGCCGTTTACCAGGCGCAACCGCTCGCGCATGGTCAGAAGACCCGGGCTGCGTGCGTTTTCTGGACGGTCGAAGCCAACGCTATTGTCCCGAATACGGAGAGAGACAGCTTTCGCGTCGCCGCGCAGGCTGACCGAGGCGCGCTTCGCGGCGGCGTGGACGGCGATGTTGTGCAGCGACTCCTCGGCGACGCGATACAGTGCAGAGGCAGCCGATGCGGGCACGTCGGACGGAATCGCCGCGTGTGAGTATTCAATTTCGAGACGGGTCTTACGACCGATGCTGGCGCACAGGCGCCTGAGAGCAGCCACCAAGCTCGATCCGTCAGCGACGGCGGGATCCAAGCCGTCGGCGACATCGCGGAGATCGTGTCCCAGACTAGCCAGGCTTTCCTCCAGGGCGCGTAACTGTTCCGCCGCGGATTCGCCGGCGGAGATACCGGCCGCCTCGAGGCTCAGAGACGCCAACTGCTGGCCGAAGTCGAAGCTTAGCGCGCGGGCTAACTGGAGGCGTTCTTCCTCCGCCCTCTGCAACAGACGCGCCACGACCGATCTGGAGTCCTCGCAGCGGCTAGCCAGCACATCATGGCTTGCCTGTAGCGATGCTTCAGCCGATTTTCGCTCCGTGACATCGCGGGAATGCAATGCGATCAGATCCGCCCCGGATGCCTTTCGCGCGAGGCCGTCTACGATGCGCCATGAGCCATCCTGGTTGCGCAACCGGAATTCAACGCGATGCGTGCGGTGCGGATGGCACATGCAGGTTCGGATCATCTCCCGGACTGCCGCGGCGTCCCGTGGATGCAAGAACTGAAAGATCTGGCGGCCCTCGATTTGCTCGGGTTGAAGTCCGAAAACGTCCCGCACCGCCGGGCTCTGATACTCGACGGTCCCGTCGGGCGCCAGTAGTGCCGCCGTCTCGAATGGAGTGTCGATCAATAAGTTGTAATGTTTCTCGATGCGCCAGACCCTCTCCGCCAGGCGGGCGGTCCCGGTTGTATCGGCGTGCACTACGATCGCGCCGCCTATGGTCCTGTGCAAGGGGTGGACCGTCAGGCGGTATGAGGTCCTCCGTTGGACCTGTCCGCACGGATAGTCGAAGGAGAAATGGCGGGACGCGCCGTTCAGAACGCGCTCCAGGCCCTCGGCGGCATGCCCCAAGAACGGGCCGGTTTTTCCCCGGCACAAGTCCAGGTAATTGACGCCAGTCCGCCCGCAAGCCATCTCCATTGCGTGCGTCATCTCGGCCCGGGTCCACGCCAGGTTGGTGAAGATGATCAGACCGTCACGATCCAGGACGCAGATCGGCTCGGCCAACGAGTCGAGTACCCGGCGGCTAAGCTGGTAGGCGGCCGCCTCGCGGACCTCCTGCGCAAATCCCGTCAGGGTGCCGTCTGGATTTCGCACAGCGACGATTGTCGTCTGCGCCCAGAACCGCGAGCCGTCCCTGCGCACACGCCAGCCTTCGCGCGCCACGCTTCCGTCGGTCGCGGCTTTCTGTAAGTCGCGCTCGGGTATGCCGCGGGAGACCTCGTCCGGGGTGTAGAAACAGGCGTTGTGCCGCCCGGTGATTTCCTCGACCCGATACCCGGTGGCCTGTTCGGCTGCTTCGCTCCACACGGTAACGCGCCCGTGTACGTCGAGCGAGAAGGCCGCCTGGGTCACGGATTGGGCGTGTGAGGACCTCGGCATCTGTGCGCAACACTCCGCCGGTGAATAGCCGGACCGGCGCATTGACCCGTAGGTGTCCAACAGGCCGATTATTCTCATATTTTTTGCGGTTTTTTTTTGGACCAGGTACTGGGGTCCATCGCCTGTCGGTCCGCCTCTGAATCCCAAACGCCCCGATTGCGATGTGTATTAGAATCAGCCTGAGGACTTGCATGAAATCCCTGGTAGTGATCCTGGCTGCACTGGCATTGGTGTCTTGCAACCGGGACCCGAACGTCGCCAAAAAACGGTATCTCGAAAACGGCAATAAATACTTTGCAAAGGGCAAATACAGAGAAGCTTCCATTATGTACCGCAATGCCCTGCAAAAGGACCAGCGATACGGCCTCGCTTACTACCACCTGGCGAACACCGACCTCAAACTGGGCCGCATCTCCAATGCGCTCGGCGAGTTGCGCCGCGCCATCGAACTTATACCTAAAGACCAGCCGGAACACATTGAATCGGAAGTCCACCTGGCTGAAATCTATCTGGCGTACACGCGCGAAACGCAGTACCTGGCGGAGGTGGAGGGGATCACCAAGGAACTGTTGCAGCGCGATCCGAACTCGCTGGATGGCCATCGCCTGAGCGCCGACCTGGATTTCGTCCGAGCGCAATCCAGTTTCCACGCCGGCCAGGCGGACGAAGCACGGGAATATCTGGACAGCGCCATTGCGGAATACCGCAAGGCGATCTCTTTGAAGGCGCCCACCCCCGCGTTGCGTATGCAATTGGCGCGGGCTCTGGCAGCCGAAGGCCAGTTTGGGGAGGCCGAGACGGTCTATAAGCAGCTCATTAGTGAAGACAAGACTTTTGTCCCGGCCTATAACGAGTTGTACGGGGTGTACCTGGTCGAGAACAAACCGTCGGACGCGGAGCAGATCCTCAAGTCGGGCCTTTCCAACAATCCCAAGCAGATCAGTTTTCTGGTGAGCCTGGCCGGCTTCTACTCGGGTCAGAAGCGGCACGCCGACATGGTCGCGGTGCTGAACCAGATCAAAGCCCATGCAAAGGATTATGATCGCGCCTACATCGTGGTGGGCGATTTCTACTATCGCAACGGCGACCTCTCGGAAGCGCTGAAGGAATACAAAGAAGGTCTGGCGGCCGACCCCAAGCAGAAGGCCACTTACCAGAAGCGCATGATCGAGGTCCTGATGCGGCAGAACCGGCGCGCCGAAGCGGCGGATATCGATGCCGCCATCCTGAAAGACAATCCGCGAGACTCCGACGCGCGCGGTTTGCAGGCATCTTTGATGCTCGACCGGGGTGATGTGCAGAAGGCCATCTCGGAGTTGCAGGCGGTGGTGAACGCCGCACCCGATAACTTCGTGGCGCGTTACAACCTGGGCCGTGCGCACGTGTCGCGCGGAGAATGGGAGCAGGCCCGCCAGCAGTTCACGGAAGCGATCCGCGAGCGGCCGGATTACCTGCCGGCCCGGTTGTCACTGGCGCAGTTGCAGGTGGTGCGGAGCGATTACGACGCGGCGCTGAAGTCTGTCGCCGAGATCCTGCAACTCGACCCGAAGAATGGCCCGGCGCGCATGATCGAAGCGGCGTCGCTGCTGGGCGAGAAGAAATATAAGGAAGCGCGCGAACTGCTGGAAGCTATCCGCCGCGCGAATCCCAACGCGCCCGATATCGACTTCTCGCTCGGCATGGTGGCCCTAAAGGAAGGCCGCCTCCAGGATGCCGAAAGCATCTTTCGCAGTGCCTACGCCGTCAACCCCAAGGATTCGCGCGGCTTGGTGGGCTTGGTCGAGACGCTGGCCGCGGAAGGGCATCTCGACCAGGCAACCCAGTTCCTGGAAGCCGAGATCGCCAAGAACCCCAATCGGAACGATTTGCACATGACGCTCGGCAACGTGGCGGCGCGCGCGGGGAATTTTGACCTGTCGATCAGCCAGTTCCGCACTGTGCTGGCCGAGTTGGACAAAGACTCCCGGGCGCGCGGTGACGTTTACTTCCGGCTGGGTCTGACGCTGCGCAAGAGGGGCGACCTGAACGGCGCCATCGAAGCGCTGGCGAAGGCGCGGGAGTCGCTGCCGGATAACCTGCTGGTGATCGACGAGCTGGCCCTGTCGCTGCAGACCGCGGGTCGCAAAGCGGAAGCCCGGCAAGCCTATGAGCAGGCCGTGAAGCTGGATCCGCAAAACGGTTTGGCGCTGAACAACCTCGCATTCCTGATGGCCGAGGGCGGCGCCGGCGATCTGGATCAGGCGCTAACTTTTGCGCAGCGCGCCAAGATGGTCCTGCCGAACATGAATGAAGTATCGGATACGCTCGGCTGGATCTACCTGAAGAAGAATATGGCGGACAACGCCATGGACATCTTCCAGGAGCTGGTAACCAAGGCGCCGGCCAACCCGACCTTCCGTTTTCACCTCGGCATGGCGTATGCCCAGAAGGGCGATAAGCCCAGGGCCCTGCAGGAGTTGCAAAAGGCGCTACGCGACTCGCCCGCCAAAGATGAAGAGAACAGGATTCGGGACATGATCAACCAGTTGCAGACCTAGCGCCGCACAGATGAGCAAGCTCGCGTTGGGACTTCTCTCGGTTCAGTTATTGGCAGGTGCGACTGGCCAACAGATTTTCAAAAGCCACTGCGCCGGATGTCACGGCGGCGACGCGCGCGGCAGCGGCAAGGGTCCGGGCCTGGCAGCGAATCCGCGGCTGGCGGGGCAATCCGCGGAGCAGTTGCAGGCCTTAATCCGGCGCGGGTTCCCGGATTCCGGGATGCCACCCATCGACTTGCCCGCCGCCGAGCTCGCGGCGGTAGCCGGCTATGTGCGGAGTCTGAATTTGCAGGCGGCCGCGGCCAATCTGCCCACCCGGCCACGGATCACCTGGCATGCTCCGCAGCCCGGCGATTGGCTGACTTACAACGGCAATCTGAACGGAAACCGTTACAGCGAGCTGAGCCAGATCCATACGCACAACGTCGCCGCGCTACGCCTGCAGTGGATCTACACCATTCCGTACTTCGGCCTGGAGACCACGCCAATCGAAGCTGACGGCGTGATGTACGTGACCGGGGCGAACCAGGTGTCTGCCATCGATGCGCTTACTGGCGCGGAGCTCTGGAAGTATTCGCGGCCGCCCACGCACGGCCTCGACGGCGACGCAGCGCTGGGGACTAATCGCGGAGCGGCTATCCGGGAAGATCGGGTCTTCTTCGTGACGGACAATGCGCACCTGGTAGCGCTCGATCGGGCTACTGGGGAGTTGGTCTGGGAAAAGGCGATGCCCGAGGAATCGCAGCACTACGGCGGCACGCTCGCGCCGCT
>DATKNQ010000300.1:0-7771 GCA_035541265.1 Bryobacteraceae bacterium
AGAGGTCGGCTTCGACATTCGTTCCATGTGGGGCCAGATGGGACCGCTCGCCAAAGGTGTGGTCATTCTGCTGTTCATCATGTCCGCCTATTCCATCGGCATCATGATTGACCGCGCCATGGCGTACAGCGCTGCCCGTAAACAGTCCCGGGCGTTCGCTCCGGCGGTTGCCGGCGCGTTGCGCGAAGGCAAGCTGGATGAAGCCGTGAAGATCGCCGATCGCTATAAGAAGAGCCATCTGGCGAAAGTCGTGGTCGCCGGTCTGCAGGAATTCCAGGCCCACCAGATCAGCTCCGAGATACCGGGCGAAGAGATCGAAGCGTCCAAGCGCGCCCTCGACCGCTCCGAAGCCATCGTCCGCGCCGAACTCAAGCGCGGCGTCAGCGGCCTCGCCACCATCGGGTCCACCGGCCCGTTCGTGGGACTGTTCGGAACCGTCGTCGGCATCATCAACGCGTTCAAGGGCATCTCGACTTCGAAGTCCACCGGTCTCGGCGCAGTCGCCGGCGGTATTTCCGAAGCCTTGGTCACCACCGCTCTGGGGCTGTTCGTCGCTCTTCCCGCCGTCTGGGCCTTCAACTACTTCAACAACAAGATTGAAGCCTTTGACGTCGAAATGGGCAACTCCAGTTCCGAGTTGATCGACTACTTCCTGAAGCGGTCGCAGCGTGGCGCCGCCGCGCGGAAGTAACTGCTGAAGGATAAGACATCCGGCGAGTTGAATAGGGGCGTTCCGGTTTCGGCCGGGATGCCCCCGACCCAGCCTGGAGTGGAGGTTTCATAAATGTCGATAATCATGAGACAGAAATCGCCGCCGCCGGTGGCGGACATCAACGTTACGCCCATGGTGGACGTGATGCTGGTGCTGCTGATCATCTTTATGGTGATCACGCCTATGTTGTCGAAAGGCGTCAGCGTGGATCTGGTCAAGACCATCAACCCGATCCCCATGCAGGCGGCTGACAAAAGCGACGCTATTATTGTCGCCGTCACGCGCGACGGAAAGACTTATCTCAATACCACCCAGATGGCTGCCTCCGATCTCCCCGGCAAAGTCAAAGATATGTTGACCAACCGGCTGGACAAAATGTGTTTCGTCAAGGCGGACTCGCGGGCGCGGTACGAAAAGGTTGTGGACGTGGTCAATAACCTGCGCGCGGCGGGCGTCGATCAACTTGGCCTGCTCACCGAGCAGATGCAGCAGAAGAGGACGCCGGCTGCGCCAGCGCCGGCCGGACAATAGCGAGCTTTTGGGCAGGGATTAAGGAGTCACTCATATGGCAATGGCAGTGGGAGGCGCAAAAGGCGCGATCTCGAGTATTAACATGACGCCCATGATTGACGTGCTGCTGGTGCTGATCATCATTTTCATGGTCATCACGCCGCTCACGCCGAAAGGGCTGGAGGCCCTGGTCCCACAACCTCCGCCGCCTGGTACACCGCCGGCAGCCGACACGCGCACGGTGGTGATCGTGATCAATAAGGACAAGTCTTACATGATCAACCAGGAGCCGACGCCGGAAGCGAATCTGGGCAGCCGTCTGGAAGAGATCTTCAAGACCCGCGCCGAGCGTGTCGTCTTCGTAAAGGGCGATCCCGACCTGGAGTTTCAGTACGTGGCTAAGGCCATCGACATCGCGCATGGCGCCGGTATCGACAAGGTTGGGTTGATGACGCCGGAGATGGAGGCGGGAAATTGATGAAGAGCCGAGCCGTTTTGGTGCTGGCGATCGCCGCGCTGACGGTGTTCGCCACCAGTTGCGAGAAGTTGAAGGCGCGCGACCAGTTGAATAAGGGTGTGCAGGCCTTCAAGAGTGCGCAGTACCCGCAGGCAGTCGATCATTTCAAGACCGCGGTGGAGCTCGACCCGACTTTTGCCACCGCGCGCCTGTACCTGGCTACGGCCTATATGCAGCAGTATATTCCGGGCGCCGAATCGCCGGATAACATGCAGATGGCCACCGCCGCCCAGGATCAGTTCCAGAAGGTGTTGGATCAGGATCCCAAGAACGAGTTGGCCATCGCTTCCATCGCTTCCCTGCTGTTCCAGGAAAAGAAGCTGGACGATGCCAAGCAGTGGGACGAAAAGCTGGTATCCGTCAATCCGAAGAACAAGGAAGCCTACTACACGCTCGGTGTTATCGCCTGGACTAAGGCGCTGGTGTCCGACGGCGAAGCCCGCGCCAAGCTGGGCATGAAGCCCGACGATCCCGGACCCCTGAAGGATAAGAAGGTGCGCGCCGAGGTGGCCGAAAAGAACGGGGCCATCATCGACGCTGGCATCAAGGATCTCGACATGGCCCTGTCGATCGACCCCGAGTACGATGACGCCATGGCGTACGAGAACTTGCTGTATCGCCAAAAGGCCGATCTGGAGGACAGTCCGGAAGCTTACAAGACGGACATCGACAAGGCCAACGGGTTCTTCCAGAAGACCATTGATACTCGCAAGATCAAGGCCGAACGGAAGCCCGCCGGCGGCGGCATTACCCAGGATACGAAGTAATTTTCGACGAGGCGGGTCACCGGACCTGCCTCGTCTCCCTCTCCTCTTGACCGCTCTCCAAACTCCGCTTGAACCCGGACTGCCGTTCCCTGTAATATAGCTGTAACTGGTTGATTGCCGGGTCTTGCCGAATGCACTGGTTGGTTCTCACAGTCCTGCTGGCGGTCGTCGTGGCGCTACTCTCCTTGGTCCTGCAGGACCGGATGCGGGCGCTGTTCGCAAGCCGCCCGCCACTGATTTTCGCCGTGCCGGCGGTCCTGACCGCCCTCTTCTGCGGATTGGCGGCACAGGAAGGCGCATTCAGTATCGGCCTCGCCTTGCTCGTGTTGTTGTACACCGGAGCGCCTGTGCTCATCGCATTCGCGCAGGGCGCGGCGGCGTTGAAGCGGCCCTCCTGGCCGGACTTTGGCATCATCCTGCTGCTATGGTTACCTCTGGAGTTTTCGGCAGGCCAGCAGCTCATCCCACGGCCCGCGCAAGGGTTTCTGCACAGCGTGGCCTACGCCATCGCCATCCTTCTCGGCCTCACGATTTTCCTCGGCTTCCGGGCCTTGCCGGGGATGAAATACAATCTGCCGGGCCCTCGCGACCTGGCCTACGGCGTTGCCGGATTCGTAATCACTGCGCCGGTCTTGATCGTCCTCGGGCGCCTGCTCCACTTCATACCGGCGTTTCATCCCGCGCTGCACCCGTCGCCGGCCGCGATTTCCCGCACGTTCGCGATGATCTTCGTTGGCACAGCGCTGCCGGAAGAGATCCTGTTTCGCTCGCTGATCCAGAACTGGTGCATGCAGCGCTATGGCTTCACAGTCCGGATGCTGCTGGTGGCCGGATTCATCTTCGGCTGCGCGCATCTCGACAACGGGCCGCAGCCTTTGCCCAACTGGCGCTACATGATCCTGGCCACCATCGCCGGCGTGACGTACGGCAAAGTGTTTCAGAGATCTACGAGCGTGTTTTCCTCAGTGACGTTCCATGCCTTGGTGGACGCCACCAAGCACGTTTTTTTCTGACGGAGACGGATGTGAACCGCGTGCAAAAGCTGATCGTCGCCGAGGCCGCCACCGGCTTCGCACTCATCATGCTCTACATCTGGCGTCTGCGGTTCACGGAGCCGAAAGCCTGGATCTTCATCCTGGGGTTCTTCGTAGTTTCTCACTTCGTGCGCGGCGAGCGGAGCGCCAGCCTGGGTTTCCGCGCCGGGAATTTCCGGGAGTGCATGGAGGCGATGGCGCCGGCCCTGCTGTTAGTGGCTCTGTCGCTGTTTGCTCTCGGCGTGTTGCTGCAGACCGTGCGCCCCATCACTCCCGAGTACGGCCTGATGTGCCTGCTGGCGTATTGCCCGTGGGGCATCTTCCAGCAGTACCTGCTGAACGGCTACATCGCCAACCGTCTGCTGGCTGTTTTGTCGCGCCGTTACGTGCCGCTCATTTCCGCGGCGCTGTTTGCCGGAGCGCACCTGCCCAACTGGTTTCTCATGCTGGTGACCTTCGTGACCGGCTACTACAGCACGAAAATCTTCATGCGCTACCGCAACCTGTATTTCCTGGGGTTGGCGCACGCCGTGATCGGGACGCTGCTTTTCGTCGTGATCCCCGACTCCGTCAGCCATCATCTGACCGTCGGGCCGGGATTCTTCCTGCATTAGAGTTACAGCTTCAGCAGTTCCCGCAGCCGCTTCGTTTGCACCCGGCTCACCGGAATCTCGGTGTGCTTCTTATCGTCCATGCGGAGCTGGTAGCTCGACTTGAACCACGGCACCACTTCCTTGATCTTGTGAATGTTCACCAGAAAAGAGCGGTGCACGCGCCAGAAGGTTTCCTTATCCAGGTTCGCCTGCAGATCCTCGATGGTGCGGTAATTCGAGTGTCCCTCGACGTTGGTGGCCACCAGCGTGATCAGGCCATTATCGATAGTCGCGTAGATCACGTCCTGCGCGTCCACGATGAAGTTGCGATTGGCGTTACGGATCAGCAGCTTTGTCCGATGGGGCTGGGCCGGCGGCGCGATCGGTGCGGCCACCTGCGGCGCCGCTGCCGTCTTTTTCTCGGTCACGGCCCGCCGCGCCCGGTCGATCGTCTCTGCCAGGCGCGCCTTATCCACCGGCTTCAGCAGGTAGTCCATCGCCTCGAGGCGGAAGGCCTCTACCGCATATTGGTCGTAAGCCGTGACAAAAATGAAGTGCGGCAGGTCCATGCCGGATTCGCGCAGTTCGCGCACCACCGCCATGCCGTCCTGCCCCGGCATGTGGACGTCCAGAAAGGCTAGATCCGGCTCGGCCTTCTGAATGAGCTGTACGGCCTCGAGTCCGTTGCGGGCGGTAGCCACAACTTCCACTTCCGGAAAATCACGCAACAGGTACGTCAACTCGTCGCAAGCCAGTTGCTCGTCGTCCACAATGACGGTCGTTAAAGTCGCCGTCGCGCGCTCTCGCATCGAGTTGGTATTATAACATTTCGTCCCGCACCGGCAGTTTCGCCGATGTGTGGCGAGGCACCTCCCTTCGGCGATCCGGAGACCCGTTTGGGTGCGCCTGCCCGAGGCGCGCCGGAGAGTGCCTAACTTGAGAGGAGTGAAGTACTTGCCGAACAAAGAGAACGTTTCCATCGCGCCGGCGGAAGGGAAGCTGGGAGTGTTGATCCCCGGCATGGGCGCTGTGACCACCACCTTCATCGCCGGCGTGGAGGCCATCAAACGCGACTTGGCCAAGCCGATCGGCTCCGTGACCCAGATGGCCACCATCCGCCTCGGAAAACGCACGGAAGGCCGCAGCCCTCGCATTAAAGACTTTGTCCCGCTCGCCAATCTGAACGACCTGGTTTTCGGAACCTGGGACATTTACGACGATACCTGCTACGAAGCCGCCGAGAAGGCCGGTGTTCTCGAGATGCCGCTCCTTGAAAAGCTGCGTGAGCCGCTGTCCGCCATCCGCCCCATGCCCGCGGTCTTCGATCATGAGTTTGTGCGCCGCATCGACGGTCCCAACAAGAAGCCCAAGGGATCCAAGATGGAGCACGCCGAAATGCTGATGGACGACATCCGCGCCTTCCGCGAGTCTACCGGTGCTTCCCGCCTGGCCATGATCTGGTGCGGTTCCACCGAGGTCTTCCACAAGCCCGCCGCGGTCCACCAATCGCTGGCCGATTTCGAATGCGGGCTGCAGAAGAACGACCCGGAGATCTCGCCCAGCCAGATTTACGCTTATGCCGCGTTGCAGTCGGGAGTGCCGTATGCCAACGGCGCGCCGCATCTGACCACCGATACGCCGGCCCTGCAGCAATTAGCCCGCGAGCGCCAGTTGCCCATCTGCGGCAAGGATTTCAAGACCGGCCAGACCTTCATGAAGACCCTCATCGCGCCCGGTTTGAAATCGCGCATGCTGGGTTTGAACGGCTGGTTTTCGACCAACATCCTGGGCAACCGCGACGGCGAAGTGCTCGACGATCCGGGATCGTTCAAGTCGAAGGAAGAGTCCAAGCTGGAAGCCCTCGAACAGATCCTACAGGCGGATCTGTACCCGGACTTGTACAAGAATTTCTACCACAAGGTCCGCATCAACTATTACCCGCCGCGCGGCGACGCCAAGGAAGGCTGGGACAATATCGACATCTTCGGCTGGCTCGGCTATCCGATGCAGATCAAGATCGACTTCCTGTGCCGCGATTCGATCCTGGCCGCTCCGCTGGTGCTCGACCTGGTCCTGTTCATGGACCTGGCGCAGCGCGCCGGAATGCGCGGCATCCAGGAGTGGCTATCGTTCTATTTCAAGGCACCGATGCACGCGCCGGAGCTCTATCCCGAGCACGATATCTTCATCCAACTGATGAAGCTGAAAAACACCCTGCGCTGGATGCGAGGTGAAGACCTAATCACCCATCTGGGCCTGGAATACTACGACTAGTGATTACCAGCACCCAGAACCCAGCACCCAGCACCCATTTATGAAGGTTCTTGTCATCGGCGGTACCCTGTTCATCGGCCGGCAACTGGTGAAGGAGTTGTGTGAAGCCGGACATGATGTAGCCGTCCTGCACCGAAAAGCCACGCATGGCATTTCGCGGCGCGTCGAGAACCTGGTGGCCGACCGCAATGATGCCGCCTCCGTGCAACAGGTTCTGGACGGCCGGCGCTTCGACGTGGTCTACGACAACGTCTACGACTGGGAGCGAGGCACCACCGCGGCGCAGGTGCAGGCGACCGTGCGCGCCTGCGGCGACCGCCTGTCGTGCTACATTTTCATGTCGAGCGTGGCGGCGTACGGCGACGGGCTCAATCACTACGAAGGCGATGCCCTGGCGCCCGACAATCACCCGGACCCGTACACGCGCAACAAGGCCATCACCGAGCGCATGCTGTTCCGGCTGCATGCGCGCCACGGCCTGCCAGTGGTCACGTTCCGCCCGCCGTTCGTGTATGGACCGGGAAATCCGTTCTACCGCGAAGCGTTCTTCTGGGACCGCATGCGCCTCGGGCGGCCGATCGTGATCCCGGGGGACGGCCACCGCCTGATGCAGTTCGTCTATGTGCGCGATCTGGTGCGCGCCTTGGTGCGGGCCATGGAGACGCCCAACGCCATCGGCGAGGCATTCAACATCGGCGATTCCCGCCCGCTGACGCAGACCGAAGTGGTGCAGGCGCTGGCGGCGGCCGCCGGCAAGTCCGCCCAAATGGTACGCGTCCCGCGCGAGGCCATCCTGCACGCGGGCGGCAATCCCATGGGCGATCCGGCGTACTTCGGTGTGTACTTCGATCTGCCGCCCATCACCGAAAAAATCGGCAAGGCGGCCCGCATCCTGGGCGTGCGTCCCACGCCCTTCGAAGAAGCGTTGAAGGAAACCTGGCGCTGGTATCTGCGCAATCGCAACGGCCGTTGGCCGCAGCCCGACTTCGCCTTCGAAGACCGGCTGATGGCGCTGGCGGCGGCGCGCGGCGCGGTCACGGCTTAGGCGCCATGGCGTTTCAACTGGAGGACGCGGAAGTGCGGGTGCTCGGCGCCCTGATGGAAAAAGAGGTCGCCACGCCCGAGTATTACCCGCTTTCACTCAACGCGCTGGTGAACGCGTGTAACCAGAAATCCAATCGCGAGCCGGTAGTCTCGTACGATGAAGACACCGTCGAAACGGCGCTCGCCGGCCTGCGCGCCAAAGGACTCGCCACGCGCATCAGCGGCCACGACATGCGCGTCCCCAAGTACGCTCATCAGCTTTCCGAAGTGCTGAACCTGGGCCGCCGCGAAGCCGCCGTGCTGTGCGTGCTGATGCTGCG
>DATKNQ010000301.1:0-29715 GCA_035541265.1 Bryobacteraceae bacterium
TCGCCATCGGCGAGAGGCTGTCGGCATTGTTGCTCGCTTCCTATCTCGAATCCCAAGGCATCCGGGCTACTGCGATCAACGCGTCGCGAGTGGTGGTGACCGACGCTGCATTCGGCAATGCCTCACCCTTGATGGACCTGACTCGCGAGCGCTGCGCGGTGGAATTGAAACCTCTGCTCGACGCGGGCGTGATGCCCATCGTGACCGGCTTCAATGGGGCCACGGCTGACGGGCGGCCAACGACGCTCGGCCGCGGCGGGTCCGATTTTTCGGCGTCGATTCTCGCGTCCGCCCTCGATGCGAGCGAACTTTGGATTTGGACGGATGTCGACGGGATCATGAGCGCCGATCCGCGAGTCGTCGAGAACGCGCGTGTCCTAGAGGAAGTGACGTACAGCGAAGCGGCTGAGCTTGCCTACAACGGCGCCAAGGTGCTGCATCCGCGCACGCTCGCCCCGCTTATCGAGAAGAAGATTCCGGTCTGGAGCAAGAACAGCTTCGCACCCGAGAAGCCCGGCACCCGCATCGTGCCGGCTATCGGAGCGGCCACCGGCGCGCGTGCCGTCACCTCGCTCGCGCGCGTGGCCCTGATCTCGCTCGAGCCCGCCAGCCCCGAACTCAGCGGCGCGCACGTGATGGCCCGCTCGCTCGACGCACTCGACCGCGCCAACGTGGAGGTGCTGGTCTTCTCCAGCTCCAGCTACCGCCAGACGTTCTGCTTCCTGGTGCGTAGCGAGGAACTGGAGAACAGCCGGCGGGCGCTCGAATCCGCCCTGGCGCTCGAACTGGCGCATGACTACGTGCGCCCGATCCAGGTGGATGAGCAGGTCGGTCTGCTGGCCGTGGTCGGCGAAGGCATGCAGGGCAAGCCCGGCACTGCGGGCCGCATCTTCACCGCCATCTCGCGCGAAAAAGTGAACATCATCGCCATCGCCCAAGGCTCCAGCGAGCTGACCATCGCCATCGTCGTCAGCCGCGATGGCCTGGAAAAAGCCGTGCGCGCCGTGCACGCCGAATGCGGCATGGGCGGATAACTCGCCCGTAAAATCTGTGCGATCCTTGGAACAATATCGCCATCATTGGCGTTAAGCCCTAAGAAGGAGACCAGCGCTATGCAGAAGAGTCTTGCCCTCGTGAGCGGCTTGTTGCTTCTCGGCTCCGCGTTCCAATTCGCTAAAGCTCAGGAGAAAGCCAGCCGCACCCTGAAAGTTAAAGTCAATTACACCGGCTCCGGCACTGTCGATGAGAAGCACAAAATCCAAGTCTTCATCTTCGACTCGCCCGATTTTGCCACCGGCAACGGCATGCCCACCGGCATGCAGATGACCGAGGCGAAGGATGGCACGGTCACATTTACCGATATCGCCGGCTCGCCGGTTTATGTTGCCACGGTTTACGACCCGACCGGCGGCTATGATGGCCAGTCCGGACCGCCGCCCTCCGGTGCCTCGCTGGGCATGTATTCCAAGGAACCGCCCAAGCCCGGGCCCGTCGACATCGAAGCCGGCAAGACGGTCGAGATCGAAGTGGCCTTCGACGACTCCGCCAAGATGCCCTGATCATTTTCGGCGCAGGATCTCCGCCGCAATCACCGCTTGTCCCAGCGCGATGCCGCCGTCATTCGATGGCGCTTGCGCGTGGATATACGTCTCGAAACTTGCTTTGCGCAGGCCCGCCAGCGTGCGTGCGAGCAGCTTCATATTCTGAAACGTCCCGCCACTGAGGCACACGCGGTCCAAGCTCTCCTCTGCGCGTAGCCGGCGGCACACCTCGACGACGGCATCCGCAACCGCGTTGTGAAAGCGCGCCGCGATCACCGGAGCCGGCACGCCCGCCCGCACGTCCGCGACGATGCGCTCGATCGCTGGCCGATAGTCCACCACATCGTTCTCGATCGCGAACGGGTACGCGTCCGCCACGTCCGCCGCCACGATCGTCTCCAATTCAATCGCCGCCTGGCCCTCGTAATTGATCTGCTGGCGCAGGCCGATGATGGACGCCACCGCGTCGAAGAGCCGCCCGCACGACGAAGTATCGACCGTGTTCACCCGATGCGCGATCATGCTGCGCACAGCCTTGCGCTGGACTTCCGGAACATCGCGCCAGGGCGCGAGGTCGAAAAACTCCGCGTCCGGGCCGAAGGTATCGGCCAAATATGCCAGCGCCGGCCTCCATGTCTGCCGGATCGCCGCGTCGCCGCCCGCCAGCGGCACGTAGCGCAAGTGGGCCCGCCGCGCGAACCCGGCGTAATCCGCGATCAGAAACTCGCCGCCCCAGATCCGGCCATCCGTGCCGTAGCCGGTGCCATCGAGCGCCACGCCGATCACCTTGCCGCGCAGTCCGTTCTCCGCCATGCAACTCGCGATGTGCGCGTGATGGTGCTGCACGCCGATCTTCTCCAAATCCGGCGCGCGCAGCGCATATTGCGTGCTCAGATATCCCGGGTGCAGATCGTACGCCACCGCGCGCGGCTCCACGCGAAACAGCTTCCTCAGATCGGCCAGCGTTTCTTCGAAAAACACCAGCGTCTCGTAATTCTCCATGTCGCCGATGTGCTGGCTGAGCACGGCGTAGCGGCCTTTGCTGAGGCAGAAGGTGTTCTTCAGTTCCGCGCCGCACGCCAGGACTTCGGGCACCTCCATGCCCAGATCGATCGCTTGCGGCACGAATCCGCGCGAACGCCGCAGCACGCGTTCGCGGCCCTCGAACGTGCGCACCACGGAATCGTCGGCCCGCATGTAGATGTCGCGATCGTGCAGCAGGAACCAATCGGCCACCGGTCGTAACCGTTCGAGCGCTTCCTCGTTCGCGGTGACGATCGGTTCTTCGCTCAAATTGCCGCTGGTCATGACCAGCGCATCGTACGGCGCGCCGGCGAATAGCAGATGATGCAGCGGCGTATAGGGCAGCATCACGCCGATGGTATTGTTGCCGGGCGCGACCGCGGCGGAGATATCCGCGTCCCGCCGCCGCGGCAGGATCACGATCGGGCGCCGCGGACTTTCGAGCGCGCGGCGATCGTCCTCCGACACCGCGCAGAATGCCTCCACGACCGCCAGATCGCGAGCCATCAGCGCGAAGGGTTTGTCGCTGCGGCGTTTGCGCTCCCGCAGCCGGCGTACGGCCGCATCGTTGCGCGGATCGCACGCCAAGTGAAATCCGCCCAGGCCCCGAATTGCCAGGATCTCACCCGCGCGTAAGCGCTGCTGCGCTTCGCCGGTCGGCGCGGAAAGCCGCGGGCCGCATTCCGGGCAGGCATTCGGCTGCGCATGAAAGCGGCGATTGGCAGGATCGTCGTATTCGGCCTGGCAAGCCGCGCACATCCGAAATCCGGCCATGGTCGTGTTCGGCCGGTCGTACGGAATGTCGCGGATAATCGTGTAGCGCGGTCCGCAATTGGTGCAATTGGTGAAGGCGTAGCCGTAGCGCCGGTTGGCGGGATCGGTGAAGTCGCGATAACAGTCCGGGCAGGTGGCCACGTCCGGCGAGACCAGCACAAACTCGCCTTCTTCGGCCTGGCTCTCGCGAATCGCGAAGCCGCGCTCGCCCAGCGGGTCGATCTGCGCCACCAGCATCTCTGCGATGCGCGCCAGCGGCGGCGCTTCGGCCTGCACTCGTGCGGCGAAGCGGTCGAGTTCGCCGGGTGCGCCCTCGACTTCCACGGTCACGCCCGCCGACGAGTTCAACACGAAGCCCGCCAGTCCCATCTCCTGCGCCAGGTTGTGCACGAACGGGCGGAAGCCCACGCCCTGGACCACACCGCGAATCCGGATTTGCCGCCGCGCCAGCACCACGCCCGATGGTAACGTATCCGGGAACTTCCGCCGCACCCCGGTTTCTAACCCCAAATGGACATCCTGCTGCAGGATCTTCGCTACGCTCTGCGCACCTTGGTGCGCTCGCCCACATTCACCCTCGCGGCGGTACTCGCCCTGGCTCTGGGCATCGGCGCCGGGACGGCAGTGTTCAGCGTAGTGGACCGCATCCTGTTTCGCAGCCTTCCGTACGCGCAAGCCGATCGGCTGGTTTCGGTCGGATTCGTCGCGCCCATCATCCCGCAGGAGTTCATGCTGGGCACCGATTACCTGGAATGGCGCGCGCGGCAGCAGCCCTTTGAATCGCTCACTTCGTGGGCCGGCATCAACGATTGCGATCTCACAAGCGCCAACCCTGTCCATCTGCAATGCGCGCTGGTGGAGGCGAGCTTCCTGCCGGCGCTCGGAATCCAACCGATCGCGGGCCGCAACTTCACGCGCGACGAAGACCGGCCCAACGCCCCGCGTGTTGTGCTGCTGTCTTATGGATTGTGGCAGAGCCGCTTCGCCGGAGACCGGCATGTGGTTGGCAGGACCATTCCGCTCGATGGACAGTCCGCGACCATCATCGGCGTGCTGCCGCCACAGTTCGAACTGCCCACGCTGCAGCATGCCGACGTCGTCGTCCCGCAGGCGCTCGACGAGGCACTTCAGCATAGGCCCAATACCGGCCGCGTTCTGCAATCGTTCGCGCGGCTGAAGCGCGGCGTCACGGCGGCGCAAGCGGCGGCTGCGCTCGAACCGCTCTTTCAGGAATCGCTGAAGTTCGTCCCTGGGCCCTTCCGCAAAGAAGTGAAACTGCGCGTGCGGTCGCTACGCGACCGTCAGATCCACGATGCGCGCCTGGCCTCCTGGATCCTGCTGGGCGCGGTGCTGGCCGTGCTGTTGATCGCGAGCGCGAACGTCGCGAACCTGCTGCTGGCCCGCGCGGCACGCCGTCAGCGCGAGTTGGCCGTGCGCCTGGCCTTGGGAGCCGGGCGCTGGCGGCTCGTGCGCCAGGCGCTCACGGAAAGCATACTGCTGGCGGTAGTGGGCGCCGCCGCGGGATGCGCGCTGGCCGCCGTTCTGCTGCGCGTCTTCGTGGCCATCGCGCCGGAGGGCATCCCACGGCTGGCCCAAGCGAGCATCGACCTGCGCGTGATGGGTATCGCCATGGCCGTATCGTTGACCTCGGGGCTGCTGTTCGGCCTGGCGCCCGCGTTCGCCCAGCCGCGCGCCGAGACGCTGGCCGGCTGGCGCAGCCTCGGCGGCCGGCAGTATCTTTTTCGCCACGCGCTGGTGGCCGCGCAGATCTGCGTGTCGCTGGTCCTGCTGACCGGCGCCAGTCTGCTGCTGCGCAGCTTGTGGAACCTGGAGAACCAGCCGCTAGGCATGCGCACCGATAACGTGCTCGCGGCCACCGTCACGCTGGGCCGCGCATCGTATAACGACCCAGCCAAGCAACTGGAATTCTTCGAAGAGCTGGAGCGGCGCTTCGAGCGCATTCCGGGAGTCACTCAAATGGCCCTCAGCGACTCCACGCCGCTCAGCGGGACCCCGCGATCCACGATCTATTCCGTGATCGATGTCGCCGGCCGGCCGCCTTCCACCAGTGGCACGGGCGGCATGGTCACCTGGCGCGCAGTCACGCCCGGATACTTCGCCGCTCTCGGAACGCCGATCCTGCGCGGGCGTGGATTTGTCGAGCCGGATCGCGATCCCAACACCAATACGGTCATTCTCAGCGATGCGCTCGCGCGGCGGATGTTCCACAACGAAGATCCGCTCGGCAAACAGATCCGCCCGGGACACGCCGGAACGTGGCTGACTGTGATCGGCGTAGCCGCCAACGTGAAGAACAGCCCGCTGATGGATCCCGACGATCCGGAATTCTACGTGGTCCGCAAGCACACGCCGCAACCGTTCGGCCGCACGGCCACAGCCATTCTGCGCGGCGCGGCGGATACGGCTGCTCTGGCGCGCTGGGTGCGGAGCGAAGTAGCGGCGCTCGATCCGGGTTTGCCGGTCAGCATCGAGACGTTGGATCAACGCGCCGGCAAACTCGCCGAACGCCCGCGCTTTAACGCCTGGCTGCTGGGCCTGTTCGCCGGCATGGGACTGCTGCTTGCGGCGATCGGCCTGTACGGCGTGATTTCCTTCCTGGTGGTCGAGCGCACGCAGGAGATCGGCGTGCGCATGGCGCTCGGCGCGACTCCCGGCGCGGTGGCGCGCATGGTGCTAGGACACGCCGCGCGCTGGACGGCCGCGGGAGCCGCACTGGGCATCGCCGGAGCGTGGTTCGCCGCGCGATTGTTAGGCTCAATGCTGTTCCGCGTTTCCGCGCGCGATCCCTGGATGCTGGCCACCGCCGTTGCGCTACTGGGGACGGTCGCCATGTTGGCCGCCTGGATTCCCTCGCGGCGCGCCGCGCGCGTCGATCCCATGGAGGCTCTGCGCCAGGAGTGAGTTACTTGCCGGCGATGCGGAAATCGTCGAAGTAGGTGACGCCGCCGGACTCCGCCCATAGGCCGACTTTACCGGCCTTGGCGAAGGTGGAGTCCAGCACTTCGAAGACCCGCCGGTGGTTGAAGTAGACGCTGAACAGCGGGCCGTGGAACTGCACTTTGAGTACACTCCACTGATTGGCGGGAACGGGGTGCTTCACGCCGAAAGCCCGCGCGCCCTTCGAAACCAGCGGCGTGGTCCGGCCGTCCTCGACCTTGTAAAGCATGATCGTGTTTTCGAGGGCGTTAGCGCGCAGCAGATAGTAATTATTCGGATCGCGGTAGCGCCACACCAAGCCTCCGGCGCGCTCTTCGTGAGCGCCAACCGGCTTCACTTTGACGCTCAGGTCGCCGTCTTTGACGCTCATCTTGTCGAGGATGGCCAGCGGACAAACGCTGCCGGAGTCGTGGTTGGAAACTTCCGCGAACACATAGGGAGGGCTGGGTGCACTGGTGTCCTTGCGGACCTCCCAATTCGGGAGACCAGCGGTCGTCTGGCTCACGGCGGTCCATCCCGGCGGAAATGAGCCGGGCTTAGCCGAATCGAAGTTGATAGTCTGAGTGGCTGTACTCCACAGGGCGAAGGACAGCAACCAGCCGGCAGCCCTCATTACGTGAACGCCTCACCCACGGCGGCCGTGATGGCCACCTAACGCAGCGCCTACCTTCTTTGTATCACCGGTCACGCTTCACCACAAGCCCGGCGAGGAACCTTCAGAGCGTGAACGGGATTCAAAGGTTGTCCGAGGGAGTGAGTCTGGCGAGGCTATTGGCGGTGGGCTACAAGCGGATGCTAGGGGCCGTTCACGCTCTAAGTCATATGGTGTATAGGCGTGAAGTATCGTTTCAACGGCGGTACCAGCAGGGGGAGTGAGTACTATTGGGTACTGGATAATTGGCGCGCGTTGTACAGAATCCTCCGGAGATCAGCTCAACAAGTTCACCAGGGCTGAAATGTGGGCGGCATTCTAAGCTATACTGTCCTAGCCTGGGATGACGTTTACCGCCCACAACTCCACGACCCGGCCGCCCAACCTGATCAAATATCCGATCGGCATCCGAGTCCAGCCGGGCCAGACTGCCGCGTACGCCGGATTTGCCGCGGCGACGCACGAAGTCTTCAAGTCGATGTTCCCGCCGGCGCCCTGATGCCGGCTCCTTTCACCCGCATGCATTCCAACCGATTAATACACGAGCAGAGTCCTTATCTTCTACAACACGCCCACAACCCCGTCGACTGGTATCCCTGGGGTCCGGAGGCCTTCGAAAAGGCGCGCCAGGAGGATAAGCCGATCTTTCTTTCCATCGGCTATTCCACCTGCCATTGGTGCCACGTGATGGAGCGCGAGTCGTTCGAGAACGAGCCCATCGCCGGGCTCCTGAACCGGTACTTCGTGGCCATCAAGGTCGATCGCGAAGAGCGCCCGGATGTGGATCGCATCTACATGGCGTTCGTGCAGGCCACCACCGGCGGCGGAGGCTGGCCCATGTCCGTGTGGCTTACGCCCGCTCTGGAGCCGTTCTACGGCGGCACGTATTTTCCGCCCGAGCAGCGCTACGGCCATGCGGGCTTTCCGATGGTGCTCGAGCGCGTGGCGGAAGCCTGGCGGCAGGATCGCGACCGCATCGTGGAATCCAGCCGCGACGCGGTCGCGCAGTTAACCAAACAGTCCGCCGTGGTTCCAGCCGCCGTGGGAACCGCCTTGAGCGCGGATCGGGACACGCTCGATCGCGCCTTCTACAATTTCCGCCGCAGTTTCGACTCGCGCTATGCCGGCTTCGGCGATGCACCGAAGTTCCCGCGTCCGGTCACGCTGAATTTCCTGCTCCGTTATTACGCGCGCACCAGGAACCAGGAAGCGCTCGACATGGTGCTGGCCACCCTGCGCGAGATGGCCAAAGGCGGCATGTACGATCAGCTCGGCGGCGGCTTCCATCGCTATGCGGTTGACGCGCGCTGGTTCGTCCCGCATTTCGAAAAGATGCTTTACGACCAGGCGCAACTGGGGGCCTCCTATCTGGAAGCCTTCCAGATCACCCACGACGCGGCCTACGCCGAAACCGCGCGCGGCATTCTCGACTACGTGCTGCGCGACATGCGCGACCCGGACGGCGGCTTTTACTCGGCTGAAGATGCCGACAGCGTGATCGATCCGGCGCATCCGGAGGAGAAGGGCGAGGGCGCGTTCTATATCTGGACGCAATCGCAGATCGAAGCGATCGGCGGCCGGCCCGCGGCGGATTGGTTCGCATACCGCTACGGGGCCGAAGCGGACGGCAACGTGCGCAGCGATCCGCACGGCGAGTTCACCGGCCGAAACATTGTCTATCAGGCGCATTCGCTCGAGGAAACCGTGCGCCATTTCGACCGGCCCGCAGGCGAAGTGCAGGCCGCCCTGGATGAGACGTCGCGCAAACTGCTCGCCGCCCGGAGCTCTCGCGTGCGCCCGCATCTGGACGACAAAGTCCTGACCGCCTGGAACGGGCTCATGATTTCCGCACTCGCCAAAGCCGGCGCGGTGCTCGGAGACATGCGTTATGCCGAAGCCGCGCGCACCGCTGCGGACTTTATCGCGCGCCGCATGTACGATCCCACAACCGGAATCCTGCTGCGGCGCTACCGTAAAGGCGAGGCTGCCATTCCGGGTTTTCTCGACGATTACGCCTTCTTCACACAGGCGCTGCTCGATCTCTACGAGCTGGGCTTCGAATGGCAGAATTTGGAGCTAGCCTTCCGCCTTACCGAAAAGCAATCCGAGCTGTTCGAGGATCCGGAGAACGGCGCGTTCTACAGCACGGCCGCAGGTGACGCGGCGCTGGTCATGCGGCTGAAGGAGGACTATGACGGCGCCGAGCCTTCCGGCAATTCCGTTGCGGCGCTGAACCTGTTGCGCCTGGCGCAGATCACGGATCGCCGCGACTGGCGCGAGTCGGCCATGCGCACGTTGCAGGCTTTCGGATCGCGCATGGTGGCCGCCCCGGCGGGCGTCCCGCAAATGCTGGTGGCATACGAATTCAGCCTGTCGAAGCCGCGCCAGATCGTCATTGCTGGAGAGCGTGGCGCGCCCGGCACGCAGAGTCTGCTCGCGGCGCTCCACGCGCATTTCGTACCGAATCGCGTGGTGCTGCTGGCGGATGCGGAGTCTCGTCCGGCCCTGGCCCGCTATCTGCCCGCGGTCGCGGAAATGCGGCCTATCGACGGCCGCGCAGCGGCGTATGTATGCGAAGACTACGCCTGCAAACTGCCCACATCCGACGTGGAAGTGTTCGGGCAGTTGTTACAATAGTCGCATCACTTAAACAACAGGAGGAAAGATGGAACGACCAGGAGCAACCACCCTGCGCGGAGACCCCAAGACCCTGATCGGGCCGGAGCTGAAACCCGGTGATCCGGCGCCTGATTTCAACGTTGTGGATAGCAGCCTGAAGCCGGTCAGTCTGGCGGGCACGGGAACGCACGTGCGGATCTTCAGCGTAGTGCCTTCGCTCGATACACCGGTCTGCGACGCGCAGACCAAGCGCTTCAACGAGGAAGCCGCCAAGCTGCCGCACGTCGACATATTCACCGTGAGCATGGATCTGCCTTTCGCGCAGAAGCGCTGGTGCGGCGCTTTCGGCGTGGACAAGGTCAAGATGTTGTCCGACCACATGGACGGGTCTTTCGGCAGCCACTACGGCACGCTCATTAAGGAATTGCGCATTGAAAGCCGCGCGATATTCGTCGTGGACAAGCATAACGTCATCAAGCACGCGGAGTACGTGAGGGAAGTGGCCGACTTCCCGAATTACGAAAGCGCGTTAGCCGCCGCCCGCGCGGCGTCGTAAGCGGGGCGAGGCTTTTCTGGGCACGGATTCTCCACCCCCGGTCCTAGCTGAACGAGTCCTGGCTCGGGCGGTGGAAAGTCCGCTAGTGCGCGGAGGGCTCACCATTGGGATCGGCATTGTGGCCGGCAACATCCTCGGCTTCGCGCGGGTGGCGTTGACGGCCTTCCTGCTTGGGACGCACACGCAGGCCGATTCGCTGGCAGTGGCCTTGAGCCCTCTCGATTCGATTAACACGGTCCTCATCAACACCATGGTCTTCGCGTTTGTGCCCATGCTCACCGAGCGCAACGGGCCCGATCGCATCGCCCTGTTGATGAAGCTGAACCGGCTGTTTTCCTGGCTGTTCTCGCTGCTCACGCTGGCCATTGTTTTTTCGGCGCCGTGGCTGATCCGCATCCTGGCGCCCGGCCTCGATCCGCATTACGTGCCAACGTCGGTCGCGATTCTGCGGATCGCGGCGTTTTCGATCATGGCGGCGGGAGCGGCGGCCATCAATTGCGCGCTGCTCTACACCAGCCGGCGTTTTGCGCCCTTCGCGTTTTATCAGGCGTGCATCAATCTGTGTACCATCGCCGGAGCGTTAAGCCTGTGGCGCGTGCTGGGAGTCTATGGCTTCGCCATCGGCTACACGGCCGGCGCCTGGGTGCAATTCGCCATCGTACATTTCTGCGCGCGCTCCGGATTGGATACCACCAACCTGCCGCCGTGCCGCGTACACTGGCGCGAGATCCTGGGCCGGCCTTTGGCTGTGTCGCTTTACGCCGTCAGCCTGGCGCTGAACATAGTCTTCACGCGCGCCTGGGCGACTCACATCGGGCCGGGCATGGCCGCCGCGCTCGATTACTGTATGCGCGGAGTGGGTGTGCCTTTGGCTTTTCTGGTGAGTCCGGTATCGAATTCTTTGCTGCCTGAAATTGCGCGCCTGCGCAGCCAAATGCGCCTTCGGGAAGCGTTCCGCTTGATCGATCGAACGCTGGGCCTGGCGGCTGTGGCCGCGGTGGCCGGCTGCGGTGTCGCCATCGCTTTCCGCCACCCGGCCATTGCGATCCTGTTCGAGCGCGGCAACTTCACCGCCGAATCCACCAACCTGGTCTCGACGGTCTTCCTGTGCCTGGCGCCCAGTTTGATCGGCTGGAGCCTGCTGGAACTCACCGGACGCGCGCTGTTTGCTCTCGACCGGCCCGTGCTGCCGTTGTGCGCGGCGTGCATCCCCGTGCTGGTCAACGTCGCGCTGACGTTTGGCCTCGATTCGCGGCTGCCGCAGTTGATCGGTCTGGGCGCGTCGGCTGGGCTAATGATGGGCTTTCTGGTTCTTTTCGGCGCGGCGCATGCCCGGCGCAAACGTTGGATGGCCGCCTCCTGAGGCCTTATTCGGCCAGGCGGCGCAGCCTCTCGATCTCGGCGTTGAATTCGCATCCGAGCAAGGCGATCGCGGTCAGCAGATACATCCAGACCAGCAGCGCGATGCCCGCGCCGATGCTGCCGTACATCACGTTATAGTGCCCCACGTGCCGGACGTACCAGCCGAAGCCAATCGTAGCGAACATCCACAACACGGTCGCCAACGCCGCTCCCGGAAGCAACGCCGGAAACCGCTGCTGGCGGTTCGGACCAAAATAGTAAAGCAACATGGTGACCAGGATCATGGTCGCGCCCGCGACGCCGTAGCGCGCTAACCTGCTGACCAACTCCCAGACCCAGGCCAACGGGTTCCACAGGGGATCGACCTTCATCCAGTTGAGGACCTGTTTCTCCACCTGGTTGCCGAATAGCAGGAGCGCGGAGGCCGCCAGCAGGGGCACCATAGACATGAGCACCAATGAGATGGACACGCCGGTGTCGCTCCAGAACCCGCGGTTGCGCGGCACGCGGTAGGCCGCCTGAAAACCTTCGAGCAGGCTCTTGATCACACTCGATGCCGCCCACAACGACACAAACGCGGCCACCACCAGCACCAGCAATGGCCGCGATCCGCGTGCCTGGAACTGCCGCATTACCAGGTCCTGGGTTCCGGGGGGAAGCACTTCGGAAAGGAAGCCTGCGATGGTCACGGTAACGAAAGCCAGACGCGTCTGAATCAGGATGGCGGCGGCCGAGGTGAGCAGCGGAAAGAACGACAGCAGCGCCGAGTAAGCGGCGCCCTTAGCAATGCCGAAGCAATTGTCATCCGCCGCCGCGATGACAGACCGCTGCAGGAGATATGGGAGAGACTTCCAGATTGGACGCAACAGACCAGTATAATGGCGCGCCTACCCTACTACACAGCTACGGCCTTGCCAGCCGACTTGCACGACGCGCCCTTGCTCCACGAGGACCGGAACCGAACGCTGGCCACCCGAGACGGATTTCATGCGTTGCAGGGCTGCGGGGTCGTCTTCTACGTCGTATTCCACGAAGCCGAGGCCGCGCAATTCCAACCACTCGCGCATCTCGCGCGTATAGGGACAGCGCGCCGTCCCATACAATTCGTACCTGCTCATCGCCATGTACGGCTACACTCCGCGGGCCGCACTTACCAGACTCGTGTCAGCCGCGGCTGTTAGCCGGATGTTTCTCCGGACTAACTCGCCTTGCCAGCTTCTTTGACCTTGCGGAAAGCAGCCCAGCGCTTCCGGGTGGCGGCCGCAATGCGCGCCCGGCCCGCCGCGCTCAGCGTCCGCCTCTTCGGCTTGACAGTTGCGGTCTTCCCTTGTCCCGCTTTGTATGCGGCCCATCTTTTCTTCTGCGCCAGGGCGATGCGCCGCCGCGCAGACGCGCTCATGGTCCGTTTCTTAGGCGGGGGGACGTCCGCTGCGCTCCCGGATGCGCGATGCGACATTGTACGGCCGTTAAGCTGGCCCCGGAGGCCGGCTATCTTCTGGTCAAGCTGTTCCCGCATTCGCTGATAACCGATTAAGGCAGCTTCGAGTAGTTCACGGTCTTGCTTGGGTGTTTGTGCCATTAGGCAGATTATACTCCTACTTACCTTGTCTATCGCAAGGATTATCGGGTCACTTCATCCATGATAACTCAAAAATACGGCGTTCATAGGGGCTGCGGAGTCACATTGGGCGGGAGTATTGCCAACTTTCCGTAGACTACGGCCCTCCCGCTTGTAATCTATGGCACATTAGAGCGCCCTCCCAGTGGCGATACAATACCAGCTTGCAACGCAGAAGCTTCCTGAACATGCTGGCGCCCGTGGCGCTCCCGGATAAGTTGGCAGCCATGGCGCCGGTGCCCATTATCGACACCCATATCCATCTCTTCGATCCTACCCGCCGTCAGGGCGTGCCCTGGCCGGACAAGACAGATACCGTGCTCTACAAGCCCGCATTACCCTCGAGATACCGCCGAGTCACGGCGGGAATGGGTATCGTAGGGGCCATCGAGATTGAGTGCAGCCCGTGGCTGGAAGACAATCAGTGGGTCCTGGATGTAGCCGCCGGCGATCGAATCATTGTGGGAACTATCGGCGACCTGGAGCCCGCCAGTCCAAAATTTCGAGATGATCTGGAACGCTTCCGGCGGAATCCGCTATTTCGCGGCATTCGCTACGGCAACTTATGGGGAAGAGATCTCGGCTCGCAGTTGGCCAAGCCGGAATTCATCGCGGGCATCAAATCTCTGGCCGAAACCGGCATGGTTCTCGATACCGCGAATCCCATGCCCAAGCTGGTTGCGGATGTCGCTCGATTGACCGATAGAGTGCCCCACCTTCGCGTAGTGATGGATCATTTGCCCGAAATGGATCCGGCGACGGCCGATCTGCGTGAGCTCGCACGGCGTCCCTTGGTATACGTGAAGGTATCCGGTGTACTGCGCCGCGTTGCGGGCCGCGTCCCGTTGGAAGTGAGTTTCTACCGTGACCGTCTCGATGCGATCTGGGATATATTCGGTCCGGACAGGCTCATCTATGGCAGCGACTGGCCCAATAGCGATCAATGGGGAACCTATCCGCTACTGTTGCAGATCGTCCGCCAGTACTTTCGTGGGAAGGGTAGCGTTGCGATGGAAAAGTACTTCTGGAAAAACTCTGTAGCTGCCTATCGGTGGGTCAAGCGCGATGCGAAGCAACCGGAGGTCTAATTACCTGCTGCTGTGTACCGGGATATTCCTGAGTTGCATTCTGGAATGGTGGCGCGCCTTCTTCGCCTACCCATATAGCGACTTCCAGCCGCAGCGCATGCGTGAGTTACAAGCCGCCAGAGAGCCCGCCAGGGCCGATAAAGGCGATAGCTATCCCGCATGGATCCTGGAAAAAAGGGGCGTGGAGGTCATGCTCGCGAACTTTCTTCGCGGATGAAGACCTGCTTCTGCACCGGTATGTGGCCGGCGACGCTGGCGCGGCAAAGACAGGAGCAAGGGCCGGCCGCCGGACGGCCAATACAAGCTGCTCCAGGACTACATCTTCCGGTACGTTGCAGGTGAGTGCGGACGGCTGGGAATGGCGGTGCATATCCACACGATGGCGAGCGCGCGGAGTTACTTCGACGTGCTCGGAACGAATCCGCTGCTGCTCGAGACGGTCCTCAACGAACCCGGCCTGCGCAAGACCAACTTTGTGATGCTGCATGGCGGTTGGCCTTATACCCGCGAGATTGCGGCACTGCTGACCAAGCCCAATGCATATCTGGACTATTCATCACAATCCCTGTTACTCCCGCCCGCCACGCTGGCAGTCACCTTGACGTGAATGGCTCGAATGGGTGCCGGAGAAGGTCATGTTCGGGACGGACGTCTATCCTTACTCACACGA
Organism: Bryobacteraceae bacterium; assembly: GCA_035541265.1. Classification (GTDB taxonomy): domain Bacteria; phylum Acidobacteriota; class Terriglobia; order Bryobacterales; family Bryobacteraceae; genus Bog-159. The sequence continues at coordinate 14,862 of DATKNQ010000301.1, forward strand.
GAATGGGCTGGGAAGAAGCCGGGTGGATCGCCGCTTCGCCGCGGCCGCGAGGCTCTGACCATCGCACTAACGGGGATGTTGCACGATGGCGAGATCTCGCGCGAAAGGGCGTTGGAACTTGCCAGAATGGTCCTGCGCGAAAATGCGCGTAGGCTGTACGGGCTGTGATTGACGAATCAGTGAGTCAGGTCGTAGACGAAGTAGTCGACCGCGATACGGTAAGCGAGTGACGCCCACTTCTCGTAATAGCGCGCATCGTCGGACCATTCCCAGGCGTCGCCCAAGTCCATGTTGTGGCAGATGGCTACCATCACGCGGCCCTTATCGTCGTAAATGGCGCGCCAGCGTGGCTGATAGCCGTCATGCTCGTAGGTGCGATGGGTTTCGAAATACTGTGCGCCCGGAACCTGGAAGCGCTCCTGCAGATCGTACACGGTGTGGAAGATCGGGTCGTTATCGCTCAGATCCACGATGGCCCGTTCGGGAAACACTTTGTGCATGCTCTCGACGAAGGTGTCCCACTCCTGGGTGCCATGGAAATCGTCCACCATCAGGAAGCCGCCGCGCAGCAGATATTCACGCAATTGGGCAGCCTGATCGTCCGGCAGACGCCAGTGACCCACTTCGACCGCATAAAGCGTAGGCCAGTTGTAGATCTCGCCGGTGCCATCCAGGCTGACTACCTGCTCGACGGAGCGCGTGTCGATGCGCGTGAGCCTACGGATGCCCGCGAGCAGGTGCCGGTCCGAACGCGGATAGTCCATCGTCCAGTAACCCGGAAAGGGCGTCCCGTCGCGCATGCGCAGATCGACGAACGGATAACCATAGATATCAGGGTACCTGAGCCGCGCGCGGGTCCACTCGGCTTTCCGGTTCCAGTCCGTGGGAACCGCGAAGTCCTTGTACTCGAGTGCGGGATACTGCTTGAAAGGCGCCTGCGCCAGCAGGAAGCCCCAAGCGGCCAGTCCCAGGAAACCCACGCCAAGGGCAGTGCGGAGACGCATAAATCGCTGCGACTTGAGAATAGCACAGCCGGAGCAGGCCGCGGGGATGGCGGTTACCAGCCGGGGATCTCCTAGGGAAGATCGTTGGTGGACGTTAACCAATTACGGGGTAAATTGTTTGTGCCCTGTGCTGTATGGTGGAGAGTAGTGCGCAGACAACTGGAGGCAGTATGTCGCATCTGAAGCAATTGTGGCAGCAGGAAGAAGGCCAGGATCTCACCGAATATGTCCTACTGCTGGCGTTCATTGCGCTGACCACGGCCGCCCTGGTCACCGCGCCGGCCTCCAGCATCAACCAGCTCTGGAGCGCCGAAAACACCACCCTGAGTACGGCGGCTTCCACGGCCGGCTCGTAATCGGCCGCCAGCTCCATCGACCCCCACTTGGGTACCATGGAGCTATATGCAGACTCTGCCCGCGTTCCGCAACGAATCTTATACTGACTTCGCGGCTCCCGCAAACCGGCGCGCCATGGAGGGCGCGCTCTCTTCCGTACGCGCGCAATTTGGCCGCGAATACGACCTGGCCATCGGCGGCGAGCATCTGAGAACGGGCGATCTGCTGCGCTCGGCGAATCCTTCGAATCCGGCGGAAGTGGTGGGCGTGCATCATCGCGCCACGGCCGAACAGGCGCGCCGCGCGGTGGATCTGGCATTTGCTTACTTCCCGGAGTGGGCCGCCACGCCCGATGAAGATCGCATTCAAATGTTGTTGCGCGCGGGCGAAATCATCCGCCGCCGCAAGCTCGAATTCGATGCGTGGCTGGTCTTCGAAGCCGGCAAGACCTGGCTGGAAGCGGACGCGGACGTCTCCGAGGCGATCGACTTCTGCGAGTATTACGCACGCGAAATGCGGCGGTTGAGCGGTCCGCGAGAGGCTGGTGTGCAGCTTCCGGGTGAACGCGACGAGGTTCAGTACCTCCCGCTCGGTGTGGGCGTAGTCATTCCGCCATGGAACTTTCCGCTCGCCATCCTGGTTGGGATGGCGGTAGCGGCATTGGTGACGGGCAACACGGTGATCATCAAGCCATCGAGCGAGACGCCCACCATCGCGGCGCAATTCGCCGCGGTGCTGCGCGAAGCCGGCTTCCCCGAGCGGGCATTCTGTCTGCTGACCGGCAGCGGCGCGGCCGTGGGCGACACGTTGGTCGAGCATCCGAAGACGCGCTTCGTGGCGTTCACGGGCTCGCGCGACGTAGGGTTGCGCATCAATGAACTGGCTGCCAAGACGCAGCCGGGCCAGATCTGGATCAAGCGCGTGATCGCCGAGATGGGCGGCAAGGACGCCATCGTGGTGGACGCCGAGTGCGATCTGGACCAGGCCGTCGAAGGCGTGGCGGTTTCGGCTTTCGGGTACCAGGGGCAGAAGTGCTCGGCTTGCTCGCGGGCGATCGTAGATGCGAAGGTTTACGATGCGTTCCTCGATAAACTCACCGCGCGCGTTTCCAGGATCCAGGTGGGAGCCGCTGAGAATCCCGCGAACTATATGGGGCCGGTGATCAGCGAGGGGGCCCGCCGCACGATATCGCAATACATCGAAACCGGCAAACAGGAAGGGCGACTCCTGCCCGTTGCCGTGGCCGCACCGGGCGACGGATACTTTGTCGCGCCCACGGTGATCGCGGATGTGGACGCGAAGGCGCGCGTGTTTCAGGAAGAGATCTTTGGGCCGGTGCTGGCCGTCACCAAGGCGCGGGACTTCGATCACGCCATGCAACTGGCGAATGATTCGCAGTATGGCCTGACCGGCGCCATTTATTCGAACGTGAAGGAGCACGTGGCCCGGGCGCGGCGGCAGTTCTTCGTGGGCAACCTGTACGTGAATCGCAAATGCACGGGCGCCATGGTCGGGGCGCATCCGTTCGGCGGATTCAATATGTCGGGCACGGATTCGAAAGCCGGAGGTCCGGATTACCTGCTGTTGTTTCTGCAGGCGAAGTCTATTGCCGAACGAGTGGCGTAAGCGCGGGCGCCTCGCGGCAGGTTCCGTGCAGCGAGGCGATCCATTCGCGGATCAGGGCCACGCCTTCCTGATGGACGACGGTGCGGCCTAACTCCGGCATCATGATCTTGGGCGTGTTCGACTCCATGCGGTGCACCAGGATGGACTCTTCCGGTTTGCCTTGCACGACATCGAACAGCAAATCGCCCGATCCCTGGCCGGCCGAGACCGGGACCTTGCACAGACCCATGCGCATAGGATCCGTCTGTGCGGCCAACAAATAGAGCCCGGTGTTGTTGGCGGGACCCTGCGGATTGTGACAGTGCGCGCAATTCATCTCGAGGTAAGCGCGGGCGCGCGCATCGAGTGAACCGCTTGCGGGATCGTTCCACACAGGCAGCTTGGGCGCCTGGTCCGGCGGAGGCGCGCCGCGCAGGTAGCCGATCTTCGTCCAGTAGGTGAGCTGATTCTCCCGCCCTTCCGGATAATCGAAATCCTTGTTCAGGTTGCGCGCCTTAGGTCCTATCGGAGTCACTACTTTCGACCGGTCATGGCAGCCTTTGCACTGATTGGTGTTCGGGATCACATAGTCGATACTGTAGAGCTTTCCGGACGGGTGTACCCAGTGCACGGTGGTGGGATCGGCGGCTACGTCAAGAGTAGCCCCGGTCTGTGCAGCGTTCCATACATAGGGTAGAGTGGCCCAGCCGGATTCGGTATGTACGAGCAAGCGGGTTTCGATGATGCGCTGCTTGCCGCCGCGACCGGCATCCGGATAGGCGAAGGTCTTCGAGAAGATCGTGCCTACGGGGAAGTCAAATACCTCGGTGGGGTTGTAAGTGGCGTGCGTGCCGGGCGGCATCCAGACGAAGCGGTACTTGGTGGCATAGTCGGAAAAGAGCGGCGTGTTGAGATCGTAAGGGATCACTCCGGCGTTGGGTTTCAGCGCGGCCGGGTCTCCAGCGAAGAGACGCCAGGCCGATAACTGCGCCGGGAAGGGTTCATGCAGATGCGCGCGCACGCCGCGGCTTCCGCACGAGGTGCAAAGCAAAGCGCCGATCGCGGCGGCAATGCGTACGGCCCGCATGCTCAGTTGCCTCCGGCGGGTGCGCCGGCGGCGGGAGCGGGAAGATTCACGGCGGAGAGCGGCGCGAGCGAGCAGGTATACGGACGCAGGTCGCGGCTGATGTGCTTGAAATGGCCGCCTGCATCGTAGTTCATAAAGCTGGCGTCGCCGTTGTTCTGGATGCAGATGCGCAGATCTTCGGGCAGACGCTTGGCGGCCGTCAGTTGCTTGGGATTCACCACGCCGTCAAACAGGATCTCGGGAAGGTGTTTGCCCACTACCGGCGCCAGCGCTTCGGCGTATTCGCCGCCGGGAGCCGTGCCGCCTCCGGAAATCGTATTGTCGTGGATATAAATCGCTTCCGGGAAAGGATCGTAGCTGGCGTCGTTAATCGGGTTGCCGGTGGTGAAGTAACTAATTACCGATACGTTCGCCGTGTTGTTGTTCTTGATGGTGTTCTTGAACACTTCGACATGATTTGTGGCGAGTACGATCACGCCTGTGCCGGTCGGCACCTTGGCCACCATGCTGCCCTTGGCGCCGAAGTTTTGTGTGTTGTTCTCCTCGACGTCGTTATTGAATACCCGCGTGTTGCCGCCGCCTTTCACCGGCAGATCGGGAAGGTTGAACACCAGGATGCCGCCGGTATTGTGGGTGGCCGTATTGTCATACACGTCGGCGAAGCGGGAATTCTCGATCTCGATGCCGGCGACGTTCGCTTCGGCCCGGCTGCGGCGCACGATGATGTTACTCGACTGACCGACATAGATGCCGGCGTCGGCGGCGCCGATCGCGACTGACTCCTCGACCAGCACATTCTTGCACTGCACCGGGTAAATGCCATACGAGCCGTTCTTCTCGCTGGGTCCGCCGGTCCACTCGGTGCGGACGCGCCGCACGGTAACGCCGTTCGCCCCGTTGATCTTGAGGGCGTCGCCCTTGGTGTCTTCGATCGCCAGGTCCTCGATGGTGAAGCCGTTGGCAGTGACTTGCAGCCCGGCCGGACCTGTTTTCTGGTTCTTGAAGGATAGAATCGTTTTTTCAATTCCCATGCCGCGGATGGTCACGTTGTCCACCGAGAGGGAAAGGCCGCGATCGAGATCGAGCCGCCCTTCAGGAAGCTGGATCACCGTACCTGGCTTTGCGGCAATCAATGCTTCCTGGAATCGCTTTTGAAAATCGGGACCGGCAGCGAGGCCGGAATCTTTCTTCGCGCAGGACGTTAACAAGGTGAAACCCAACGCGAGAGCGAGCAGCGAGGCAGAGGTCTTGAGCATATCGGCTCCTGGGCCATAGTGTGGCAGGGACTAAGAAAGCATAACGCCAGGGGCGAGGCGACGCAAGCCAACGGACTGGTACCAAAAGTGGTACACTGGCCTATGGATTCGCGGCTCAAACGATCCTCTTCTGCGTGCATGAAGGGCGCATGGTACTCCTGCACGGATTTTCAAGAAGACGCAGAAGACTCCACGGCGTGAGATCGACTTAGCGTTGAAACGAAAAGTGGAGGGAAGCGAGTGAAGAAAAATAACGTTGGATCGTCCTTTGGTGGTCGGCTTCACGAGGAAAGTATTTATGAGGAGGTCGCGGCGAGCGCCATCAAGCGCGTTCTCGCCCGGCAGGTAGAAGCCGCTATGAAGGAGAGGAACTTCTCAAAGGCGGAGATGGCCCGGCGGATGCGCACCAGCCGCGCGGCGCTCGATCGTTTGTTGGATCCGGACTATAACGGAGTCACATTGAGCACCTTGCAGAAAGCGGCAGCCGCAGTAGGGAGAGAACTCCGTCTAGAACTCCGGTGATGACCGGCGAGGCGCCCAAACTCAATACGCCAGCACGCGTTCCATCTCTGCCACAAGATCCTCCACCTGCGGCAGAATGGCGTTCTCCACCTGTGGTTGATAGGCGACCCAGGTGTCCAGCGCGGCGACGCGGCGTACGGGCGCGTCCAAACGATCGAATAACTCGTCGGCGATGCGCGCGGCGATCTCCGCGGCGTAACCGAACGAGAGACAATCTTCGTGCGCGATCACTACGCGATTCGTCTTCTCCACCGAGGCCCGTATCGTGTTCCAGTCGAACGGCGCGAGTGAGCGCAGGTCGATGACCTCGACGCTGATCTCCGGATTCTTGCGTTCGACCAGCAGCGCGGCTTGCTGTGACTTCTGCACTAGCGCGCCGTAAGTGATCACCGTTAGATCGTGACCCGGTTTCACGATGCGCGCGCTGCCGAAGGGAATGGTGAAATCGGGGCCGGGATGCGGCGACCGGTTGTACGGCTCGCGGTACAGACGCTTGTGTTCCAGGAACATTACCGGATCATCGCAGCGGATGGCGGTGCGCAGCAAGCCGCAGGCATCCAGCGCGTTCGACGGCATGATCACGCGCAGTCCCGGCAGGTGCGTGAACGCGACCTCGCCGCACTGGCTGTGATAAATCGCACCGCCGTTCAGGTAGCCGCCAATGGGCACGCGCAGTACGAACGGGCAAGCGAACGCGCCGTTCGAGCGCCAGCGCATGGTGGCCATCTCGTCGCGGATCTGCATCATGGCGGGCCAAATGTAGTCGAAAAACTGGATCTCGGCGACGGGCTTCAATCCTCGCACGGCCATGCCGATGGCGCGGCCCACAATCGCGGCTTCCGCCAAAGGCGTGTTGAAAACCCGGGCGGCGCCGAATTCGCTCTGCAGGCCATGGGAGACTTTGAAGACTCCGCCTTTGCCCTTCACTTCGGAAAGGTTGGCCTCGCGGCTGGAATCGGCCACGTCTTCGCCGAATACCAGCACGCGCGGATCGCGGCGCATTTCCTCGTGGAGCGTCGCATTGAGCAGGTCGACCATAGTCTTCGGTTCGCCTTCAAACTGCGCGGGTACGCTGAACTCCTCCGCGGTCGGATCGATCTTGCCGGAGTACAGATGCCGCAGCGCGGAGTCGCGCGGCGCGGGATCGGCGCGCAGGGCCTGTTGCGCGGCATCGTGCACGGCGTGGTCGATTTCCAGGTTGATGCGCCGCAAGGCGTGCTGATCGAGGACGCCCTCTTCCAGCAGGAACGCCGGGAAGTTCGCCAGTGGATCGCGGGACTGCTCGGCCGCGCGTTCGGCGGCGGTCTTGTAGAGCCGCTCGTCGTCGGAAAGCGAATGTGAGTACGGCCGGATCACGTGCGCATGCACCAGCGCCGGACCATGCCCCGCGCGGCAATATTCGACGGCTGACTGCATCACGGCATAGGATGCCAGGAAATCGCAGCCATCAACCTCCTGGCGGTACAGTCCGGGAAAACCGGATACCAGTGCGGAGACGTTGGCGCCGGCCGTTTGGAATTCGACTGGCACGGAGATGGCGTAGCCGTTGTCCTCAATCAGAAACAGGACAGGCAGACGGTTCAAACACGCGGCGTTGAGAGACTCCCAGAATTCGCCTTCGCTGGTGGCGCCGTCGCCGCTGGCCACCAGCGTGATGGCGTCATTGTCCGGGTCCAGGCGGCGGTTCGCTTCGGCGCAGCCCACGGCTTGCAGGAATTGCGTGCCGGTACACGACGACGTGGAAACGATATGCAGGTCGGGGTCCGCCCAATGGGAGGGCATCTGGCGGCCGCCGGAAGCCTTATCGTCCGCGGCGCCGACGGACTGCAGCAGCATCTCCAACGGCGTGACGCCCAGCGTCAGACAGAGGGCGCGATCGCGGTAATAGGGAAAGACCCAGTCGTGGCCGGCGCGCAGGCTGATGCCCGCGGCCACTTCCACGGCTTCATGTCCCGCACCGCTGATCTGGAAAAAGATGCGATTCTGGCGCTTCAGGGCGACCTCGCGATCGTCCAGGCGGCGCGATGTTTGCATGATGCGGAAGGCGTCGATGAGTTGCTCGGGTTCCAGTCCGTGCCACTTATTGCTGGTGCTCTGTTGGGTCGTGCCGAATGTGGCCAAAAAGGCTTCCCTCCCTACTTAATTTAGTCTAGCTCCGGCGTCCAGTCCAATGGCCGGAGAATACTAGCGGGTGACGCCGAGCGGAGCCCTTTCACCTGATCAGCATCGGTAAGCACGCGGGGGCCCGCAATCAATCTGGCCGTATAGTCCCCGACGGTGAGAAGTGCCGGAGCCGGATAGGGACTGGGAAGTCCGCCATCGCAATTCGAACCATTCGAACACGCGCGCAGACTCAGCAGCCGCACCCAGGCGACACGGTCGATCTCGGCGTCGATACCGATACCGTAACTATGGCGGTGCGATCGGTGTTGACGCGATGATTCCAGGCGCGGGATTCTCGCCGCAACGTCCGCAGGTCCGGGATGCGCTGACGGCCCAGGGCATTGCCGCGTGAACATCCCAATTCCTGATTTCCGCTTGGTTGAGCCAGACTCCCATGCGGGGGTGTGTAATGTACGGCAAAACGATCCCAGATCTCCGAGCCGAACTTTGAGCCCGCCTTTTCCCTCCTGCTACCGCACGCGTGATGTTGACGAGCTTGCCCAAGAAGGGTCAACTTGTTCCAGCCAAACGTGCCGGACGCTCTTCTCTACCAGGCTTAGATGAGTACACAGCCGAGGCGCGAATTCTGCGTGACGAGGATGACTGCCACGTAGTCGAGGCCAGCTGCGAGCCATCGACCCTCGCGCGCTCAACGGCGGAGTTTCCAGTGGTCCACAGAGAATTCCGCGCGTTCTTCATCCCAAGTGCCAAACTTGGACGCCATCTGGCCACCATCGACAAACAACGAAGCTCCGGTGATGTATGAGGCGTGGCCGGAGGCCAGGAAGGCGATGGCGTTGGCGACCTCCTCCGGCTCTCCGCCCCGGCCCAGCGGAATGTGCCGGAAATAATTCTTCAGGGTTTCGGGATTCGAAAAACTGCCCTGCGTCAGCCGCGTCCGGATCAGTCCGGGACAGACAGCATTCACTCGAATGCCGTAGGGACCGAGTTCGTTGGCGACGGTGTGGAGAATTCCCAGTAACCCGGCCTTACTGGCATTGTAGGCAGTGAGGCGTGCTTCGCCGTCGTAGGAGTTGGTGGACGCCGTAATCACAACGGCTCCCCGACGTTGCGGCATCATAAGACGGGCGCCCGCCTGTACGGTATGGAAGATCCCGGTGAGATTCACCGCTATGGTACGGTGCCAGTGTTCTGCGGTAATCGCGGCAAAATCCGTCTCGGTCCCTATGCCCGCGTTGGCCACCAGGATGTCGGGAGCACCGATGTGACTGAGTGCCTGTTCGAGCGAAGCGATGTCCGTCACGTCTACGGCGTAGCCATGCCCGCCGAGCCTTTGGCCGGCGCTGGCCGGATCTTCGCTCGCAAGGTCAAAGATTACGACATGCGCGCCGCCTTGCGCGAGCACGCGGGCAGCGGCCGCGCCAATACCGTTGGCCCCGCCGGTGACGACGGCGAGTTTGCCGGTGAAATCGAAGGTCATCTCACCGTTATAACGGATGCGGATTCGCCATGCAGGCGGGGGCGTTAGACTGGAGTCGATCCCATGAACAAAACGATTCTGGCGATACACGCCCATCCGGACGACGTGGAGATTCTGGCCGCCGGAACTTTGGCTCTGCTCTCAGCCGCCAGCCACCGCGTAGAGATTGTCAGCATGACGCCCGGGGATTGCGGCTCGCAGAACCACACACCGGAAGAGATTGCCTCGATTCGCCGCCGGGAGGCCGCCGCCGCAGCGCGTCGTATTGGAGCCCGCTATCGCTGCGCCGAGTTCCGCGATTTGGCCATTTTCAATGACGATGCATCCCGCAGGCGAGTCACCGAGTTGCTGCGCACAGTACGGCCCGACGTGGTGATTACGGCTTCTCCCGCCGATTACCTTTGCGATCATGAAGCCACCAGCGCTCTGGTGCGCGATGCCTGTTTCGCAGCCGCGGCTCCCAACTACATGACCGCCGCAAAGTCCGCGGCGCCGCCTCTCTCAGGGATTCCACATCTCTATTTCATGGATCCAATCGGCGGGGTAGACCGCGAGAACCGGCCGGTGGGGGCGGATTTCTACGTCGACATGGAGTCCCAATTCGAGACCAAGCGGGCCATGCTCGCCGAGCATGCCAGCCAGCGTACCTGGCTGCGCATGCAACACGGCGTAGACGATTATCTGGGGGAGATGGAACGTTGGACACGCGCGGCCGGCCGGCGAGCCGGGGTGGCTCTGGCGGAAGGATTCCGGCACTATCAGGGCCACCCCTATCCGTTGACTCCGCTGCTCGAAGATCTGTTGGGCGGGGCGATGCGAATGCCGAGTTGACTCTGGCGCGGGCCGTGCAGCGGGCGAGCCTGGGAGTCAGTCCCTACGGCTCCGGCCTCTGCATCCGCGCCGCTGGATTCGCCGACTGGGATTTGATATGTGCTTACATCCGGATGTGGTTACTCGAACGCGTGGGCGGCCTGGGCCCCCTTAGACTGTCGTCCTCCTCCGCCGCGGGCTGGTTAGATGCTGCCTAACCGGCGGCGCCGGCATCGCAGCGCCATGACACCTGCGGTCCTAGCGCTCCCGATCGAATCCGCGCACCGTTTCGGCGATGGCGGAGAGAACCGGTAGGTTACAGTGCCTTCCGGCGACGGGCCGTGGGTATCGATCTGGATAAGCGAACCCGGGAAACGCACGCCACAGTTCTCCAAGGAGAGGATCGAGCACGTCCACCGTGGTTCGTCCAAAGCCGTGATTGCGCATCGCTGTCCTGCCCCATCCGCATCTCGCTATTGATTACGGTCGTCCGGTCGACTGGAGTGCAGGGCGCAGCGCCGTCAGTTCATCCGCCCAGACACTCGCCGGTTACCTGTAAATGTAATCGTCACCTGTGGATTTGCGCAGTTCCTCCACTCGATGGCGTAAGTCCGTGGCCAGGCTAGCGTCTCGCAAGTCACCGTAAAGGTTGTGAAGCTCCCCGGGATCTTCGAATAAGTCGTACATCTCGAACTCTTCGGGAGCCTCATAATAATGAATGAACTTATATCGCTCGGTGCGCACGCCACGATTCTTGCGCACATTGTGCGACCCCGGATATTCGTAATACTCGTAGAGCCAGTCTTTGCGCCAGTTGTGCGGCCCATCTTCCTTCAGCAGCGGAACCATGCTTTGGCCTTGCATGTGACTGGGAATCTGCAGGCCCGCGAGCTCCAGGAACGTGGGGGCGATATCCAGATTCAGCACCATCTGATTGGCGCTGGTCCCGGCACGGATCATCCGGGGATAGCGCACCAGCATCGGCGTCCGGATGGACGGCTCGTGCATGAATCGCTTGTCGTACTTGCGCCATTCTCCGAGAAAGAAGCCGTGATCGGACGAGAACACGATGACGGTATCATCGAGTTGGCCTATGTCACTCAACACCCGAAACAGGCGGCCGGCGTTTTGATCGGCTGCCACAATGCCCGCGTAGTAATCCTTCACTAACTCCTCGAGAGACCGGGCACAATTAGCGCTGGTAATAGACTTTCTCACATAGGTGCCAATCATGTCATCGGCTTCGGCGAATGCTCTGGGCTTACCGGGATATCCTTTGAGATCGTCATCAAAGGTGGCGGGCTTGGGTATAGTCACTCCGTTGTAGAGATCCAGAAGTCTGCGGGGCCGGAAAAAAGGCGAGTGCGGGGACTGAAACCAGAACATCATGCAAAACGGCTTTTGGCGCGGCTGTTTGAGCCATCGGATCGCCTGATCGGTGATGACGTCCTCGACGTAGCCTTCGTAAGTTTTCGGCGGCGTCAGCTTACCATGAGATCCTTCGATGACCACGGGCCAGAAGTAGTCAGTCGCCGCGCCAGGATAACCGAAATAGTAATCCCAATTGCGTTCACCGAGGCCCGCAACATGCGCCTTCCCGAACAGCGCCACTTCGTATCCGGCCGACTGCAGCATGTCAGTGAAGAGTGGCACGTCCTTGGGAATCTGGCGTTCTTTGTTATCGACACATCCGGTGTTGTGGGAATACAGACCCGTCAACACGGTAGCTCGCGAAGGCAGGCAGAGGGCGTTGATCACGAACGAATTGCGGAACTGTATTCCTTCGCGGCCGATCCGGTCGAAGTTGGGCGTCTCGAGGATGGAGTTGCCGTTGAGGCTCAGAGCGTCGGGGCGATGCCCGTCGGTGGTCATGAAGATGAAGTTCGGTCTCCGAGTCGCAGCCGGCTGGAGTGAGCCGGCGCCTAAAGCCATGGTGCCCATGGCCGCCGCCCCTGTTTTCAGGAAAGAACGCCGAGGTGTATCGCTATTCATCGCGACCGGCATTTTAGCACCCATCGGCACCGGCGCCCGCGCGATCGACTATGCTGGGAATCCGGAGCCGTCTATGAATCGCCGAGGTTTCGTTATGACATTGGGAGCAGCCGGCGGCGCGGTCCAAGCCGCAAGCGCTGCTCCGCGCCAGGCGGTGCTACTGATGAACGATTCGGTGCGGGCTGACATGCTCAACTGTTATCGCCAGACCGGCCTCAAGACCCCCAACCTGGATCGCATCGCCGCAGGCGGCGTGCGTTTCGACCGGGCTTACACCTGTCAGCCGGTCTGCACGCCGGCCCGCTCCGCGCTGTTCACGGGCACTTACCCGCACTCGAACGGCGCCTGGGCCAACAGCATGCCTCTCGGCCAGACGGTACATACCGTCGGCCAGCGCCTGCACGACCGCGGTATTCACTGCGCCTACATCGGTAAGTGGCATCTGGATGGCTCCGACTATTTCGGCCTGGGCCGCGCCGCGCCGGGTTGGGACCCAGCGGCCTGGTACGATCAGCGCGATTACCTGGACGAACTTTCTCCGGCCGACCGCGTGCGTTCGCGGCGTACCGCCACCAATGCCGATCCGCACCTCACCGCCGGCTTCACCTTCGGACATCGCTGCTCCAGCCGCGCCGTCGATTTTCTGAGCAAGCACGCGCATGAAGATTTCCTGCTTGTTGTCTCCTACGACGAGCCGCACCATCCTTACTTGTGTCCGCGGCCGTACTCGGAAATGTACAAGGATTATGTCTTTCCGGGCGGCGCGAACGTATCCGATACGCTGGCCGGCAAGCCCGAAGAGCAGCGGGTTTGGGCCGGCGCCGCGTTGAACAGGCCACCCGCGCCGATCCGGCAGCCGGACTTTTTCGGATGCCTGACGTTCATCGACAGCGAAATCGGCCGTGTGCTGGATGCCATTGACCGCTTCACGCCGCGGGCGCTGCTGATGTACACGGCCGATCACGGCGATTTCCTGGAAGCGCATCGCATCGCGAGCGGCAAAGGACCCGCCATGTACGAGGAGATCACGCGCATTCCTTTCCTGGTGCGGTGGCCCGGCACCTCACCGGAGAACGCCGTGTGCCCGCACCCGGTCTCGCATATCGACGTCACCGGCAGTCTGATGGAGTACTTCGGCTTCGACGTGCCCAAGAGCCTGGAGGGCGCCAGCATGCTGCGCACCTTCCGCGACCCCGAAATCAAGCCACGCGATGAGGTCTTCATCGAGTTCGGCCGCTACGAGGTCGATCACGATAGCTTCGGCGGCTTCCAGCCCATCCGCTGCGTCTTCGATGGCCGCTACAAGCTATCCGTCCACTTACTCACTACCGACGAATTCTACGATCTCCACACCGACCCCGGCGAGTTACATAACCTGATCGATTCGCCGGAACACGCCGCGCTGCGCAACGGTCTGCACGACAAACTGCTGGACTGGATGAACCGCACCCGCGATCCTTTCCGCGGCTATTACTGGGGCCGCCGCGAGTGGCGGCGCGACTTCCCGGTATCCTGGAGCAACGCCGGCATGACCCGGCAGCGCGAGAACGATGGCTATGAGCCGCGCCAGCTCGATTACGATACCGGCCTTACCATGGAGAGCGCCACGCGCCGCAAGTGAGTGCTATCGCCGCGGTTGCACCGCCGGCCGCCCGGTGATGCGTTGCACTTCTTTGCTTAGCGGCCCGGCCGATTTCGCAAAGATCATTTTGTACGCCTGGCAGAAGTAATCGAGATCGTTGAAATTGCGCCGCGGATCGTGGCGATGCTTCGGACAGCCGCCGTGGCAAATCGACTGGTACTCGCAAACCTGGCATTCCGGATGCGGAATCGTCTTAGTGGCGGCGAACTGGTAGCGCCGCCGCTTGCGTGCGATCTCCGCCCATGAATCGACATTGATATTGCCCAGCTTCCAGTCGCCTTCGACAAAGAAGTCACACGGGTAAACATCGCCATTGTACTCGACCACCACATAACTGTCACAGGTCTCGTGCATGGTGCAGGTGCCCGGCTTCTGCCCCGCGAGGGCCTCCGCGATATTGTCGAAATAACGGATCCGCACCTCGCGGCGGTCGGGCCACCACAGATCGAACATCTCGCACAGAAACCGTCCATATTGTTCGGGCGTGATGGTGAAGGGCAGCGGCTGCCCCAAGGCATCGAATTCGGAAAGCGGGATGTACTGCACGTAGTCGATACCCAATGCGCGGAAGAACCTGTACAGCTCCGCGGCTTTCGCCACGTTCGCCTGGCTCACCACGCAAAGGGCATTCAATTCCACTCCATGCTTCTTCAGAAACTCGACTCCGCTCATGACCTGGCGCCAAGTGCCGGCGCCCGCCTTGTTGAAGCGGTAGAGATCGTGAACCGGTTCCGGGCCGTCGATCGAAATCCCAATGAGCCAGTGATACGCTTTGAATAACTCGCACCAGCGGTCGTCGAGCAGGATGCCATTGGTCTGCATGGCGTTCGACACGTTCTGTCCGTTCCGGCCGTAGCTCTTCTCGAGTTCCACCAGGCGCTCGAAGAATGCCACGCCGGCCAGGGTGGGCTCGCCTCCCTGAAAAGCAAAAGTGCTGTCCGGATACGAATAGAAGAGATAGGTGTCTACCAGCCGCGCGAGGGTGTCGTCAGTCAT
>DATKNQ010000302.1:0-32897 GCA_035541265.1 Bryobacteraceae bacterium
CAGAGGCACTCGCGCAAGCGCATCGGCCGCGGCATGGGCTCCGGACGCGGTAAGACATCCACCCGCGGCAGCAAGGGCCAGCACGCCGGCACGGGCTTCAGCCAGAAGCGCGGTTTCGAGGGCGGCCAGATGCCGCTCCACCGCCGTTTGCCGAAGCGCGGTTTTACGAATATCTTTAAGAAGCAGTATGCCATCGTCAACCTGGAGCGGCTGGAGAAGCTCGACGGCGACACGTTCACTCCCGACCATCTGCTCGCCGCTGGCGTGATCAAGAAGCTGCACGAGGGTCTGAAAGTGCTCGGCACCGGCCAGTTGACGCGCAAGATACGGGTCGAGGCGCATCTGTTCTCGAAGTCCGCTCTCGACAAGATTCAGGCAGCCGGCGGCGAAGCGGTCGTCATCGGCGGCCAGTAGCCGGAGGAAGCATGAGGTTTTTCGAGGCGCTCGGCAACGTATTCCGCATCCCGGATCTGCGCAAGCGAGTCCTGTTTACGCTCGCCATGCTGGCCGTGTACCGCCTGGGCGGGCACATTCCCACGCCGGGCATCAACATGGCCGCCTGGGAACAGTTCTTCAGCCGGGCCAGCGGCACCATCTTCGGCTTCTTTGACCTGTTCGCCGGCGGCAACATCCGCCGCCTCACGATTTTCGCCCTGGGCATCATGCCCTATATCACCGCCTCCATCATTCTGCAATTGCTGACGGTGGTCATCCCTACGCTCGAAAAGCTCCAGAAAGAAGGCGAACTGGGACGCCGCAAGATTACGCAGTGGACCCGGTATCTGACCATCATCCTGTCGGTGATCCAGTCGTTCGGCATCGCGCAAGGCCTCATGTCGATGCAGGGCGGCGTAGTGATCAATCCCGGCATCGGATTCGTGCTGATGACCATCGTCTCGCTGACCACCGGCACGGCGTTCATCATGTGGCTGGGCGAGCAGATCAGCGACCGCGGCGTAGGCAACGGCATGTCCCTGATCATCTTCGCGGGCATCGTGGTGGGGCTGCCGAACGCCATCCAGAACATCTACCAGAACACCTTCATCACGCGCGAGTGGAACGTGCTGCAGATGATCATGATCGTGGTGCTCATGATCGTGGTGGTGGCCTTCATCGTACTGGTCGAGCGCGGCGAGCGGCGCATCCCCGTGCAATACGCCAAGCGTGTGGTCGGCCGGCGCGTGATGGGCGGGCAGGCGACCCACATGCCGCTCAAGGTGAATGCCGGCGGCGTGATCCCCGTGATCTTCGCCTCCTCAATCCTGGCCTTCCCGCAGACACTCGCCCAAGTGCCCCGCGTGAAGAGCCTGACGTGGCTCAGCAACACCCTGCATTCGATCCAGCATGGCGAGCCGCTCTACTACGTGCTGTTCGTGCTGGGCATCATTTTCTTCTGTTTCTTTTACGTATCCATCATCTTCAACCCCAATGAAGCCGCCGACAACATGCGCAAATACGGCGGATTCATTCCCGGCATCCGGCCGGGCCGCAACACCGCCGACTACATGAACACCATCCTCACCAAAATCACCGTAGTCGGTGGAATTTACCTCTCGATTCTTTGCCTCATTCCCGATATCATGATCTCCGGCATCAAATTGCAGCATTTGCCGCTGCTCGGGAATTTCATGGATGCGCATATGCCGCGCTTCCTGCTGGAGGGGTTGAACGTCAATTTTTATTTCGGCGGCACCTCGTTGCTGATCGTCGTCGGCGTAGCGATGGATACTATTAACCAGGTCGAAGCGCAGTTGATTATGCGCCATTACGAGGGCTTTACGCCCCGGACGGGGAGGATTCGCGGGCGCCGCAGCACATTTTGACGCAAGCGCAGCTTCCCATGAAGCAAGCTGTGGTTTTGTTTGGCTCCCCAGGTTCGGGAAAAGGTACGCAGGCGAAACTCCTGAAGAATTGCTTACAGGTGCCGCATGTGTCCACCGGCGATATGCTCCGTGAGCACATCCGGGAAGGCAATTCTCTAGGTGTGAAGGTGGCCACCACTATGAGTGCGGGGACGCTCGTACGGGATGACGTGGTGAACCATCTGGTCGAAGAACGCTTGGCCGAGCCGGATGCCCAAAACGGTTTTATCTTGGACGGTTATCCGCGGACACGCGCGCAGGCGCAGCACTTGTGCGGCTGGCTCGACGGCCGCGGGATCCGCGAAGTGGTGATTCACTTGATTGTAGATTACAATATTATTGTTACCCGGCTGACCGGACGCCGCCAGTGCCCTCGCTGCGGTACCCTCTACAACATCGTCTCCCACCCTCCGCGGGTGGAAGGTGTGTGCGATCTGGATGGCGAGCAACTGGTGATCCGCGACGATGACCGGGAGTCGGTAATCCGGCAGAGGCTGGCCGAATATGAGTCGCAGAGCCGCCCGCTGATCGAGTTTTTCCGGGAACAGGGCCGCCGGCTGTACGAAATCGACGCCAGCGAACAGACTCCGGAAGGGCTGCTGTTTCAAGTCTGCCGGACAATTAAGAGCCCGGAGGCCGGTGAGCCGGCCGCGCCGGCTGGACGAGGATGATTATTCGAAAGACCGCCGCGGAACTTCAGAAAATGCGGCGGAGCGGTTTATTGGTTTGGCAGATCCTGCGCGAGCTGGAAAAGATGGCCGGTGTCGGCGTCAGCACCCTGGATCTGGAAGTCGCCGCCGAGCGCATGATGAAGGATGCCGGCGCACACCCGGCTTTCAAGGGCTATTATGTGCCGGCCGCCGGCGAGGCTTTCCGCTACGTGCTGTGCACCTCGATTAACGAAGAGGTGATTCACGGCATGCCGTCCGCCAAACGGGTTCTGAAGAGCGGCGACGTTTTGTCGATCGACACGGGCGTGAAGCTGGACGGGTATTACGGCGATTCGGCCACCACGGTGGCGATCGGCGAGATTAGCGAGCAGGCCCGCAAGCTGATGCAGGTGACCCAGGAGTCGCTGGAATTGGCCATCGGGCAGGTCAAGGCGGGCAACCGCCTTTTCGACATTTGCGGTACGGTCGAGCAGCATGTGCTCTCGAACGGTTTTTCGGTCGTGCGGGAATTTGTGGGCCACGGCATCGGGACGCAGCTCCATGAAGAGCCGCAGGTGCCCAATTACGTGGAGCGGCGCAATGAGAATCCGCGGCTGAAGGAAGGCATGGTGCTGGCCATCGAGCCGATGGTCAGTGCCGGAAGGCCCGAAACCTTCGTGCGCAAGGACAAGTGGACGGCGGTCACCAGGGATGGGTCGTACGCGGCCCACTTCGAGCATTGCGTGGCGGTGACTTCCAACGGCCCCTGGGTGTTGACCAGGCCGTGAACGAGGTAACGGCAGTCGTGTTGGAAGAGCTGCCGAGCGCGCTCTATCGCGTGGAGCTGGAGAACAAGCAGCAGGTTCTAGCCCATTCGGTGGGGGCGGTGAAACGAAATTTTGTGCGGTTGCGGCCCGGCGATCGCGTGCGTGTGGAGTTATCGCCGCAGGATTTGACGCGAGGCCGGATTGTGAAGTTGATAAATGGCGGGGCAGGCTCATAGCCTGCGGCGGCCTCTTGAGGCCGCCTCTGGAAAATATATGAAAGTGCGCGCATCAGTCAAGAAGATTTGCGATAAGTGCAAGATCATCCACCGCGAGGGCGTGGTCCGGGTCATCTGCACAAACCCGAAACATAAACAGAGGCAGGGATAAGCTATGGCACGTATCGCCGGAGTGGAAGTGCCGCCCAAGAAGCGGGCCGAGATCGGCCTGACTTACATCTATGGCATCGGACGCGCCCGCTCGCGCTCGCTGCTGCACCGGGCCGGTATCGATTTCGATAAGAAGGTCGCGGACCTGAATGAGGACGAAATCAACCGCGTCCGCCAGATCCTCGAAGAAGAGGGTGCCGTCGAGGGCGACCTGCGCAAGGAAGTCTCGATGAATATCAAGCGGCACATCGAGATGGGGTCCTACCGCGGTTTGCGGCACCGCCGCGGATTGCCGGTGCGCGGCCAGCGCACCCATACCAACGCCCGTACCCGCAAGGGTCCGCGCCGCGGCACGGTGGCAAACAAGAAGAAGGCAACCTCCAAGACATAGTAGAGGCGTAATGGCAAAAGCACCCGCAAAACCGACCAAGAAGAAAAGCTTCAAAAAGAAGGAAAAACGCGTCGTCCATTCGGGCGTCGTGCACATTCAGGCCACCTTCAACAACACGATCGTGACCATCTCCGATCAGGAGGGCAACACGGTCTCCTGGTCGAGCGCCGGATCGCTGGGCTTCCGCGGCTCGCGCAAGGGCACCCCCTTCGCCGCGCAGCAGGCGGCCCTGACGGCCGCCAACAAAGCCAGTGAAAGCGGCCTGCGATCGGTCGAAGTGCGGGTCAGCGGTCCGGGTTCGGGCCGCGAATCAGCCGTGCGCGCCCTGTCGACAGCCGGCATCGAAGTCCGCCAGATCAGGGACGTGACGCCGATTCCGCATAATGGATGCCGGCCGCCTAAAAGACGCCGGGTCTAGGGACTGGGGGCTGGGGGCCGGAAGACACTTCCCCAGCCCCCAATCCCTGATCCCCAACCCCTGTTTCAATAAGCAGGACGAAGGTCGCCATGACCGTAAACTGCACCTTAGGTAACGAAAGGTAAAGGAGAGTAACTTGGCAAGATATATCGGCCCCGTTTGCAGGCAGTGCCGGCGCGAGGGCATGAAGCTGTTCCTGAAAGGCGAGCGCTGCCACAGTGAGAAGTGCGCCATCGAGAAGCGCAACTTCGTTCCCGGGCAGCATGGCAAAGATCGCAAGGCGAAACTGGTGGGCTATGGCCTGCAGTTACGCGAGAAGCAGAAGGCCCGCCGTATTTATGGCCTGCTCGAAACCCAGTTCCGCAATAACTTCGAAAAAGCGGCAGCCTCGAAAGGCATCACCGGCGACATCATGTTGTCAAACCTCGAGCGCCGTCTGGATAGCGTCATCTACCGCATGGGCTTCGGCACCAGCCGTGCGCAGTCCCGCCAGATCGTGCGGCATGGCCATATCCGGGTCAACGGCCGCAAGGTCGACATCCCCTCGTTCATGGTCAAGATTGGCGACGAAGTAGCCGTGCGGGAAACCAGCAAGAACCACCCGACCATTCTCGCGGCCCGGGACGCCACCGCCCACGCGCCGTCTCCGTCCTGGATGGATGTCGACCGCGAGGCACTCAAGGGTAGGATCATCAGCCTGCCCAAGCGCGACGAGCTGGTTCAAATCCAGTTGAACGAACAGCTCATCGTAGAACTGTATTCCAAGTAGTTGTGCAGGCTCGTAGCCTGCGGCGGGCTCTTGAGCCCGCCCATAAAACAAGGAGATTATGTTCAAGGGCTTTCAGAAACCCAAAAGACTGGTTGCCAATACCGAGACCCTGACGGAGCGGTATGGCATGTTTACCGCCCAGCCGTTTCAACGCGGCTTCGGCACCACTATCGGCAACAGCCTGCGCCGCATCCTGCTGAGTTCCATCGAGGGCGCGGCCATCACCGCGGTCCGCATCGATGGCGTCGAACATGAGTTCAGCCCCATTCCCGGCGTCGTCGAAGATGCCACGGACATCATCCTCAACCTGAAACAGATTCCCTTCAAGATCATGGGCGAGGGCGTCAAGACCGTGCACATCACTGTCGACCAGGCCGGTGAAGTCATGAGCGGCCAGATCCAAACCGACGCGGACGTGGAAGTCCTCGACCGCAACCTGCACGTGGCCACCGTCAGCGAAGGCGGTAAGTTGCACGTCGAAATGCGGCTTAAGACCGGCCGCGGCTACGTCAGCGCCGACAAGAACTTCGACGAGGACTTGGCCCTCGGCTACATCCCCATCGACTCCGTGCACTCCCCCGTGCGCAAGGTGAACTTCGCCGTCGAGGCCGCCCGCCTCGGCCAGATGACCGACTACGACAAGCTCACCCTCGAAGTCTGGACCAACGGCGCGGTTTCTCCGCAGGACGCCATCGGCTACGCGGCCAAGCTGCTCAAGGACCACATGTCCATCTTCATCAACTTTGAAGAGCTGCCCGAGACCGCCGAGGATGTCTCCGAACACGGCATGGACAAGATGGGCGAAGTCCTCAACCGTTCCGTCGAAGAGCTCGAGTTGAGCGTCCGCTCCTACAACTGCCTGAAGAACGCCAATATTCAAACCATCGGCGAACTGGTGCAGAAGACCGAAGCCGAGATGCTGCGCACGAAGAATTTCGGCCGCAAGTCGCTCAACGAAATCAAGGAAATTCTGGCCAACATGGGCCTGTCGCTTGGCATGCGCCCCGATCCGCACGGCCGCCTGGTAGCTCCGCCGCCCCAGGCTTCCGGCAGCATGCCCGAGCTGGATGAAGAGGAACTGCGCGGCGATCAGGACCAACTATAAGCCATGCGACATCGAGTAGCCGGATACAAGCTGAAGCGGGACGGAGGCGCCCGCAAATCCCTGCTGCGGGGACTGGTCACCAACGTCATCGAGCAGGAGCGCGTCATCACCACCGTGCCCAAGGCCAAGGCCGCCAAGCCGCTGGTGGAACGTATGATTACCCTGGGCAAGGAAGATACGCTGCATGCCCGCCGCGAAGCCGCCCGCTTCCTCTATACGCCGGCCTCGGTGAAGAAGTTGTTCGATACGCTGGCCACCCGCTTCGGCCAGCGCAACGGCGGCTATACCCGCATCGTCCGCCTGGGGCCCCGCAAGGGTGACGGCGCGGAACAGGCCATGATCGAGCTGGTCGGCTCGGAACTGGTCAAACGCGCCGCCGAGCGCGCCAAGCGCAAAGAAGAGCGCGAACGCGCCGCCCGCGAAGGCCGCGAGCCCGAAGAAGAAGAGTAGACCTCGGGGCTGCGCCGCGATGAAGGTGTTCTTCTCCGCCGCAGCTCAGTCGGATGCCGCGGAGCTGGCCGCCTTGCACGCGGCCATCGCAGAGGATCTGACGCGCCGTTTCGGTCACGGCCATTGGTCTTCCTCACCATCCGAGAAACACCTGCTGAGAGTCCTCGCCAGGCCTAAATTCGAGCGGTTCTGGATCGCGCGTACCGTGCGGCGCCGCATCGTCGCTACACTTCGTCTGGCAACCAAGAAGCCTTGGGCCATCGATACGGCCTATTACACCCCCGTTAAAATACCCCTGTATCTGACCGGCATGGCCGTCCACCCTGACGTCCAGCGTCAGGGAATCGGTCGCCGGCTTATGGTGGATGCCGCGCGTATTGCCCAAGACTGGCCGGCGGACGCCATCCGTCTGGATGCCTATAACGCCGCCGCCGGCGCCGGACCTTTCTCTGCCAAGTGCGGATTCCGCGAAGTCGGCCAGGTCGTCTACAAGGGCAACCCGCTGCTCTATTTCGAACTCCTTCTGCCATCCTGAAACAAATTCCGCGAACGGTTCACCATATCTCAGCAAATGAGGCCTGGATTGACGGGATCCCGGTCCCAGCAACACCGGAAACAAACTCAATCCCGGACTTCATTTCGCCAAATCACGAAGGAGTGAATCATGGCAGAACAAACCCATCGCGTGGCTCTCGCCGGTAGCGAGCGCTCGGCGCGCCCCGGTGCCAGGGCCGTGGGCGCCCCCAATCCCGACGAGCACATCCGGATTTCCCTGCGATTGCGGCCTCGTAAGCCGATTCAGGATCTGACCTCGGCCAACGAGTTCAACGCTGCGCTACCCCATCAGCGCCAGTATCTCAGCCGCGAACAATTCGCCGCCGAATACGGCGCCAATCCTGAAGACCTCGCCAAAGTCGAGGACTTCGCTCACCAGCACAACCTGACTGTGGCAGAAGCCAGCCTGCCGCGGCGCACCGTGGTGCTCTCCGGTTCCATCGCGGCTCTCAGCGCGGCTTTCGGCGTGTACCTCGCAAACTACGAACATCCCGGCGGCGCCTTCCGTGGCCGTACCGGCCCCATCTACATCCCGGCAGATCTGGACGAGGTTATCGAGGGGGTCTTCGGCTTCGACAACCGGCCGCAGGCCCGGCCGCATTTCCGCCGGCACAAGTCCGCGGCTGCGCCATCCACAGCGCTCGCGCGGCAGTCCGGTTACACGCCGCTGCAGGTGGCGCAACTCTACGACTTTCCGGCCGGCGGCAACGGCTCCGGTGAATGCATCGGAATCCTGGAGTTCGGTGGCGGCTACCGCACCCACGATCTGACCACCTATTTCAAGAGCCTCAAGATCACGCCCCCCTCGGTCACGGCCGTCTCGGTCGACGGCGTCACCAACAAACCCGCTCCCGGCCAGGACAGCCCGGACACCGAAGTCATGCTCGATATCGAGGTGGCGGGAGCCGTGGCGCCCGGCGCCAAGATCGTGGTCTACTTCTCGAACTTCACCGAGCAGGGTTGGGTGGATGCCATCACCACGGCCGTCCACGACGCGGTCCACAAGCCGTCCGTGCTTTCCATCAGTTGGGGCTTCGCCGAAGGGCAGATGATCTGGTCGCAGCAGGCCATCCAGGCGGTGAATGAGGCCTTCCAGGCCGCTGCCGCCATGGGTGTGACGGTGTGCTGTGCGGCCGGTGACGATGGCTCGCGCGACCAGGTGGATGACGGACTGGCGCATTGCGACTTCCCCGCCTCGAGCGCTTTTGTTCTCGCCTGCGGCGGCACCACGCTCCAGTCTTCTGGCAATCGGATCACCACCGAGACCGTGTGGAATGACGGTCCGGATGGCGGCGCGACCGGCGGCGGTATCAGCGATATGATTCCCCTGCCCTCCTGGCAGGCCAGAGCGCACGTGCCGCCCTCAGCCAATCCCGGCGGCCATATCGGCCGCGGGGTACCCGACGTGGCGGGCGATGCCGACCCAGCCACGGGCTATTCCATCCTGGCGGATGGACAACACGGCGTCGTCGGCGGCACCAGTGCCGTGGCTCCGCTTTGGGCGGGGTTGATCGCGCGCATCAATCAAAAGCTGGGGACTCCGGTTGGGTTCCTCAACCCGATCCTGTACTCGCAATTGACCGATGCCAAGGTGCTCAACGACATCACAACCGGGAACAACGACATTACCGGCCAGATCGGCGCCTACAAGGCAGGTCCAGGCTGGGATGCCTGCACCGGTCTCGGCAGTCCAAACGGCACAGCCTTGGCAAATGCCCTCGCTGGCACCTCCGCCGCGCGCGGCTGATCGATTGGGGCCGGTGGCGGTCCACGGCTCACGCCGGCCCTAAATCAATGCTATTTTCAACAGGTTGCCAGAATCGTCCCAATCTTAACCCTTTCTCCATAGACGCGGTAGAGTGATCCACGCTACAATGGCGCGATACTCAGAGGACTCTCCGCTTCATGACTGAAATCCTGGTAGGCTTCCTGGTCGCGGCAGGCGTCGGATTAACCGGCGTCGGCGCGGGCTCGCTGTTGGCCCCCGTGTTGATGCTCTTCTTTAAGGTTCCTCCCGCTGAAGCCGTCGGCACAGCCTTGGCATTCTCCGCCGTTATCAAGCTGACCATCGCACCGGTCTACATCGTCCGCAAGCAGATCCACTACCCCACCCTGCTGCGGCTTTGCTGCGGCGGGGTTCCCGGCGTCCTGCTGGGTTTCTTCGCTTTGAGCATGCTGGATATCAAGCATCACCGCAACAGCCTGTTTCTGGTCATCGGCGCTCTGGTCGCCACCATGGCCTTTTATAACCTGGTGCGCACCCTCCGGCGCAGCGCCCACAGCCGGAGCATGACCGACCGGTCCGGATGGCTACCCTTCATCGCCTTCGGCATCGGTTCAGAGGTGGGCTTCTCCTCCGCCGGTGCCGGCGCCCTCGGAGGCGTCGCGCTCCTGAATCTCACCCCACTGTCCCCTGCCCAGGTCGTCGGCACCGATGTCATGTTTGGGTTGGCCTGCTCCCTGATCGGCGGCGGTTTCCACTTGTCGGCCGGCCACTTCCAGTCGGGTATCCTCATTCACCTGATCCTGGGCGGCGTCTTCGGTGCGCTGATCGGGGCCAACCTGCTATCTGTCCTTCCCTCCCGTCCCCTGCGTGTGGCACTCTCTGCATGGTTGACCTGCATGGGCGTACAGCTCTGCTGGCAGGCCCTGGGATAAACTAGGAAGCTCAAGAAAGTCAGCTTTACAAAGCATGTGTATAATTGTGCTCAATAATACTTGACAATCTTACGCTAATATTTTATGCTTGTATCTGGATGAGGTTACATCCGACAGAATTTAGCAACAAAGGAGCACAACAACTCATGTCTATCACCCATGTCGATCCGTTAGCGAACCTTCGGTTCTTTGAAGATGCCTTCAGCCGTATGCTCAGCGAGCCTCGCGCCGGACGCCCCTGGTCGCCCGCCGTGGACATCTATGAGACCGAGGACGAACTGGTCCTCAAAGCGGATGTCCCCGAAGTCGACCTCAAGGATATCGACGTGCGCGTCGAAAACCAGACCCTCACGCTCTCCGGCGAACGCAAGTTCGAAAAGGAAGACAGCGGCAGGGGCTACCATCGTATCGAGCGCGGTTATGGTCAGTTCACCCGCAGCTTTACCGTCCCCGCGACGGTTGATACCGAGAAGGTCTCGGCCGATTATCACAACGGCGTGTTGACCGTGAAACTGCCCAAAAAGGCAGCCGCGAAGCCCCGCCAAGTCAAGATCGAAGTCAAACAGTAAGTTCCCAAGACCGGAGGTTGAGGCAGGCCGCGGTGGCCTGCCTCGTCGTTTTTGGAGCGGTATCCTGAGAAAGTAGGTCCCCTTTGATCAGATTCGATAAATTCACTCAGAAAGCCCAGGAGGCGCTGCAGCAGTCGCAGGAATTGGCCGCCAAGTCCGACGGCCAGGTGCTTTATCCCTTACATCTGCTGGTGGCCCTCGCGCAGGAGCGGGAAGGTATCGCCCGCCCGGTCCTCGAGAAGTGCGGCATTCAGCCCGACGCCATCGTCGCCGAAGGCGAAAAGCAGCTTCAGAACATCCCCAAAGTCAATATGCCGCCGCAACCCGGCCTGTACGCTTCGCAGCCGCTCAACGAAGTGCTGGAGCGCGCCTTCGACGAAGCCAGTCATTTCAAAGACGAGTTTGTTTCTACCGAGCACCTGCTGTTGGCCATCTCCGCGCAGAAGCGCGATCCGGCCGCGCAACTGCTCGAGCGTGCCGGCGCTAATCACGAAGCGATTCTCAAGGCGCTGGTTTCCATCCGAGGTACGCAGCGCGTGACCGACCCGAATCCCGAAACCAAGTATCAGGCGCTCGAGCGCTACGCCGTCGACCTGACTAAATCCGCCCGCGATGGCAAGCTCGATCCGGTCATCGGCCGTGAAGATGAGATCCGCCGCGTGATGCAGGTGCTCAGCCGCCGCACCAAGAACAATCCGGTGCTCATCGGCGAGCCCGGCGTCGGCAAGACCGCCATCGTGGAAGGCCTCGCGCAGCGCATTGTGAAAGGCGACGTGCCCGATCAGTTGCACAACAAGCGCCTGGTCGCGCTCGACCTCGGCTCCATGGTCGCCGGCACCAAGTTCCGCGGCGAGTTCGAAGACCGTCTGAAAGCCGTGTTGAAAGAAATCACGGACTCCGCCGGCGAGATCATCTGCTTTATCGACGAGTTGCACACTCTGGTGGGCGCCGGCTCGGCCGAGGGCGCCATCGACGCCGCCAACATGCTGAAGCCGGCCCTGGCCCGCGGCGATCTGCGCTGCATCGGCGCCACCACGCTGAGCGAGTTTAAGCGCGTCGAGAAAGACGCGGCCCTCGCCCGCCGCTTCCAGACGGTCTTCGTGGGCGAGCCGACCGTCGACGATACCGTCGCCATTCTGCGCGGCCTCAAGGAGAAGTTCGAGATTCACCACGGCGTGCGCATCAAGGACTCCGCCATCGTGGCGGCGGCCCTGCTGTCGCAGCGCTACATCACGGATCGCTTCTTGCCCGACAAGGCCATCGACCTGATCGATGAAGCCGGCGCGGCGCTGCGTCTGCAAATCGGCTCCATGCCGATTGAAATCGACGAGAAGGACCGCCGCATCACGCACCTCGAAATCGAACGCCAGGCCCTGGGCCTGGAGCGCGACACCGCTTCGAAAGAACGCCTGCGCCACGTCGAAAGCGAGCTCGAAAAGTTGCGCGGCGAGGCCGCCAGCCTGAAAGAGCGTTGGAACCGCGAACGCAGCGCCATTCAACGTGTGCGCCAGTTGAAGGAAGAGCAGGAACAATTGCGCAAAGACGAGGAGTCGGCCACCCGCCAGGGCGACTGGGAGAAGGCTGCCCAAATCCGTTATGGCCGCCTGGCCCAGATCGAGAAAGACATTCACGCCGCCGAGCGCGACCTCGAAGCCATCAAAGACTCCGCCTTGTTGAAGGAAGAAATCGACGACGCGGATATCGCCCGCATCGTCGCCAAGTCCACAGGCATTCCGGTCCAACGCATGTTGGAGGGCGAAGCCCAGAAACTAGTACAGATGCCCGACCGGCTCAAGGAACGCGTGGTCGGCCAGGATGAGGCGGTTCGGCTGGTCTCGAACGCCATTCTGCGCAACCGCGCCGGATTAAGCGATCCGAACCGGCCTATCGGCAGTTTTATTTTCCTGGGCCCCACCGGCGTCGGCAAGACAGAGCTGGTGCGCGCGCTCGCCGAATACCTGTTCGACGACGAGAAAGCCCTGATCCGCGTCGACATGTCCGAGTACATGGAGAAGCACGCGGTCGCCCGCATGATCGGCGCGCCGCCCGGATATGTGGGCTACGACGAGGGCGGCCAGCTTACCGAACAGGTGCGCCGCCGGCCCTACTCTGTCGTGCTGTTCGACGAGATCGAAAAAGCGCATCCGGACGTCTTCAACTCTCTACTGCAGATCCTCGACGACGGCCGCCTGACCGACGGCCAGGGCCGCACGGTAAGTTTCAAGAACACCGTCATCGTGATGACCTCCAACGTCGGCTCGACCAGCATGCGGGAAGTCGGACCGATCGGCTTCTCGGTGCACACGAAGAACTCCGCCAACGAGGTGACCCGCACGCGTTTGCTGGATGCGCTGCGCAGCACCTTCCGGCCGGAATTTCTGAACCGCATCGACGATATCATCGTGTTCAACTCGCTCAGCCGCGAACATCTCGCCATGATCATCGACATCCAATTGAAGCGCGTGGAGAAGTTACTCAAAGACCGCGGCCTCCGCATGGAGCTGACCGCCGCGGCCCGCGAGTTACTCATCAGAGAGGGCTACGATCCGCAGTACGGCGCGCGGCCCATGCGGCGAGCCATCCAGCGGCTGATTCAGGATCCGCTGGCGCTCAAGCTGCTCAACGGCGATTTCCAGGAAGGCGATACCATAGAAGTGGACGCCGACCGTGCAACGAACGAGCTTCGTTTCGAGAAGCTCGTTCCTGTACCGGCGTAACGCCATGACCACCAGGAACACCATCAAGACGGTTCTGCTCCTCGGCCTGCTCAGCGCCTTGCTCCTGATCGGGGGCGAAGCGCTGGCCGGCCGCAACGGCTTATATATAGGTCTCGCCATCGCGGCCGTGATGAATTTCTCGGGTTATTTCTTTTCAGATAAGATCGCCCTGGCGTCTTACAACGCACAGCCGCTCAGCGAAACCGAAAACCCGGAAGCCTATCGCCGCGTAGCTCCCATCGTGCAGGGCCTTTGCCAGCGCATGGGATTGCCCATGCCGCGGCTGTGGCTTTTGCCAGAAGAAAGCCCCAACGCTTTCGCTACCGGACGCAATCCCGAGCACGCCTCCGTCGCGTTTACGGTTGGCATCCTGCGCCTGATGGACGACCGTGAAATCGAAGGCGTGGTGGCTCACGAGCTCGGCCATGTTCTGCACCGCGATATCCTGATCAGTTCGGTGGCCGCGACCATCGCCGCGGCGATCATGTTCATCTCGCGCATGGCCTTCTGGTTCGGCGGCGCGAGCGACGATGACGATCGCGGCGGCGGCAATGCCATTGCCGCCATCCTGATGATGATCCTCGGACCGATTGCTGCCATGCTGATCCAGATGGCGATCTCCCGCTCCCGTGAATACTCGGCCGACGAAGCATCTGCTAAGTACACGGGCACACCTTACGAACTCATCTCCGCTCTCACTAAGTTGGATAGTTACTCGAAGCGTATCCCCATGCAAGCCAGCCCTTCCACCGCTCATTTATTCATCATCAAGCCGTTCAGCGGGCAGGGTTTGATGAACCTTTTCTCCACGCACCCATCAACCGAAGATCGCATCGCGCGCTTACAGCAGATGCGGTAAGTGATGATATAGAGTAACTGGTCGGATGGCGGCGTGTTCAGCCATATGATTTCCGTCTCAGCACCGGCCACTTTCACGGCAACTTACTCGACCCAGTATCAACTGATGACCGCGGTGCGGCCGGCAGCGGCACGGTTACGCCCGCCTCGGGCGGTTACTACGATGCAGGATCCACCGTGGCGTTGACGGCCGTGCCTAATGCCGGATATATCTTCGCCGCATGGACCGGCACCGCGAGTCCGCCCACAAGCACGAGCAGTTCGATCGTCATGAGCGCTCCAGAGTATATCACAGCCAATTTCCAACCGGCCGGCCAAACGGGTGGGATACTCAATGGCGCTTCATTCCTGCAACCTTTGGCCGCCCCAAACACGATCCTCTCTCTGTTTGGTACCAACCTGGAATGTTCTTCCGCCGAGCAACTGACAGTCAACGGCGTGCAGGCGCCGCTGCTCTATTCCTCCGCGACGCAGATGAATTTTGTGGTTCCGTCAGGCCTCGGCGGCACGGGAAATGCAGTCCTGCAACTGATCTGTAACGGTGTGACGACATCCGCCGGCAGCCTGGCTTTGGCGCCTGTCAATCCGGCCATCTTCACGGAAGCCGTCAACGGGACTGGACAGGGAGCGGTTCTCAACCAGAATTACACATTAAACGGGCCGCCATCGCCGGTCAGCATCGGTGGATACATTCTTGTGTATGTCACTTGCTTCGCGCACGCTTGAAGTCCTTTTGGACCGGCCCGTCACTGGATCGCGATAGTAACTATCCGGCGGTTGGGTGGCGTCGAAGGTCCAGAGTTTCGAAGCGTGACGGGCACCGGGGAACTCGAAGACGAGCCGGATTCCCCAATTCGTAAGAAAAAGTACATAGGTTTCAGTATCAATTCTTCGACCGGATTACTGTACTGATCTGCGGGGTGTTAATGAGTATTTGGACTGAGTGAGGGAATCTGTCGTTGCGCCAGGCGGCTCCACTGGGCGATCGCCCGGCGGCGGTAACGCGGGGCAGTATTGACGGCCTCGATTGCGCGTTCATACATCGCGCGCGCCGCGGCGGGCTGTGCGGCAGCTTCCATCGCCTGCCCGCAGTAGTAAAGGCCCTCGGGATCGTACGGATGCCGCTGAATGTATTCTCCGAGGAATGTCTGCGCATCTGCATATTGCCGCGCAGCTAAATAGACAGCGCCAAGCTCCCGGAGGATCTCACTCTGGCTGTGATGATCGTCCAGGTCCATGACGGCCTGGAAGTGTTCAAGAGCATCTTTCAGCCTTCCCTGCCCCCGCGCGATACGCCCTAATTGGTAGTGCGCATCTGTTTCTTTAGGATCGATCGCGACGGCGTTATGGAAGCGCCGGGTCGCCTCGGTGAGGTTCCGCCGCTGCTGGTAGATCAGCCCGAGTTGGTACTGCGCGTCGCCATCGTGCGGATTGATCGCGGCGATCTCGAGCGTCCGCCTGAAATGCTGGCGGCTGCGGAGTCCCGCGCCCAGGTTCCCCAGTTCGCCGCCAAGATAGTAATAGGCGAAGAAGAGGAAGAACGGAGACGCCAGCCATCCGAGCAGATAGCGCAGCGGCCCCCATAGGAATGCTGCAACCACCAGTGGAATCCAGGACAGCGCCAGGATACCGATGGCGGCACCGTTCCCCGTGCCGAAGACCGTGCGCACCACAAAGAACATCAGGACCAGGAAATAGAGAAGCGCCGCCGCGGACAGGATCAGGTACGCGCCCCACGGAAGCAGCCAGGCCAGCGCGGCGACGGGCAGATTGGCGGCCGTCCACGCCATAGTGGTGCAGGTGAGCAGCGCGGAGTAGTCCCGGCGGAACGCGCCGCCCATGCTTCCGCCCCCGCCGCTTACCAATGTCGCGATCAGCAGCACGCCGGGCACATACACTGCGGCCAGCACCAGCAGCGCGGTATAGAAGCTGACGGGCCAGCCGGGTTTGTGGACCAGCGAGACCAGCAGTACAGCGGTGCTCGAGAAAAGCAAGCTACCCTGATCGAGGATAGCGCTGCCGGCCTGGCTGGGCTGCCCGTAAAGCCGGAACAGCAGTTTAAGATTGGCTGTCAAATTGGCGCGGATTCTCTTTCGACGGGCTCGCCGTTGCGCATCATGAAGATATTCATCAGAAATCCCATAATGCAACAAACTCCCTTTGTTTGTCGAAACCCCTAGAGGTACACTGTTGGCCGTATGGACGTTGACATTCTGCGATCTCCGGTCCGCTTCCTGAAGCACATGCTCGGCGCGTTGCCGCACGAGCGTGACCTGCGCGAGTATGAGGCATGGTGGGAGAGCGAAGGCCGGCACATCTCGGACGCGACCGACCGGGCGGGCACCCCCTGGCTGCGGATGTTTGACCGGGCCGGCCGCCGCGTGGACGAGATCCTGTTCGCACCGGAATATTGGCGATCTCTGCGGCAGGGATACAAGGCCGGCGTAGTGTGGCGCGCCTTCGAAGACCAATCGCTGGCGGCCTGCGCGCTGCTGGATTACATCACTTGCTTCTACGATCCCGGGTTGACCTGTCCTTACGTGATCTCGCTGGCGACCGCCGTGGCGCTCGAACGGCACGGCAGTGACGAACTGAAGGCGCGCTTCCTGCCTGCCCTGTTGCGGCGCGACGACAGCGTGTGGCAAGGCGCCACCTGGATGACGGAAATCAAAGGCGGGTCGGACTTGGGTTCGAACGTCGAAACTGTGGCGCGCCCGGCGGGCGATGGCTGGCTGCTGACGGGCGACAAATATTTCGCAAGCAACGCCGGCGCGGAACTGGCCGTAGTGGCGGCGAGGCCCGCAGGCGCGCCCGACGGTGTCCGCGGGCTGGCGCTGTTCCTGTTGCCAAAGCTGCGTGAGAACGGCGCACTGAACTACACCATCCGGCGGCTGAAGGATAAAGCCGCCACGCGCTCGGTGCCCACCGGCGAGGTCGAGCTGCGCGACAGCGAAGCCTGGCTGCTCGGGTCGCGCGAACACGGCGTGCACCTGATCCTCGAAGTGCTGAACCTTTCGCGCGCGACCAACGCCATGGGCAGCGCCGCGATCGTACAGCGAGCCCTGCTGGAAGCAGCCGATTTCGCCGGACAGCGCGTGGCCTTCGGCAAGCCGGTGCTGGAGCAGCCGCTGCTCCGCAAACAATTCGCCGCGCACGTGGAAACCCTGCAGGATGCTTTCGCGCTTGGCTGGGAAAGCATCACGCGGCTCGACGAGGTCTGGCGCGAGAAGCCGCCCTATTCGGACCGCTATCATCTGTTCCGGCTGGTGGCCCACCTGGCGAAGTACTGGACGTCAGACGTGGCCCCGCAGGCGGCGCGTTGGGCGATGGAGGTGCATGGCGCACTGGGCGTGTTGGCGGAGTTCCCGGTCGAGCGCTGGTTCCGCGAGGCCATGGTGCTGACGATTTGGGAAGGCACGTGCCACCGGCAGATCCTGGACGGCATGGAGGTAATGGAGCGCAAGGGTGTACACCGGCTGCTGTTCGATCAGCTCCGCGAGGCTGGCGCCGGCGCCGCGGAACTGGAGGCCCTGCGCCGGCGCGTCGAAGCGCATTTAGCATTGCCGCAAGCCGAACGCGAAACGGGCGCGGAAGAGATGTTCCGCGACCTGGCGATGTTCACCGCGCGATCCGTCCGGCGGGCGGCCGTGCCGGCGTAGTTAGCCAAAAGGCTGTTCAAGCGACGGGCTCTGCTTGGTGAGCAGTTCAGCTCCGGTTTCCATGATGTGCATGTCATCCTCGAGGCGCACGCCGAATTCGCCCCGAATGTAGATGCCCGGCTCGTCGCTGAAAGTCATGTTGGCGGCCAGCGGCAGCTTGTCGCCGCGCACCAGGTACGGCCATTCGTGGCCATCCATCCCGAGCCCGTGGCCCACGCGGTGCGTGAAGTACTTGTAGCCGGGGCCGTAGCCCGCGTCCACAATCACCTTGCGTGCCGCGGCGTCCACCGCTTCGCATGCGAGTCCTGGCCGCGCGGCCGCCAGCGCCGTGCTCTGCGCGCGATGCACGATTTCGAACACTCGCTTCATCTTGTCTGTGGGCTTGCCCAACACGAAGGTGCGGCTGATGTCAGACTGATAGCCTTCGACGGTGCAGCCGTCGTCGATCAAGACGATGGACCCTTCGCGCATCCGCTGCGGCTGGCGCGAGCCATGTGGCAGCGCGGTATATTCGTCCACCTGCACGCTCGCATAGCCCGGGAAGCCCAGCGCCTCATAAGCCGAACCGATCAACTCGCTGAATTCGCGATTGGTCATGCCGTCATGGATCGACTTCCAGGCGGCTTCGTATGCCTGGATTGTCACGCTCGAGGCCAGGCGCAGGCAGGCCATCTCGGCCGGACTTTTAATCATGCGGCAGCCCGCCGTGACGGCCGTAGCCAGGCTGATGTGAGCTGAGGGAGCCGCCCTCGCCAGGCTGTCGGCGAAAACGAACGGCGTGTGTTCCTCGATGCCAACGGTGCCCGTAATGACGCCGCGCTCTTTCAAACCAAACGTGGCCAGGGCGTAGGGGCTGTCGTCTTCCTGCCACGTGAGGATCTGCGCGCCGGCCGCGGGTCCGCTGTCCACTTGCTCGCGCGCACGGCCCTCTTCAAATGCCGGACACACAAAGAAGGCATCACCCCGCGCCGGAATGATCATCATGAACAGCCGCTCGCTGTTGCCCCAATGGATGCCGGAAAAGTAAGTCAACGACGTGCCGCCGGCCAAACAGATCGCCTTGATTTTGTTTTCGGCCATCAATTGCTGGGCGCGGACGATACGCGCCTGGCGCTCGGCGACAGTGATCGGCTGCGCCTCGGCGCGGCGGCTCTTCAATTCGGCGATCGGCGATGGCGTGGTTGCGGCGGATAGGGCGGCCGGAGCCAGTGCGGCTCCGGCGAGGAACGATCGGCGTGTGGGCATCTTCGTAGTTTAGTACGTCAGGGTACGGTAAATTAGACTATTGCGCTTAGTACTGGCATTCTGCATCGCGGCACTCGGTGTGGCGTGCGCCCAGGGAAATTACGAGATCCAGGTGTATGGCTCGGACCTGGTGCCGCCCAACGACACGATGGTGGAATTGCATTCCAACTTCACCTTCCAGGGAACCAAGGCAATCATTGATGGCATGCTGCCCACCGAGCACCAGGAGCACGAAACACTCGAGATTACGCACGGCTGGAACGATTGGTTCGAGACCGGGTTCTACCAATTCACCAACATCCAACCTGGCGGCGGATGGATGTGGGTCGGCACGCATATCCGCCCACGTATAGCCGTACCGGAACGCTATCACCTGCCCGTGGGCCTGAGCCTTTCAACCGAAATCGGCTATCAGCGCGCTAAGATATTCGCCGATACATGGACGTGGGAAATCCGCCCGATTATCGATAAGAAAATGGGCCGATGGTACAGCGCCTTCAATCCCGCTTTCGACCGCGCGTTTCATGGCCCGGACACCCGGCGTGGCGTCGAGTTTTCGCCTAACTTCAAAGTCAGCTATGACATCACGCCGAAGATAGCCGGTGGCCTGGAATACTATGGCGCGCTCGGCCCGGTAACCGGTTTCGATCCCCTACACGAGCAGCAGCAGCAGATTCTGCCGGCAATCGATCTGAACCTCAGTCCGAAGTGGGAGTTTAATTTCGGAGTCGGGGTCGGTGTTACGGCGGGAACGGATCACCTGCTCGTGAAGATGATTCTGGGATACCGGTTCGGGCGGTAACCCGGCGCTGCATTTGTTTTCCAGTCAACGTGTAACAAAAGTTTCTTTGCTTTCGTTATCCCACTAAAGGCAATATCGAGTAGAATAGGCCCAAGGGATTATTTAACTACCGAGCTATCCGACGCGCCAAGATAGGGAGCTCTAAGGGTGGGGACTCGAAATGTCAAAACTCAAGAGCGCTCTGGCCCAGGACCGGCCGAGCGAGAAACGCACGTTTCCGATTGAGCAGCAGGTTCGCTATCGATGCATGGAGCAGAGCCGCGCCTCGGCAACCGGCGCCGGCAGGACATTGGAGATCAGCAGCCGGGAAGTGCGCTTCACCACGGAGCATGTGTTGAAGCGTGGCGAGAGGGTCCGGGTGGCTGTGGACTGGCCCGCGATGCTGGACAACTGTTGCCTGATCAAACTCGACATTCGGGGTTCGGTAGTGCGAAGCAGTCCGCAGTCGGCCACTGTGAAGATTGAACGGTACGAGTTTCGAACCCGCGCGCCTCTACGGGTGATGCATGCGGGAGCGGCCGGAGCGTAGTTTAGCCGCCTGATCCGCCGGCTAATTCGCGTACCAGATCGCCCACGAAAGCCTTCGCGTCCCCAAAGAGCATGAGCGTTTTATCGAGGTAGTAGAGTTGATTGCCGATGCCGGCAAATCCGGGACTCATACCGCGCTTGATGACCATCACCGTCTTGGCCTTGTCAACATCCAGGATCGGCATGCCGTAGATGGGGCTGCCAGGGTCGTTGCGCGCGGCCGGATTAGTAACGTCGTTCGCGCCGATAATCAGGGCGACATCGGTTTGCGGGAACTCGGGATTGATGGCGTCCATGTCGAGTAACTTGTCGTACGGGATATCGGCTTCGGCGAGCAGCACATTCATGTGGCCAGGCATGCGGCCCGCAACCGGATGGATGGCGAAACGCACATCGACGCCCCGCTTGGTCAGGGCGTCGTAGAACTCGCGCACCTTGTGCTGGGCCTGCGCCACCGCCATGCCGTAACCTGGGGCGATCACTACGGTACTGGCTGCGCCGAGGATCGCGGCAGCTTCTTCTGCCGTAGCGCCCCGCACGATGCGCGCTTCCGCCGCGGCAACGGCGGAACCCTGCACCTGCCCGAAAGCGCCGAACAAGACATTGGTGAACGACCGGTTCATGGCCTTTGACATGATCACCGACAGGATGAAGCCGGATGATCCATCGAGCGCGCCGGCCACGATCAGCAGCTTGCTATCGAGCACGAAGCCCATGGCTGCGGCCGATAATCCGGCGTAAGAGTTCAGCAGCGAGATGACGGTAGGCATGTCAGCTCCGCCGATGGGCACGATCATCATGACGCCGAATACCAGCGGGATGGCAATCATCAGCGGAAACAGGCGCGTGTGACCGGGATCCAACACCAGCGCGACGGCGATCGCCACCGCGATGGCCAGCAGCGATAAGTTGACGATGTTCTGGCCTTTGTAAGTGATCGGCCGCTGCGGCAATATCTCCTGTAACTTGCCCGCGGCCATCAAGCTGCCGGTGAAGGTCAAGCTGCCCAGGATCACCTCCATCGAGAGGACCGCCATCATGAAGGCGGGCACGTGCGGCGCACGCAGATAGTATTCGGCTGTACCCACCAGCGATACGCACAATGCGCCGAATGCATGGCTGAGCGCGGTGCGCTGCGGCACGGCGGTCATCTGCACGTTGCCGAGCGGTATGCCGATGATGGCGCCGAGCACCAGGGCAACCGCGATCCAGGTGTAGTCGACGATACCGCGATAGAGCAGCGTGGCGCAGATCGCCAACAGCATGCCGAGTTCGCCGGCCCACACGCCGCGGCGCGCGGACCGCGGCGAACTCATCCATTTGAGCGAGAGAATGAATAACACCGCCGAGATCAGGTAGACGATCTGGATGGTCCCGTTGGCGATGGCCGGCGTGCTCATGGCTTCTTGGGCTTGCTCGATTTGAACATCTTGAGCATGCGGTCGGTGATGATGAACCCGCCGACCACGTTGCTGGTGGCCGCCACGATGGCCAGCGTGCCCAGCACGGTAGCCAGCGTGGTCTTGTGCTCGCCGGCCAGGATGATGGCGCCGACTACCGCGATGGCATCGAGCGCATTCGTCAACGACATCAGGGGCGTGTGGAGCAGTGGCGAAACGCGGCGGATGACCTCGAATCCGACGAATGCGGCCAGAACGAAAATGTACAGGTTGTCGATTTGACCCATCCAGTTACTCCTTACTGGGATTGTGCGGATTGCGGCGGGCGCAGACGCGGGTTCACGATTTCGCCGCCGCGCGTGACCAGCGTTTCGCGCGCGATCTCGTCGTCCGGGTTCTGCAGCAAATGCAACAGGAACGCCGTTATGTTTCGCGCATACATCTGGCTCGCGTGATAAGGAACGGTGCTGGCCAAATTGATTGAGCCAATCACCGAGACGCCCGACTCTTCGACCACCTCGCCGGCGCGCGTGGCTTCACAGTTGCCGCCGCGCTCGGCCGCCAGATCCACGATCACCGAACCGGGAGCCATGCGGCGGACCATGTCGCACGTGACCAGCACCGGCGATTTCTTGCCGGGCACTACGGCGGCGGTGATCACGACATCGCTTTGCGCGACTTGGGCTCCCAGCAACTCGGCCTGACGCTGATAGAACGCTTCGTCCTGGGACTTGGCGTAGCCGTGTGCGTCCTGCGCGTCGGCCGCCTGGATCGGCAGTTCGACGAAACGGCCGCCCACGCTGAGCACCTGTTCCTTTGCGGCGGCGCGCAGATCGTACGCGGAACTGACGGCACCCAAACGGCGCGCGGTGGCAATGGCCTGCAATCCGGCGACACCCGCGCCGATCACAAAGACGCGCGCCGGCGTGATGGTGCCCGCGGCGGTCGTCAGCATCGGGAACATCTTGGGTAGCCGGTCGGCTGCCAGCAGCACGGCTTTGTATCCGGCGATGGTGGCCATAGAAGACAGCGCATCCATGCTTTGCGCGCGCGTGATACGGGGCATCATCTCGACCGAATAAGCCGTGACACCCGTGGCCGCAAGTTCCCGAACTGTCTCGATGGCGCCCAACGGCCGAAGGAATCCGATTAGTGTCTGGCCTGCACGGAGCAGTGGAAGGTCGGCCTTGCCGGTGATGTCGTTCGAGCCGTGGCATAGCACCTGCAGCACGATGTCGGCACGTTCAAAAACCTCGGCGCGCCTAGCGGCGAGATGCGCGCCTTTGGCCGTGTATTCCGGATCCAGATAACCGGCGCCCACGCCCGCACCGGATTCCATCACCACCTCGCAGCCGGCTTTGGCAAGGTTCGGGATGACCATGGGCACGAGCGCGACGCGACGCTCGCCGGGGTAACTTTCCCGGGGAACACCGACCACCATACCCACTATGTTACGCGCTTCAGTGTGGCAGCTTGGTAAGCCGCTCGGCGAGCGCCTGATTGGCTTGATCGAATAACGCTTCTGCCTGCGCGGGCGGCCGGCGGTCGCCGCTGCCGGTGACTTCGAGGACCGCATGCAGCTCGCCCACGATTTCATGCAGCGCGGCGCGGCTTTGCGCGGACGCTTCGCCAGCCGGGAGACTCTTCTCCGCATCGGTAGCCTGCTGTAGCGCGCGTACGGCTCTGCGGGCGAGGTTGAGTTGCGCGGACAGATCGTCCGGCGTTGCCATAGACCGCGGGTCGAGAGTTACCTGCAAGCGCCGCGAGTAAGTCTGACCCGCCACACTCAAGCGCACCTGATAAGTTCCGGGTAAGACTTGCGGACCTGCAACGCCCGGCGCGGCGTAGCGCAGATCCCACACGAAACGGTTCATGCCCGGTTTGCCGGTCAGGCGGCGCGGCGCTTCACGCCAGATATCGGCGATAACCGCCAGGCGCTGCGGCGCCGTCTGCGAATCGGCGCTGGAATAGCGGCGCACAATCTGCTGGTGGGAATCCAGAATCTCGAGCGTGACTGGATCGCTCGCCTGAGCGAGATAGTAATCGATGATCGCGCCATCCAGCGGATTCGCGGCCTGCGGAATCTCGGGAGGAAGCGGCGTGCCTTTGAAGCCTTCGGTCGACATGCGTACGGCAGGCGCCGGCTTGTAGAGCCAGGCAGGTGCCGCGGCCATTTGCGCGTTGGCTTGCCGCAGCGGCGTGATGTCGTCCATGATCCAGAACGAACGGCCGTGCGTGGCGATGATCAGATCATCGCCATGGATGTCGATGTCGCGCACCGAGCAGGCCGGCAGATTGAGCTGCAGGGGCTGCCAGTGGGCGCCGTCGTCGAAGGAAACATAAACGCCGAGCTCTGTTGCGGCGTAGAGCAGGCCGAGGCGGACGGGATCTTCGCGCACGGCATTCAGGAAGTTCGTTTCGGGGATACCGTCCACGATTTCAGTCCAGGTCTTGCCGTAGTCGCGCGTGCGATAGAGATGCGGCCTGTAATCCTCCAGGCGATGGCGATCGACCGCCGCATAGGCAATCGCCGGATTGAAATGCGACGCCTCAAGGCGGGTGATTTTGCTCCATTCGCTGAGGCCCGGTGGCGTGACGTTCGACCAGGTCTTGCCGCCATCGCGCGTGAGATGGATCAGGCCAGTGTCACTGCCCACCCAAATCTGATTCGCACGCAATGGCGATGGTGCGATGGTAAAGATCACACCGAGCTTCGCCGAACCCGTCACGTCCGGGCTGATTTCCTTCCAGGTGAGGCCGCCGTCCGTGGTTCGGAATAGCACTTGCGAACCGAAATAGAGCGTATCATGCGCTATGGGCGAAAAGACCAGCGGCGGCGTCCACGGGTAACGGTACTTGTGCTGCGTGATGTCTTCGCTGAACGAGAACGACGCCCACGGCGTGATGTTCTGTCCCTGGCCCGTGCGCTTATCGAACCGTGTGAGTCCGCCATAAAGTCCCGCGACGTAGACGATGTTGGGGTCGGTGGGATCGGGTGCGATGTAGCCGCTCTCGCTGCCGCCAACCGAGCCGCGGTCAGCCTCGGTAATGTGCCCATGATTGGTGCGGCTGGGCAGCGCGACGGACCCAGAATCCTGCTGCGTGCCGTAGACCATGTACGGAAACTGGCTGTCGGTGATCGCGTGATACATCTGAGCGGTGGGCTGGTTGTACCACGTAGTCCATGTGTGGGCGTCATCGAGGCTGATGGTGACGCCCTGGTCACTCGCCAAGATCATGCGCGAGGAGGCGGCGGGATCGATCCAGAGGTAGTGATAGTCGTCTCCGCCGGGCGCGCCGCGCACCACCGTGAACGTCTTGCCCGCATCTGCGGTACGATAGAGCGCAATATTCGGCAGATAGACAACGTCGGGATTAGCCGGGTCGACCGTAAGGCGGCTGAAATACCAGGCGCGGCTGGTGATGCGCGGATCGTTGCCGGGATGGACCCATGTGTGGCCGCCATCGTCGGAACGGAACAGCCCGCCTTGCTGTGCATCGATCAAAACGTAAATGCGCTGCCCGTGCGTGCCTCGTGCGACCGCCACGCCGGCGCGCTTCCATTGCGTTTCGGGAAGCCCGTGGCCTTGGATCTGGGTCCAGGTGTCTCCGCCGTCCGTGGACTTGTAGAGTCCGCTGCCGGGACCCTCGTTAGGCCCGTATTGAATGCGCGCAGGGCGGCGGGCGTTCCAG
Organism: Bryobacteraceae bacterium; assembly: GCA_035541265.1. Taxonomy (GTDB): domain Bacteria; phylum Acidobacteriota; class Terriglobia; order Bryobacterales; family Bryobacteraceae; genus Bog-159. The sequence continues at coordinate 25,483 of DATKNQ010000302.1, forward strand.
AGCGTGGCGTAGATGGTGCGCGGATCTTCGGGCGCCCAGGCCAGATCCACCGCACCGGTATCGGGACCCTTGTAAAGCACCTTGGTCCAGGTGCGGCCGCCATCGCTCGTGCGGAAGACGCCGCGCTCTTCGTTTGGACCGTAGGCGTGGCCCAGAGCGGCCACGTAAACGATGTCAGGATTCGTGGGGTGAATCAGAATGCGGCCGATCTGCCGCGTATCACGCAAGCCCACGTTTCTCCAGGTCTTGCCCGCGTCGGTGGATTTGTAGACGCCGTCCCCAAAGGCGATGTCGGAGCGCAGATCGGTTTCGCCCGTGCCGGCGTAGAGGATGTCCGGATTCGACGGCGCGACTTCGATGGCGCCGATCGAGGCCATATGCTGCGCGTCGAAGACCGGCGTCCACACGGTGCCCGCGTCGGTGGTCTTCCAGATGCCGCCGCCGGCCGCGCCAAAGTAGAACGTGTTGGGATCGCCGGGAACGCCTGTAGCGGTCTCGGCGCGTCCGCCGCGAAACGGGCCGATCATGCGCCAGGAGAGGCCGCCGAACAGATTGGGCGGCACAGTCTGCGCGGCGAGCGAAGCGGCCGCCAGAGCCAACGGCAGAATCGTGACGCGCATCATAGGGTCAGCCCGCGCACCGCGGCCGCAACATGCTCAACGGCCCGCCGTCCTTGCGGCAACACTCCGCCCAATGAAAAGAATGGATGGATCATGCCCGCGTACCGAATGCCGCTGACCTCGACGCCCGCGGCCGACAGGCGGCGCGCATAAGCTTCGCCTTCATCGCGCAGCGGGTCGCATTCGGCGGTGATCACGAGCGCGGGTGGCAACCCGGCGAGATCCTGCGCCAGCAGGGGCGACGCATACGGATGCTGACCGTCCTCGCGCTTTGCCAGATAATGCCCGCGAAACCACTCCATCTCGGAGCGGCTTAGATAGTAGCCTTCCGCGAACTCCTGATACGACGGTGTGTCGAAGGCGCACAGGTTCGTCACGGGATAGACCAGGATCTGCAAAGCGATCGGCGGACCGCCCGCATCGCGCGACTTCAGACACATCACGGCGGAGAGATTGCCGCCCGCGCTATCGCCTGCCACGGCGATGCAGGCCGGATCGATCTGGAGCTGCGCGGCGTTCGCGGCGGCCCAGACGACAGCTGCATACGAATCGTCGACCGCGGCCGGGAACCTGTGTTCGGGGGCGAGCCGGTAATCCACCGCGACCACCACCGCACCGGACTGACGGGCGATCGCGCGGCAGACCACATCGTGCGTGTTGAGATCGCAGAGCACCCAACCGCCGCCATGGAAATATACCAGGCACGCAAATGGTGCGCTTCCGGACGGTTTGTAGATGCGAATGCGGACCGGCGATTCCGGACCCGGTATTTCGGCGTCCTCAACACTGGCCACGTCCACAGGTTGGCCTGCGAGTTGCTTCAGCGCATCGATGGCTGCCCGCCGCGCGTCTTCGGGAGACATCGTCTCGATCGGGGGCAGGCCCGACGCGTCCATCTCTTCGAGCAAGCCGCGCACTTCCGGATAGAGTTTATTTCTGGTCATTTGTGTTTAGAACGTAGGGTAGCAGAGATAGTTGCGGGCATGGACTCCGGCCCCACGGCGGGATCAAACTGCGCTAAGATCATGAAATAAATTTAATGCGGTAAATCTCAGGTGCGTTATGGCGCGTATGGCGGAACTAGGGGAAACGGAACACGCACGACTGCCCGCTGAGGTTGCGGATGCCCTCCGGAATCAGCGGCTTTACCACGAAATGTTCGAGCACAGTCTTGGCTTGATGTGTGTTCACGATCTGGACGGTGTTCTTCTGATCGTCAATCCCGCGGCCGCCCAATCATTGGGCTTGCGGCCGGAAGATGGCGTGGGCGTGAATATGCGGCAGTTCCTCGCGCCATCGGTCCGGCACCTGTTTGACGTCTACCTCGACCGGATACGCACGCATGGTAGTGACACAGGGCTGATGCGTTTGATGGCCAGAGACGGACGCGAGCGCATCTGGCTTTACCGGAACATCTTGTACGAGGAGCCAGGCAGTCCGCCGCGTGTCCTGGGGCATGCCCAGGACGTCACCGAACGTGTACAGGCTGAGGAAGACCTGAAAGAGAGCGAGCGCCGCTTCCATTCTCTGGCCGACACCGCGCCGGCCTTCATCTGGATGACCGACATCGAAGGCAGGTGTGTGTTTGTGAATAAGGGCTGGCTGGATTTCGCGGGCCGCACGCTCGAGGAGGACTTGGGCGACGGCTGGATAGAGAGCCTGCATCCCGAGGACCGGAAGGAAGCCGTGGCAACCTCCCACGAGGCGATCGCCAGGCGGGAGAGATATCAGTCCGAGTATCGGGTCCGGCGCGCCGACGGAGAGTATCGCTGGATCCTAGATTCCGGCGCTCCGCGCCTCGATAGCCAGGGCCACTTCCTGGGCTTCATCGGGTCGTGCGTGGATGTGACGGAGGCCAGAAGGGATCGCGAAGCTTTGCGCACGGCCCGCGACGAACTGGCGCTGCGCGTCGCGGAGCGAACCGCGGACCTGGTGCGTATTAACGAGGCCTTGCGGCAGTCCGAGCAACATTACCAGGTGCTGGCGGATCTCGCTCCAGTGGGCATCTTCCGCACCGACGATCAGGGCCACTGCCTGTACGTGAATGAGCGCATCTGCGAAATCGCGGGCATGTCCGCGCCGGAGTTTTGCGAAGGGCGATGGGACAAGATCCTGTCGGCGGAAGACCGGGCGCGTCTCGGCGCGGAATGGCAAAAGGCAATCACCGGCGGTGGGCCTGCTGCAATCGAACATCGCATCGTGCGGACAGACGGCTCGATCGTCTGGGCGCTGATACACATTGCCGCCGAACGCAACGCGGCGGGCCAAGTGACCGGCTGCATCGGCACGCTGGCCGATATCACGGAGCGGAAACGGGCGGAAGAAGAGAACCGCCGGCTGGAACTGCAGGTACAGCAGGCGCAGCGCCTGCAAAGCCTGGGGATTCTGGCGGGAGGGCTGGCGCACGATTTCAATAATCTGTTGACAATCATTATGGGGAATGCGCGCATCGCGCTGCTGGATCTGCCGCCGGGCGCGCCCGCGGTGCAATATCTGGCGGAGATCGAAACCGCCACCAGCCGCGCGGCGGAACTGACGAATCAGATGCTCGCCTACTCCGGCAAGGGGCGCTTCACGGTCGAAAGGGTGAATCTTTCGAGCGTGACGGAAGAAACGGTCAAACTGCTGCGTACGATGCTTTCCGCCAAGACCTCGCTTCGCCTCGATCTGGATAGTTCCCTCCCGGAGATTGACGCCGATCCGGCGCAGATCCGGCAGATTGTGATGAACCTGGTGACCAACGCCGCAGAAGCCATCGGTGAATCGGCCGGCGCCATCCGAATCAGCACTGGTGTGGTCGAGGCGGGCCGCGACGATCTGGCTGCGACATACTGCGATGATCAGCTCCCCACCGGACGCTATGTGTTTCTGGAGGTGCGCGACACCGGATGCGGCATGAGTCCGGAAACGCAGGCGCACATCTTCGATCCTTTCTTCACTACCAAGTTCACGGGCCGCGGCTTGGGATTGGCGGCGGCGCTGGGTATCGTGCGCGCGCATCGCGGCACGCTGACGGTTTCGAGCAAAGCGGGCCAGGGATCTACGTTCCGGATGCTGTTTCCGGTAGCGGAGCGCGCGGCCGAAACGAGTGCCGCCGAACCGACCAGCCGGCCGGCAGCGCCTGGCCGGGGAACCATTCTGGTGGTGGATGACGAAGCCGGCATGCGCAGCCTGGCGCGCGCGGTGTTGGAGAAATCGGGCTTCACCGTGATCACGGCCAACGACGGCGCGGATGCCGTCCGGGTGTTCAAGCGGCAGTCCGGCGAGATCCGCGCCGTTATCTTGGACCTCACAATGCCCGTCATGAGCGGCGAGGAAGCCGCGGCGGAATTGCGTCGCGTGCGCGAAGACGTTCCGATTATTCTGTCCAGCGGCTACAGCGCACAGGCCCTGGCCGGAAAACGGGACGACAAAGGCATCACGGGGTTCTTGAAGAAACCTTACGACCCTGCCACGCTGACCGCGACGATCGAAAGCGTGCTCCAAGAGAAAGAGCTGCGAGAAGCCCGCTCAGCCTAAAGGACCATCGTTTCCAGGGCGCGGCGGGTCTGCAGCACGGCGCCCATCACCTTTTCGTAGCGCATGCGCATGGGCCCCAGGACTGCGATCTTGGCCCAGATGCCGCTGGGCATCTGGAACGAGATGCCGATGAGCGCCAAGTCCTTCATTGCCGGATGTGCCTCTTCGAGGCCGATACGCACTTCGAGCGAACCTGTGGGCTGTTCCAGGAAGCGGTCGAGCAGTTCCACGAGGCGCTTCTTCTCCTCGAGCGCATGCAGCAACTCGCGCAGCTTCTCACCAGTAAGGTGCAGGTCGAGACTAATCAGGTTAGAAACGCCTTCCATATGAACTTCGGGCGCTGCATCGACCTCCAGCAAGCCTTTGCGATAGAGCAGCGTCAAGCGGCGCAGCATGGCGTCATAAATCGCGCGCTCTTCGGCGATGCGCTGCAATAATTCGCGCCGGGCATCCTCCAGGCGCCAGCCGCTGAAATTGCGATTGACGTAGTTGCGGATGTTCAACAGCTCTTCGGAAGGAATATCTTCTTCCAACACCGCCACGCGATTGTGAATCGTGCGGTCACGCGTAACCAGGATCACCAGGATGCGGCGTTCACCCAGGGGAACCAACTCGATCTGGTCGAGCTCGTGCACGGCGGGCGGCAACGCCGCCGTGATTCCGACGTTGCGCGTGAGCTCGGTCAGGATGTGGCAGGAACGTTCCACGCGCGCCGCCGCGGTAGTCACTTCGCTGAGTTCGCTGCGCAAGCGTGCTGCATCGGCAGAGGGGACCCGGCTGACGCTCAACGATTGCACATAGTTGCGATATGCCTTGTCGGTGGGCACCCGGCCGGCAGAAGTATGCGGCTGCGAAAGGTATCCTTCCTCGGCCAGATCCGCCATGATATTGCGGATCGATGCCGGGCTCAGGCGGTGAAAATACTGGCGCTTGGCGATCGTCTGCGAGCCCACCGGCTCGCCGGTCTCGATGTATGTCCGGACGATCGTGTGGAGAATGTCCTGCAGCCTGCCGTTAAGTGGCGGATCCGAATCCATGGTGGCTGGATTATACTACTCCCCTACTGCTATTTTACGCACGCCAAAGCAAAAAACAAAAGCGACGTTTTTTTCGGTGCGCGGAGGTGGGAGGCGCGTCCGAGTACGCGGTACGATGGACTTCGGATTTGTGGCGTCATGGCACATAAGGTTTGCCCTTGGTGGGTCGGGTACTTTCTGGCCAGTCCGTTGCGGCGGCTAGCATACGACCCGGCCAAGATCCTTGCCCCCTACGTGCGCGAAGGGATGACGGTCCTGGAACCCGGACCTGGCATGGGATTCTTCACGCTCGAACTGGCGCGGATGGTGGGACCTTCAGGCCGCGTCATCGCGGTGGACGTGCAGCCCCGCATGCTCGACAGGCTGAAGCGGCGGGTGACGGATGCCGGGCTGGCGGAGCGCGTCGATATCCGGCTGGTCAAAGGCGATTCCCTGGGCACAGGCGACCTTGCGGGCAGCGCCGACTTCGTGCTGGCGTTTGCCATGGTGCACGAGGTGCCGTCGCCTGAATCGTTCTTCAACGAAGCGGCGCGGGCGTTGAAGCCGGGCGCGTGCATGCTGCTGGCCGAGCCCTTGGGGCACGTTTCGCCGGCAAGCTTCGCGGACGAGTTGACCCTGGCAACCCAGGCGGGGTTCACGGTAACAGAGGCGCCAATGATCCGCCGCTCGCAGACGGCGGTTCTGCGAAAAGCGTGACGATCAAAGGCGATCGAGACGCGCGGGATAAACGGGCGGGCGCGCCGATCCGGCCTGCCAGCCGCATAGAAACTCGACCGCGGGTCCGCAGATGCGCGACTGGCAGGGGCCCATGCCGCAGCGAGTCTGCAGTTTTGCGGAGCGCCAGTTCGGGTGCGGCTGAATGCGACCGAGCGGGACGTCCTCGCAGCGGCAGACGATCGTTTCGGGCGTGGCGAGCGAGCGGAGTTCGTCGCGGAGGGCGAACGCTGAGGCGAGGGCGGCGCGGAAGCGATGCGCCTTCCCGCGCGCGGCGAACCGACGTCGTGCTTCCCCGGCGCGGCCCGCGGCCGCGTATCCCGCGATCTCGCCTTCTATCAACGCCTGGTCCACGCCGCCGACGCCCGTAGGTTCGCCGCAGCAGTAGGCATTGGGCACTTGGGTCTGCTGCCACTCATCCACGACGACGGCGCCATCGCGGAGAGTGCAGCCGAGCAGAACGGCCAATTCGAGGTTCGGCACCAGCCCGTAACCGCAGCCCAGATAGTCGCACGGCTCGCGCCAGGTGCGGTCGCCGCGGCGCAGGACGACCACTTCCAGGCGCCCGCCGCCTTCCGCCGCGATGGGCCAGCATCCAGCCATGTAGCGCACGCCGCGCAGATCGCGCAGCAAATCGAAGGACTGGCGTAGCTTGCCCGCATCGCGGGCAGCCGCCAGCCCGAAATGTGCCATACGAAGCCACGGCGCTTGCTCGGCGATCAGCGGAACTTCCGCGCCATGTTTTTTGACGTACGAAGCCACTGCGGGCAGCAGCGGGCCGGTACCGGCGACGATCACGCGCTTGCCTGCAACGGGCAGTCCACCTTTGACCATGGCCTGCAGGCCGCCCGCGCCCATCACGTTGGGGAGCGTCCAGCCGGGAAACGGCAGGAAGCGCTCGCGCGCGCCGGTGGCGAGAATCACTTTGCCGTACCGGAATTCGATGGCGCGATCCGGCGCATCGGCCAGCATCACGCCCGGCGCGGGCGCCTCGATCATGCGCGTTTGCGTGAAGACCTTCGGATGCGTGCGTGCGAAGCGTTCCAGCCATCTCGCAGCTTGCTGAGTACGCGCGCCGCCGCGCCAGATCTGGCCGCCGGGCTGCACGTTGTCGTCGATCACGGCCACGCTGCGGCCCGCTTCGCGCGCGGCACATGCGGCGGCGATCCCCGCTGGGCCAGCGCCCACCACCACCACATCGAAGGCGACGCTAAGCGGCATCGGTGCGCACTTCCATTCCGTCGCGGCAAATTGTCTGGCAGCTTCTCGCGTGCGGGATGCCGTCGATCGTGACGCGGCATTCGAAGCAGATTCCCATGCCGCAGAGCGGGCCGCGAGGTTGGCCGGTGACCGAGCGCCGCGTAGCGGATTCGCCGGCGATCAGGACGGCCGCCGCGACCGTGCACCCCGCGGACACCGCGACGGGTGCGCCATTCACGGTGATGCGGATCGGATCAGGCATGCGACGGCTCCCGCATGAGCCGCGCAGGCAAATAGGGGGCGGGATCGATTGCCGGTGCGCGGC
>DATKNQ010000303.1:0-5133 GCA_035541265.1 Bryobacteraceae bacterium
GGCACGCAAAGCCTGGGCGCCTTGCGGTTCGACGTCTCGCGCATCCAGCCGGACCTGTTCGCCGTCGACGCTTACAAGTGGCTGCTCTCCCCCAATGGCGCGGGCTTCATGTACGTCAGCCCGGAACTGCGCGAGCGCCTCGCCCCGGCGGTGATCGGCTGGCGCAGCCACCGCGACTGGCGCAATCACGAAAACCTGCACCATGGCATGCCCCAATTCGCCGCCGAAGCGGAGAAGTACGAAGGCGGCATGATCCCATTCGCCTTGCTCTACGCCACGGATTCCGTCATCGAGATGATGCAGTCGATCGGCCCCGAACAAATCGAAAGCCGGGTCATGGCGCTGGCAGACAAGACCCGCGCTGTCCTGCGCCGCGCCGGCGCCCTGCTCCCCGCCGATAGCAACTCGCAAATCGTAACGGCGCGCTTCAACGCTACGGACGCGTCTGCCATGGTCCGCCATCTGCAGGTCCGCAAAGTTTTGGTTGCCGCGCGCCACGGCAATCTACGCGTGTCCCCGCATTTCTACAACAACGAAGCGGATCTGGAGCGTCTGGAGGAAGCCCTCTCCCGTTAGTCCCCGTGCTTGCGTTCGAACTCCACGACCGTCATTTCGCGGCGTCGAATGGCCGCAATGGTGTCTTGGATCTGTTCGATTTCACCGGGAGAAAGCGGCTCATTGGAATCGAGAAGGGATTCCAGATAGCGATCGGCAGCATGTCGATCGCTTTCCGGCAACACGTCGTTCCTGGTCGTCATAGCAACCTCCCACCTTTAGTAAAGCACGTTGCGGGCCAGCCATTTACAATGATCGTTTGCCTACCCTGCTCTCGATCCTGTTCGGTGCTTTTTACACGGTAGCCGTGGCGTGGATGCTGGGCAATCTTTGCTTGCGCCGCCTGCCCGTTCCGCAGACCATCGCGCTGGCCGTCGGCGCCGCTGCCGAAAGCGCCATCGTCTTTCTGCTGCTCGTAACCGGCGCCGCGAACCTCGTCACCTTCGGCCTGGTCGGTGCGATCTGCCTGGGGCTGTTCGTGTGGCTGCGTTCCACCGCCCCGCCGCTCGCCGATCCGGTCAAACCGCAAACCAGCCGCGTCACACTTTATATCGCGGGCGCCGCCCTGGCACTCTACGGCCTCCTTTACCTGATTAACGCGCTAGCCCCCGAACTGGAACCCGACGCCGTCACCTACCACCTCGGACTCACCTCCGAATACCTCCGCCTCGGTGGCTTCCCCAACCGCATCGGCTTCTTCGAAATGCTGCCGCAAGGCCTGGAGATGCTGTTCGTACCGGCCTTTGCCTTCGGCCAACATTCGGCTGCCCGGCTCGTCCACTGCGTATTCTTGTTTGCCACCCTACCCCTGCTATGGCGCATCGGCCGCCGCCTGCAACTGCCGGACGGCATCGCGCTGGCCGCCGCCGCGCTATACTTCTGCGCCCCGGTCACCGGCGTCACCGGCACGTCCGCCTACACCGACGCCGCCGAGGTCTTCTTCGTCCTGGCAACCTTCTATCTACTGCTGGTCTGGCGCGACACACGCGACGCGCGCTATCTCCTGACCGCCGGCGTCGCGGCCGGTTTCTGTTACGCCGTCAAAATCCCCGGTGGCCTGGTCGTCGTTCTGGCGCTGTTCTTCGTCTGGGCTACCGATCGCAGCGCCTATCCCCGCAAGCTCGCGATGTTGGCCGGCGCCGCGCTCGCCGTCATATCGCCGTGGCTGTTGCGCAGCCTCATCATGACCGGCGATCCCTTTGCGCCGCTGCTGAATCGCCTCTTCCCGAATCCTTATTTCCACCTGGCGACGGAGCGTCAGTTGGCCGCCATGTTGAGCTCGTGGAAAGGCGTGCCGCCCTGGCGTGTTCCCTACGAACTGTTCGTCGGTGGAACGTTCCAGGGCACTCTCGGCATGGTCTTCTTCGCCCTGCCTTTGGCTTTGTTGGCGCTCCGCCGCCCCGCCGGCCGGCTATGTTGGCTGATCGCCGTGCTGCTGGCTCTACCGTGGTTCTGGAACACCGGCACCCGCTTCCTCATGCCCGCGCTGCCGTTCCTGGCGCTCTGCCTGGTGATGGCCCTGCCGCGACCCGCCGTGTGGGCGTGTATCGCGCTGCAGGCCGTCGCGTGCTGGCCTGCCGTAATGCATCTCTATCATCCCGTCTACACCTGGCGCCTCGAACGCATCCCATGGCGTGCGGCGCTGCGCATTGAGCCGGAGCAGCAATACTTGTCCGATTTCTCAAGCGGCTATCGCATAGCCCAACTGGTCCAGAACAACACCGCCCCCGGCGCGCGCGTCTTCGCCTTCACCTCCGTCGCCACCGCCTACACCGATCGCAACGTGGTCGAGTTCTGGCATTCCGCGCAAGCCGACAATTTGATCGACGCACTCCGCCTCGCCAGCCTGCCCGGCCAGATGGTGACGGAGGTCACCGCCGAATGGCGCCCGCGCCCTGTCTGGGGGATTCGCATCCGCGCGCCGCAGCCATTCCCCCGCGAATGGCGCATCCACGATATCCAGATTCTCTCCGGCGAGTATCGCATCTTCAGCAGCCCGCAATGGCGGTTGCGCAGCCACACCAACGCGTCCGAGTTGCCCCTGGCCTTCGATGGAAACCCCGCCACAATCTGGCGCACCTGGCAGCCCGTGCGAGCCGATACCTTCGTCGAGGCGGATTTCGACCGCTCGCAGCAACTCACCGGCTCGGTGGTAACCTCGCCGGTCGGATTCCTGCCCTCGCCGCTGGAGTTCTCGGTTCGCGACCAGGCCGGCTGGCACCTCGTCACCAGTGAACCCGCCCTCGCGCCCAAACCGCTCGGCGACATCCGTATGGCCGCCACGCGCGCGGTGCGCACTGCGGGTTTTGGGTACATCCTTGCGTGGGACAGTCAGGACGCCAACGGTCCACTCGCCGCCGCGATGCGCGCGCATCCCGGCGAATGGGGTGTCGAAAAAATAGCCGACCTCGGCCCGGTACTGCTGTTCCGGATCAAGTAATGCGCGGCCGAATCTTCCTGCTGTTGATCGCTGTCTCGTTGTTCTTTGCCTGGCTCGCCAACGCCGTCATGGACGGCCGCACACAGCGCCTCGACAACTGCGTCCGCGCCGCGATCCACGCGCACGCCGCGCCGCCCTTGACCGCCTTCATGCGCGCATTGAGCTTCTTTGGATCGCCCACCGCGCTCATCATCATCGGCGTGGTGATCGTGTTCGCGCTAGACCGCGGCGAAGCGCTTCACTTCGTCATCGCCGTGATCGGCGCCGAACTGCTCGACCGGTCCCTGAAACTGTTGTTCCATCGCCCGCGCCCACCCGCCTTCTTCGGTCTCGCCGAGCCCGCCGGCTTCAGCTTCCCCAGTGGACACGCACTGGTCTCGTGCGTCTTCTTTACGGTCATGGCCGCACTCGCGGCGAAGCGCATCCAAAGCCAGTCCACGCGCATCTGCCTTTACACTACCGCGGCGCTGCTAATCGCCGCGATCGGCTTCTCGCGCATCTATCTCGGTGTGCATTACCCGACCGACGTGCTCGGCGGTTACTCGGCAGCCGTAGTCTGGCTGTCTATCGTGACGTTGGCGCGACGGTGACCGCGCCTTCCGAAGCCGAAGCCACCAACGCGCAGTACTTCGAGAAAACGCCCGATGCATAGCGTGGCGCGCGCGGCTTCCACTCGGCCAGCCGCTCGCGCAGCACCTCCGGCGCGATCTCGAGATTGAGCGTCCCCGCTTCCGCGTCGATGGCGATCGAATCGCCCTCGTGCACCGCCGCGATAGGCCCGCCATTGAAAGCCTCCGGCACCACGTGCGCGATCATGAAGCCGTGCGTCGCCCCGCTAAAGCGGCCATCCGTCATTAGCGCGACACTCTCTGAAAGTCCTTCGCCGACGATCGCGCCGGTCACGCCCAACATCTCGCGCATGCCCGGTCCGCCGCGCGGTCCCTCATACCGGATGACGACGACATCACCGGGCTTGATCTTCCCGCCCGTCACCGCCGCCATGGCATCTTCTTCGCGATCGAACACGCGCGCCGGACCGCGATGCTGCATCTTTTCGTGCCCCGCCAGCTTGATCACGCAGCCCCCCGGGGCCAGCGATCCGCGCAGAATCGACATGCCACCGCGCGGCTTCAAAGGCTTCGTCAGCGGCCGCACCACCTCCTGCCCCGGAGTCTCCTTGGCGTCCGCGGCTTCTTCCGCAAACGTGCGGCCCGTGCAAGTCAGCGTCGATCCATCCACATACTTGCCTTCCACCAGCCGCTGCGCAATCACGCCGATTCCGCCAGCCTTGTGCACATCCACCGCCACAAACCTGCCGCCCGGCTTCAAATCCACCAGCACCGGCGTGCGCCGGCAGATCTCCTGGAAATCATCGATCGCCAGATCGACGCCCGCCTCGCGCGCCATCGCCAGCAGATGCAGCACCGCATTGGTTGACCCACCCGTCGCCGCCACGCCCGCAATGGCGTTCTGGAAAGCCGTGCGCGTCGCGATCTGCCGCGGTCTGCGCTCCTTGCGCACCGCATCCATCACGATCCCGCCGCAGCGAAAACTCACGTCCGCCTTGCGCGCATCCACCTGCGGAACCGCGGCGGTGCCCATCGGCGACAGCCCAATCAGTTCCAGCACCGTAGCCATCGTGTTGGCCGTGAACTGCCCGCCGCAAGCGCCCGCCCCGGGACACGCATGATTTTCGATCTCCAGCAATTCACTGTCAGACATGCGCCCCGCGGCGTTCGCGCCGACGGCTTCGAACACATCCTGAATCGTGATGTCGCGGCCGTTGTGCTTACCCGGCAAAATCGATCCGCCATAAAGCACCACGCTCGGTACGTTCAGCCGCAGCAGAGCCATGGCCGCGCCCGGAATCGTCTTGTCGCAAGCCACTAGCGCCACGATGCCGTCAAACATGTGCCCGCGCGCCACCAGCTCGATCGAATCGGCAATCACCTCGCGGCTGACCAGCGACGCCTTCATCCCTTCCGTGCCCATCGTCACGCCGTCGCTGATCGCAATCGTGTTGAACTCCATCGGCGTCCCACCCGCCGCGCGAATGCCCTCTTTCACCTTGACCGCCAGCTCGCGCAAATTATAATTGCACGGCATGGTCTCGATCCAGGTGTTGGCGACCCCGATAA
>DATKNQ010000304.1:0-3376 GCA_035541265.1 Bryobacteraceae bacterium
GGCTATCCGCACGAGTCCATGAAGCCGCACAGCCTGGTGATCAGCTTTATCGGCGCGTGCCTGCTGTGGGTCGGCTGGTTCGGGTTTAACGCGGGCAGCGCGCTGGCGGCATCCAGCCTCGCGACCAGCGCGTTCGTCGCGACACACTTCGGCGCGGCCGCCGCGGCCCTCGGATGGGTGTTGGCCGAGTGGCGCGGCACGGGCAAGCCCAGCGTGCTCGGCGGCATCTCGGGATGCGTGGCGGGCCTGGTGGCGATCACCCCGGCTTCCGGATTCGTGAAGCCTTTCCCCGCGCTCCTCATCGGTTTCCTGGCCGGAATCGTATGCTATTTTATGGTGGCCAAGGTCAAGCAGAAACTCGGATACGATGACTCCTTGGACGCTTTTGGCGTGCATGGCTGCGGCGGCACTTTGGGCGCGATTCTGACCGGCGTCTTCGCCACCAGCGAAGTGAATACCGGATTCAAAGGGCCATTGGGCTTGGTCGACGGGCACCCCGGCCAGATCGGTAACCAGGCGGTGGGTTGCCTGGTGGCGTGGGGCCTGGCGATCGTGGGCACCCTGGTCATCCTGAAGATCTGCGACGCGCTGATCGGTTTGCGCGTCACCGAGCAACAGGAGGTCGAGGGGCTGGACGTCAGCATGCATGGCGAAGAAGGCTACATACTGGAAGCTTAGACCGGGGGACGTCATGAAAAAGATTGAAGCCATTATTCAGCCGTTCAAGCTCGACGAAGTCAAAGAGGCGCTGACCAACATCGGCGTGGATGGTATGACCATCAGCGAAGTGCGCGGCCACGGCCGGCAGAAAGGTCATAAAGAGGTCTATCGCGGCCGGGAATACTCGGTGGATCTGCTGCCCAAGGTGAAGGTCGAAATCGTCGTCAGCGACCAGCGCTGCGACGAAGTGTTGGTCACATTAGCGGCGGCGGCGCGCTCCGGTAAGATCGGTGACGGCAAAGTATTTGTGTACGACGTGGCGCAGGCCATCAGGATACGGAACGACGATCGTGGCGACGCCGCCTTGTAAAACGCCGGTTCTGGCGCTCGCGGAACGCACCGCCGGGGTGGACGGCATGGTGGAGCGGGCCGCGGGCGCACGCTTGTGGCCTTCGGTCCCGTCCGGATTAACTTTGCTCGCGGTAGGTGGATATGGGCGGCGGCATCTATTTCCTTATTCGGATGTCGACTTGCTGCTGCTCGTCGAAAGCGAGCGGTTGGCCCAATCTGCCCGCGAGTCCATCTTAGCCTTTCAGCAGGATCTGTGGGACGGCGGCCTGCGGCTCAGCCATTCCGTGCGCACGCCGGAAGAGTGTGCCGAAATTCACGACCAGAATATCGAGCTGAATGTCAGCCTGCTCGATCAGCGCTTCCTGGCCGGGGACCGCGGCTTGTACGCGCGGTTCGCCGAGCGCCTGCCACGCTTCCTGCATTCACAGCGTGAAGCACTTACCCGCAACCTGACTCAGCTTACGCGCGAGCGCCATCAGAAGTACCAGAACACTTACTATCATCTGGAGCCGAATATAAAAGATACTCCAGGCGGATTGCGCGACTACCAGTTGGTTCGCTGGCTGGCGCGCATCCGCGGCGCGGAAGCCCCCGAGATGGGACCGGCGTTCCAGTTTCTGGCGCGCCTGCGCTGCTATCTGCACGCGCACAGCGGCCGCGACAACAACACGCTCACTTTCGATGCGCAGGAGCAATCCGCCGAATACTTCGAAGCGCCCGGCGTGGCGCAGTGGATGCGCGAGTATTTCCGCCACGCACGCGAGGTCTACCGCGGCGCGATCCGCGATCTGGAAGCCAGTGAAGCGCAGTCGAGCTCGCTGTTTGCGCAATTCAAGGACTGGCGCACACGGCTTTCGAACGCCGATTTCACCGTGTCGCGCGAGCGCGTGCATTTGCGGGCTCCGCACCTTCTGGAGGCCGATCCGGAGCTGGCGCTGCGCCTGTTCCAGTTTGTGGCGCGACACGGTATCCGCGCATCGCCGGAGACTGAAGACCGGCTGGCCGCCGCGGAACCGCGCCTGGCGGAATGGTTCGCCGTAGCGCGGCCCGTATGGCCGGCGCTCAAAGAGATTCTTTCGCTGCCCTATGCGGCGCTGGCCGTGCGCGGCATGCACGATAGCGGTGTGTTGCGCGCCGTCTTTCCGGAGACCGCGCACATCGAGTGCCTGGTGATCCGCGATTTCTATCACCGGTACACGGTGGACGAGCACACCCTGGTGACGCTGCAGACGCTCTCCGATCTGCGCGCCGGCCGCGATCCGGCCGTCAAACGCTACACCGACCTGCTCGGTGAACTGGACGATCCCGCGCTGCTCGACTGCGCACTACTGTTTCACGATACCGGCAAGGGCGGCCATGGCGGCGGGCATGCCGAGGCCTCTCTGCGCGCGGCCGAGCCGGCTCTCGAGCGCATTCAGATGCCGCGTGCCGAGCGCGACATGGTGCGCTTCCTGATCTTGCAGCATCTGGAGATGTCGGCGGTGATGAACTCGCGCGACCTGTACGATCCGGCCACCGCGCGCGACATGGCGCAGCGCGTGGAAACCGTCGAACGATTGAAAGCGCTGACGCTGATGACTTACGCGGATATCAGCGCGGTAAATCCATCCGCGATGACGCCCTGGCGCGCGGAGGTGCTCTGGCAGCTCTATTTGCTGACTTACAACGAGCTGACGCGCGAGTTGGCTGCGGTGCGTCTGCCCCGCGCCGCGCCGGACGCGCCGGAGAAGCAAGCGTTTCTGGCAGGCTTCCCGGTGCGTTACGCGCGCACGCACACGCCCGAGGATATCGACGCCCATCTGCGCTTGGATGCAGCGCGCCGCCAGCGCGGTGTGGCCGTGGCGCTCGAGAAACTGGAGGCTGCCTGGCGCCTGACGCTGCTCGCCGGCGACCGCCCGTTTCTGTTTGCCTCCGTGGCCGGCACACTCTCGAGCTTCGGCATGAACATCCTGAAGGCGGAAGCTTTCGCGAATAATCAGGGTACGGTGCTCGACACTTTCACCTTTGCCGATCCCACGCGTACCCTGGAATTGAATCCCACTGAGATCGACCGCCTGCACGCCACCGTGGAGCGCGTGGTGCTCGGCAAGCTGGAAGTGCGCCAGCTTCTGCAGAACCGTCCCAAGCCCGGGCCGCCCAGTCGTAACTCGCACGTGCAGCCGACCGTCTCGTTTAACTCGAACGCCTCTGAAAGCGCGACGTTGATCGAGATCGTGGCGCAGGACCGTCCGGGCCTGCTGTACGACCTGGCTTCAGCCATCTCGTCGGAAGGCTGCAATATTGAAGTGGTGCTGATCGACACCGAAGCCCACAAGGCGATTGATGTCTTCTATGTCACCGCCAATCGCGGTAAGCCGGGCATGGA
>DATKNQ010000305.1:0-5171 GCA_035541265.1 Bryobacteraceae bacterium
CCCAGGTGAATATAGCCCAGCCCCACATCGTTGAGCGTTTGCAGCTTCGGCCGGATCGTCGGGATGTTCTCCATCAGCGGCAGCGCCTCCTCCACGGTGGCGTCCAGCAGGTCCGCGATCGAACGGCCTTTGTATTTCACCTGCAGCGTCTCGTGATTGTAACGCCGCCCGCGGCACACGTCGCAAGTTACGTAAACGTCGGGCAGGAAGTTCATTTCGATGCGCCGCAACCCGTCGCCCTGGCATGCCTCGCAGCGCCCGCCCTTCACGTTGAAGCTGAAGCGCCCCGGTTTGTAGCCGCGCTCGCGCGACTCGGGCAGCATGGCGTACAGATCGCGAATCGGTGTGAACAGCCCTGTGTAGGTGGCCGGATTCGAACGCGGCGTGCGCCCGATCGGCGATTGATCGATGCGGATCACCTTGTCGAGCAGATCCATGCCTTCGATCGCCGCGTGCTTGCCGGGCTCCTCGCGCGACCCGTAAATCTGCTTGGCCAGCGCGCGATACAGGATCTCGTTCACCAGCGTCGATTTTCCGCTGCCCGAGACGCCCGTCACCACCGTGAACAGGCCCAGGGGAAACTCCACGTCGATCTCTTTCAGGTTGTGCTCCACTGCACCCTTGACGATCAGCTTCTTGCCGTTCTGCTTGCGCCGTGCTTCAGGCACGGCGATTTCGAGCGTGCCTGCCAGATAGCGCCCGGTGAGCGACTCCGGGTTTTCCGCCACCCCCCGCGGCGTCCCGGATGCGACCAATCCACCGCCTAGCCGCCCGGCGCCCGGCCCCAAGTCGATCACGTAATCGGCGCGCTCGATGGTCTCCGCGTCGTGTTCCACCACCAGCACTGTATTGCCCATGTCGCGCAACTGCGTGAGCGTATCGAGCAGACGGCCGTTATCGCGCGGATGCAGCCCGATCGAAGGCTCATCGAGCACATACAGAACTCCGCGCAGTTTTGAGCCGATCTGCGTCGCCAGGCGGATGCGCTGCGCCTCGCCACCCGAGAGCGTCGCCGCCGAGCGCTCCAGGCTCAGATAGTCGAGCCCCACCGCGGACAGGAATTCCAAACGCCGCCGGATTTCATCCAGAATGCGCCCCGCGATTTGCATCTCGCGCTCGCCGAACTCCCAGTTGCGCACCGTCACGAGCGCGCGCGAAATCGGCAGTGCGGTGAATTCGGCAATCGAGAAATTCTTCACCCGCACCGCCAGGCTCGCGGGCCGCAGCCGCTCGCCATGGCACGCCGGGCACTCCACCGGCGACATGTACTCCGTGAGCCAGTCGCGGTAGCCTTCCGAGGAGTCTTCGAAGGTCTGCGCCAGGATCTTCAAGATGCCCGGAAAGCCGTTGCTGCCTTCGAGCAGTGCCGTCTGCACTTTTTTCGGAAACTGATCGAACGGCGTCGACAGGTCGATGCGCATCTGCTTGGCAGCTTCCCCGAGCCGCTGCCGCATGTAGGCTGATCCCGCGCCCGGCCCAAGTCCGCCCTCGAGTAGCGGGCGCGAAAAATCCACGATGGCCTTGCCCGGATCGAACACCCACTTGCTGCCCAGCCCCGTACACTCCTCGCAAGCGCCGTACGGACTATTGAACGAGAACGAACGCGGCTCGAGCTGCGGCACGCTGGTGCCGCACTCCGTGCAAGCGAGTTTCTGCGAGTAGAGGCGCTCCTCGCCGTTCACCACCGCGATCAGCACCAGGCCGCCGGCGAGTTTCGTAGCCGTATCGATCGACGCTTCCAGGCGCTTCTCGATGCCCGGCTTCACCAGCAGCCGGTCGACCACCACTTCGATCGTGTGGTTGCGGCGCTTATCGAGCGGGATGTCTTCTTCGAGCGAGCGCAGCACCCCATCGATGCGCGCGCGCACGAACCCCTGTCGCGCCAGCTTTTCCAGGTCTTTTTTATATTCGCCCTTGCGCCCGCGCACGATCGGCGCCATCACCATGATGCGGTCCTCGGGCCGCAGCGCCAGCACATGCTGCAGGATCTGCTCCGTGGTCTGCCGCGAAATCTCGTTGCCACACAGCGGGCAGTGCGGCGTGCCGATCGACGAATACAGCAGCCGCAGGTAATCGTAGATCTCCGTGATGGTGCCGACCGTCGACCGGGGGCTGCGGCTGGTGGTCTTCTGTTCGATCGAAATTGCCGGGCTCAGACCGTCGATCGAATCCACATCCGGCCGCTCCATCTGGTCCAGGAACTGCCGCGCGTAGGTGGAAAGCGTCTCGACGTAGCGCCGCTGCCCCTCCGCGTAGATCGTATCGAAAGCCAGCGAGGACTTCCCCGAACCGCTCAGCCCCGTGATCACCGTCAGCGTATTGCGTGGAATTTCCACGTCGATATTCTTCAGGTTATGCTGGCGCGCACCGTGGACCGAGATCCGTTCGAGCATATAGCTTTTTCGGGAGAGAAGAAGGTTAACTTCTATTGTGGCGCGTGTTGAGTTGTCAGCGCAAATTGAGTTATAAAAGATGACGAGGTGCTACACTGTCCGACCTGCGGCGGCCAACTGCGCCGCGTCCACCGAACTTTTGGCGAAAAGTTAGTGTACCTGGGCATGTTCGAGTGCCAGCAGTGTCACACACGGAAGCCGGAGCCGCGCTGGTATGCGCTGTACCTCGGCGACTATCCGCGCTGCCCGCGCTGCGGCACTTACCGGCTGAGCCGCCTCGCCGAGCGCGACCATATCGATCCCATGGAGACCGGCATGCTGAACCTGATGCAGCGCATCTGGCGCGGCGATCTGTATCACTGCCGCTACTGCCGCGTGCAGTTCTACGACGTGCGGAAGCCCGTGGCTCCCGAGATCAAACAGCGGCCTGCCATGCGATCGGCTAGCCAGCCCTGATCGCCGCCGCGAAGAAGCCGTCGCCCGGCTCGCGGCCGGGAAGCCGGGTCATGGTTTCGACCACCAGTCCGGGAGGCACCGCCGCGATCACGTCTTCGTTCTCTTCCCGTTCGAGCGAGCAGGTGGCGTAAACCAGCAGCCCGCCGGGAGCCAGGGCGCGGCGCCCCTGTTCGAGCAGCGCCACCTGCCGCGCATGCAAATCGGGAATGTCGGCGGGTTTGAGACGCCACTTGATTTCCGGATTGCGCGCCAGCGTGCCTGTGCCCGAACACGGCGCATCAATCAGGATGCGGTCGAACTGCCGGCGGAAGGGAAGCGGAAGCGTGCCGTCCAGCGCGACCAGCGGGATGCCCAGCGGCTTCATGGCCGCCAGCCGATGCCAGTGCAGATCGGCCGCAACGCCGCGGCCCCCCGCCGCCAGCGCCTGCGCGGTCTTGTTGCCCGGCGCCGCGCAGAGATCGAGAAACGTCTGGCCCGCCTCCAGGCGCAACAGCGGCACGATGGCCTGCGCGCCGATATCCTGGATGCGCGCCGTCTCCGGATTCACGTAGGTCTCCGGCACGCGCAGACCGGCACGCGCGATCGCTTCCGCGGCCGCCCATCCATATTGCTTTTCCCAACGCTCGAGCAGCCACGCCGGATGCGCCAGTTCCACATCCCGGCCCGGCCAGGCCGCCGCATCGCGCCGCACCTTCCGCAACACGGCGTTCGCGAAAGGCGCCGCCGAACGTTTGCGGGCGCGCTTAACCAGTTCTACGCTTTCTGACACCGCCGCGTGCGCCGGAATACGTTCCAGATACCGAAGCTGATAGATGCCCATGCGCAGCGCCAGCCGCACCGGAGCATCCAGCCGCCCGGCCGGTTTACGGGAATAAACCTCAATCAGAAAGTCGAGCTGCGACTGGTAGCGCAGCACCCCCATCACGATCTCCGACGCCAGGCCCGCATCGCGCGAATCGAGCGGCGCGGCGCGCGCGGCCAATAGGTCGGAGGCATACCCGCCGCGTTCGGCCGCGGTTAGGATCTCGAAAGCCAAAAGACGGGCAGGCGACATTGTGGAACTTTCGGGCGGCCTCGTTCGTAATGCTTCCTGAACGGAGCAGCTATGTCTCGAGATCGCCGCCGCGGCGGCGCATTAGCCGCAGTCATGCTCACCATTGTAATGGTGGGTGCGCTCAGTATCGCTGCGCTGGTCGCCACCGGCTTCTACATCGCGGACAACGTGCGCGTGACGGAGCGCGATTCGCACGACGAAGCCACCATAGACACGCCCTTCGGCAGCGTGCACGTGCGCAAGCGCGTCCGCCTCGACCCCGATCTGCTGGGCCTACCCATCTACCCGGGCGCGGTTCGCGACCACGATTCGCACAACCGGGCCAGCTTCGATCTGGATATCGGCGACCGGCACAAATCGTTCGCGGTGGCCGCCGCCGATTACCGCACGCGCGACTCGGTGGACGAGGTGACGGACTTCTACCGCCAGCACCTGCCCCACTGGCTGATCAGCCAGCGGATCAACGGCGGACTGCAGCTTTCGCTCACCAAGGGAGGCTACAAGCGCATGGTCGCCATCTTCGAAGACGACGGCGAAACG
The DNA here is from genome assembly GCA_035541265.1 of Bryobacteraceae bacterium. Lineage (GTDB taxonomy): Bacteria > Acidobacteriota > Terriglobia > Bryobacterales > Bryobacteraceae > Bog-159. Next base: position 4,444 of record DATKNQ010000305.1, read on the forward strand.
CACATCGCGCTTGCTTCGATGGGAGAGCCTGCGTCAAACTGATCACAGGAGGCTCCGCGCCTCCCGATCATGCCAGAATTCTGCACTTGCGGTGCGCAGTTGCCGCCCGACGCGCGTTTTTGCCATCGTTGCGGGAAACCGCAGCGCGAGGAAATCATCCCGGAATCGTTCGAGCCGCGGGAGGTGGCGCCGCCGGCGCCGCAACCCACTGAGATTGCCACGGCGGCTCTGAACCGTATCACGCCGCCGCGCCTCAACTTTCACAATGCCACCGCGGTGCGCATCGCGCTGCTGCTGGCCAGCCTCGCCTCGCTGCTGAGCGCCCTGCCGGTGATGGCCGCCGGTCTGTTGGGCCTGGTGATCTGGTGGCTCACCGCCGGATTCCTTTCTGTCTACGTCTATCGCCGCCGCACGGGCCAGTTCCTGACGGTGGATAACGGCCTGCGCATGGGCGGTATCACCGGACTGTTGGGCGCCACAATCACGTCCGTGGTGTTCACCATTAGCGTGGTGCCGCTGATTCGCGGCGGCGGCATTGCCACGCTCTACGAGCAGCAGTTCCGCAAAATGTACGCCAACGATCCGAGCGTCGACCAGGCCATCAAGATTCTGCAAAGCCCCAGCGGCTTGGCGCTGTTCGTGGTGATCGCGCTGCTGTTCTTCTTCCTCATCATCACGTTCCTGTGCACGGCGGGCGGCGCGCTGGGCGCAAAGCTGGTGGGCGGCGT
>DATKNQ010000306.1:0-53501 GCA_035541265.1 Bryobacteraceae bacterium
GATTGGTCGTGCTTTCCAGGATTTTATAATGCTTGACGGCAAGGGCAGAGCCGGCGGCCCATCACCGCCGGGGACGAAGCGGATGCGATGCGCGTCGAACAGGCCGCTTACGCGGGCGAGCGCGAGATCGTAACCGCCCAGCGGCGAGCCTTGTATCGGGACCGGCGCGCCGATCGCCGTGCAGATGGACGGCGCCGTGCTCCTACTCGTGCTTGGAATCGAGCTGCATTTCCCAGTTTAAGGCGTGATCGCATTATATAATGCTCGGCGGCAAAGGCAGAGCCGGGCCCGCTCGATCCTTCGGTCATTTCTTGCGGTGATATAACAGTTATATCAGCGATGCGTTTCCGATTAGACAACGCAAAGAACCGTGAGGTCAAACGGAAGCACGGTGTCAGTTTGCAGGAGGCACAATCTATTTTCGATCAAGCCTATTTGGTCGACCAAAAGAGCGATGACCCTCAGCAGTTTCGCGCGATCGGATGGTGCGGCGGACGTCTGTGTTCGGTTATTTATGAGATCCGCAACGATTCGGAAGGCGAGATTTACCACTTGGTGACGGCTTGGAAAGCCACTAAAGAGGAAGAACAGAGCTATGTCGAAAACGTCTAAGAAGTCCGCTACGGCGGACGAAATAGCGGAAATGGCATCCAGGGGCGAGGACGTTTCCCGTTATTTCACCAACAAGTTCACCGTCGTCCGGCCTGTCCGCCGGGTCAACGTCGATCTGACGGAAGGCATGCTGCGAGCGCTGGATCAGCGCGCGGCCCGCCTGAACGTCAGCCGCCAGGCCGTGATTAAGACGCTGCTGGCGCGGGCATTGGATGAAGACACGCTCCCGCGTGCTCGAAAGGTCCGGCCCACTGCCTAATGTCCCATTACCTGGCATTCGATCTGGGCGCGGAGAGCGGACGCGCCATGCTCGGCACGCTCGAAGGCGGCCGCCTGGCGATCGAAGAACTGCACCGCTTCGCCAACACGCCGGTGCGCGTGTTCGACGCGCTCTATTGGGATACGCTGCGGCTCTGGCATGAGATCCAGCGCGGCCTGGCGGTGGCCGGGCGGGAACGCAAGTTGCGGCTGGATGGCATCGGCATCGACACGTGGGGCGTGGATTTCGCGCTGTTGGGCGCGGACGGGGCGCTGGCCGACAATCCGCGGCATTATCGCGATACGCGCACCGAAGGCATGATGGAGAAGGTCTTTGAAATCGTGCCGCGCGCGGAGGTGTTCGCCGAGACCGGCATCCAGTTTATGCGGCTGAATTCGCTGTACCAGTTCTACGCGCTGAAGCTGGCCGCATCGCCGGCGCTGGCCGTTGCGCGCACGTTGCTCTTCATGCCGGACCTGTTTAACTACTGGCTCACCGGCGTGGCGCGCGCGGAGCTGACCATTGCCAGCACTTCGCAGTTCTACGATCCACGCAAGCGGACATGGGCGTTTGACCTACTGGAGCGTTTGGGGCTGCCGACGGCGATCCTTCCCGAGATCGTGCCACCGGGAACCCGGCTAGATCCACTGCTCGATTCTGTGGCGGAAGCGGCGGGTCTGGATGCCGCTCCAGTCTACACCACGGGCTGCCATGATACGGCTTCGGCCGTAGCCGCGGTGCCGGCCGAAGGCGCGAACTGGTGCTACATCAGCTCGGGCACCTGGTCGCTGATGGGGGCAGAGTTGGACGAGCCGGTGATCAACGAGCATGTGCTCGCGGAGAATCTGACCAACGAAATCGGCGCGGCGGGCAAGGTGCGGTTTCTGAAGAATATCGCCGGGCTGTGGCTATTGCAGGAATGCCGGAGGGCGTGGGCGCTGGAGGGCCACGAGTACACTTACGACGAGTTGGTGCGGCTGGCGGGCGAGACGGGTCCGGCGAACGCGATCATCGATCCGGACGTGTTCCTGGAACCCGGCGGCATGCCGCGCAAGATTGCGGAGCACTGCCGCGCTTGCGGGCAGACGCCGCCGGAAACTCCGGGCGAGTTCACGCGCACGATTCTCGAAAGCCTCGCGGAGCGCTACCGGCAGGTGCTGGAAAGCCTGGAATCGCTGGCGGGCCGGCGGTTCGACGTGATCCACATCGTCGGCGGCGGGTCGCGCAACGCGCTGCTGAACCAGTTGGTGGCGGATGCCACCGGCCGAACGGTGGTCGCGGGGCCAAGTGAAGCGACGGCCATCGGGAACGTGCTGATCCAGGCGATCGGCGCCGGAGAACTGGCGGGCCTGGAGGAAGCGCGGGCCGTGGTACGGCGCTCATTTTCCGTAGAAACATATCACCCGGCCCGAAACTAGGGTTGGCGCGGCGCGCGCCTTGCGCTACGATGCCGCGTGGAGGCATTTGTGGAACCTGATTCCACGCGGCCGCAGCGCCGCGATTTCTTCAAGGCGGCAGCGGGCGGCGTGTTGCTGCTGCGGCCCGAGACTGTATTTGGCTCGCAGGCCAATTCGGCGGTCGAGGTCGGACTGATCGGCTGCGGGGGACGCGGCAACTGGATCGGCAAGTTTTTCCCGGAGTTCGCCGGCGCGCGGATCGTGGCCGTGGCGGATGTGATTCGGGAACGCCTGGACCCCACGCAGGCCAACTTCAAGGTGGATGCGAATCGCGCGTACTACGGGCCCGAGGCGTATAAAGAACTGATCGATTCGAAGGTGGACGCCGTAGCCATCATGACGCCGCCGTATTTCCATCCGGAGCACGCGCACGCGGCGGTCGAAGCCGGCAAGCATGTGTACCTGGCCAAACCGGTCGCGGTGGATGTGCCGGGGTGCCGCAGCATTCTCGAAAGCGGTAAACTGGCGCAGGGTAAAACCAGCTTCCTGGTGGATTTCCAAACCCGTGCGCAGCCGGTGTTTCAGGAAGCGGCCGAGCGCATCCATCGGGGAGATATCGGCAAGCCGGTATTCGCGCAGGTCTTCTATTACGCCGGGCGGCCCGCGCCCGACAAGTCGAAGCCCGGCATGGATCCCGGCGAGGCGCGCATTCTGAATTTCTATATGGACCGGGTGCTGGGCGGCGACATCATCGTGGAGCAGAACATCCACGTGATCGACGTCGCGAACTGGTTCCTGGGCGGGCATCCGCTGTCGGCGCATGGGATGGGCGGACGCACAGACTGGTCGGGCACGCCCTACGATACCGGCGACGCGTACGACCATTTCCAGGTGAGCTACCAATATCCGGGCGGCGTGCAGGCGGACTTCAGCTCGAACCAGTTGACGAACAGCTACAGCGACCTGTGCGTGCGCTGCTTCGGCATCCGCGGCGCAGCCGATACGCATTACAACGGCCTGCTGCGCATCACAGGCGATACCGCCTGGCACGGAACCGACAAAGACGATACGTTCCGGCAGGGCGCCATCAACAACGTGAAGGCGTTTATCGCCAGCATTCAGAACGGCAAGCCGCTGAACAACGCGGAAACGGCTGTCGAGAGCAATCTGACTGCGATTCTGGGACGCACGGCGGCCTACCGCAACGGCTCGCTCACCTGGGACGAGATGATGCAGTCGAACGAGAAGTTCGAGGCGAATTTGAAGCTACGCTGGTAAGTCACCTGTTATGAAAATGAGAATCGTTTATCCGGCCGCCCTGATGGTGGTGGCGACAGCCATGCCCGCCGCGACACTTGGCTTGATCCCGCAGCCCGTTTCGTTGGAGACGCGCGCGGGCGTGTTCCGGCTGACGGACCGGACCGCGATTGTGATTCCGGCCGGCTCCACCGAGGTACGGCAGAGCGCCGAGTACCTGGCCAATGCGGTGGCACCGGCTACGGGTTGGAAACTCAAGGTCATTGAGTCGGCCCATCCGGCGGCGCGGCGCAATGCGATCGCCCTGGTGATCGCCGCGCAGAATGCCGCCGCGGCGCATGCCGAGGGTTATGAGCTGACGGTAAGCTCGCGCGGCGTGCGCATCGAGGCGGCGGCTCCGGCGGGATTGTTCTACGGCGTAGAGACGCTGCTCCAGTTACTGCCGCCGGAGATCGAAAGCCAGTCGCGGCAAGAGGTGGCCTGGACCGCGCCGTGCGTACACATCGTCGATTACCCGCAGTTCGCCTGGCGCGGCCTCATGCTGGACGTCAGCCGGCATTTCTTCCCCAAGGCATTCGTCGAGCAGTACATCGACCGCATGGCGCGCTACAAGATGAACGTCTTCCACTGGCACCTGACGGACGACAATGGCTGGCGCATCGAAATCAAGGCGCTGCCGCAGCTCACCAAGGTCGGCGCGTGGCGGGTGCCGCGCATGGGCAGGTGGGGATCGAACGAGGCGCCGCAGGATGGCGAAGCCGCCACCGACGGGGGATTCTATACGCAAGATGACATCCGCGAAGTGGTGGCGTATGCCAAGCAGCGCTATGTGACTGTAGTGCCGGAAATCGAGATGCCGGGCCATTCGCTGGCCGCGCTGGCGGCGTATCCGGAACTGTCGTGCACGGGCGGACCATTTCATGTGGATCCCGGATCGAATTTTTACGAAAAGACCGACAATGCGTTTTGCCCGGGTAATGAGAAGACCTTTGAGTTCATCGACCGGGTCTTCACGGAAGTGGCCGCATTGTTCCCGTCGGCGTTCGTACATATCGGCGGCGACGAATGTTACAAGGGCTTCTGGAAGACCTGTCCGAAATGCCAGCGCCGTATGACCGAGGAGCACCTGGCGAACGTGGAGGAACTACAGAGTTACCTGGTCCGGCGCGCGGAGAAGATCCTGGAATTGAAGGGCAAGAAGCTGATCGGGTGGGACGAGATCCTGGAAGGCGGGTTGGCGCCGAACGCGGCGGTGATGTCGTGGCGCGGTATGGAAGGCGGCATTGCGGCGGCGAAGATGAATCACCAGGTGGTGATGACTCCTACCAACTTTGTGTATCTGGATTACTATCAGGGCGACCCGGCGCTGGAACCCAGCACCTTCGGGCGATTACTGCTGAGCACTTGTTACCGCTTCAATCTTACGCCCGAGGGCGTGGATCCGAAGTACATTCTCGGTGGTCAGGGTAACTTGTGGACGGAATCCGTACCCACTCCGCGGCACGCCGAGTATATGACTTGGCCGCGTGCCTTTGCCTTGGCCGAGGACTTCTGGTCACCCGCGGCGAGCCGGAATTGGGACAACTTCACCAGCCGCGTGGAAGCGCAGTTCAAAAGGCTGGACGCGGCGCAGGTGAACTACGCGCGGACCCTGTACGATGTCAGCATGGCACCCGTGCGGGATGCGGCGGGAAAACTCGCGGTGCGCCTGTCGGCCGAACTGGACGGCTGTGACATCTATTACACGCTAGATGGCACAAATCCGGATCAGTTTGCTACAAAGTACGGAGGCGAGCCGGTGACGATTCCGGGCGACGCCTGGATCGTGCGCACCATCGCCTATCGCGGCGGGCATCCGTCCGGCCGCCTGTTGTCGCTGACTGTCAAAGATTTGACGGCGCGGTTGGACCGGCGCTGAAGCTGTTACTCATTAGGGGGCGCAGGCAGGCCACGGCTTTCATTCGTCCTCTTCTTCGACGGTCACCGGTTCGAGGTCCTCTGCTTCGAAAATCTGGCGGCAGTCGAGACATTCTACGTATTCCACACCATCGCGCCGGGCGATGATCTCGGTACGCTTGTGCTCACAAGGGTGCTGCATAAAGCAAGACTTAGGATTTATTCTAATGAAGTGGCGAGTCTTGTCAAGGGGTTGCGGAGAATTTTTTGGGCCATAACGCCTGGAACCCGGCAATCATGGGAGTCCCGGGCGCGCTGAGCTACAATTTGGGTGATGCCGTTCCCGATTCATCGCATGCGCCGCCTGCGCGCCAGTGAGCGGATCCGCAGGCTGGTGCGCGAGACGCGCCTGGATCCCGCCGAATTTATTCTGCCGTTGTTTGTGTGTCCGGGCGAAGGTGTCCGGCGCGAAATCAGCGCCATGCCCGGCAACTTTCAGATGTCAGTCGACGAGGTAGTGCGCGAGTGCCAGGAGGTGCAAAAGCTGGGTATCGGCGGCGTGATCCTGTTCGGCCTGCCGGAAACGAAGGACGAAGTGGCCTCCGGAGCTTATGCGGATGACGGCATCGTGCAGCGTGCCATTCGCGCTATCCGGCAGGAGTCGCCGGAGCTGTTGATCGTCACCGATGTCTGCAACTGCGAATATACCAGCCACGGCCATTGCGGCAAGATCGTCAACGGCGAAGTGGACAACGATCAGACGCTGGAGTGGCTGGCCGCGGCGGCGGTTTCCCACGCGCGCGCGGGAGCCGATATCGTGGCGCCATCGGACATGATGGACGGGCGGGTGGCCGCCATTCGCCACGAACTGGATGCCAAGGGCTTCTCGCAGATTCCAATTCTTTCGTACGCGGCCAAGTTCGCCTCGGTCTTCTACGGGCCGTTTCGCGAGGCGGCCGAATCGGCGCCACAGTTCGGCGACCGGCGCAGCTACCAGATGGATCCGGCCAACGGGCGGGAAGCCATGCGCGAAATCGAGCTGGACCTGGAAGAGGGCGCCGACATGATCATGGTGAAGCCTGCCATGCCCTACCTGGACCTGATCCACGAGGCGCGCCGGCGGTTCGACGTGCCCATCGCGGCGTACCAGGTGAGCGGCGAATTTTCCATGATCGAGGCAGCAGCGCGGAATGGCTGGATCGATCATGACCGGGCCATGATCGAGAGCCTGACGTCGATCCGCCGGGCCGGCGCACAGATTATTCTGACTTACTTCGCCAAGCCCGCCGCCAGATTGCTGGGTTGAGCGGTCAGGTAGGCGTGGTTGGCGTCCGCGATCACCTGCTTCAGCGGTATACCGGATTCCTGGGCGATGCGACGGCAGTCTTCATATTCGGGGGCATAGCCGCCTTCGCTGGAAACCTTGATGCGCACCTTGCCGTGCGGCGTCTCGACTTCCACCCAGTGGCGTGCCTGGACGCGGCGCTCGGCGGCGTACGTGCGCAGGCCGAGCGTGGAGGTTTCAGCGAAGATGGTCTGGGCTAATGCCTCGCGATCTTCGGGGCGCGCCAGCGCACGCAGTAAGGTACCGGGCCGCCCTTTCTTCATCTGGACCGGCTGCAGCGTCACATCGAGCGCGCCTTTCTCGAACAGCCGCTCCATAGCGTAGGCCAGCACCTGGGGGCTGAGGTCGTCGATGTTGGCTTCCAGCACAGCAATCGTGGTTGCCTCGGTAGCGCCGGTTTCTTCGCCTAGGATGACGCGCAGCACGTTGGCGCGTTCCGGAAAATCATAACCGCCGGCGCCGTACCCCGTCGCGGTGATTCTAAGCGGCGGCAGGCCGCCGAAGCCGCGCGCGAGCGTCGTGGCGAGTGCCGCGCCTGTGGGCGTGGTCAGTTCCACAGCGGGACCTTCGGAGTAAATCGGCTGGCCACGCAGCAAGGCGGCCGTCGCCGGCGCGGGAACAGGCAGGATTCCATGGGCGGTCTTGGCCGTGCCGCTGCCGACGTTGAGGGGCGCGGAAACGATGGAGGTGACGCCGAGCAGTTCGAAGGCCAGGCACGCGCCTACGATGTCCGCGATGGAATCGGCGGCACCCACTTCGTGGAAGTGCACGCGCTCGATGGGGACCTGGTGAACGGCGGCTTCGGCCTCACCCAGCCGCTGAAACACCGCAGCGGCATTTTGTTTGGCGCGCCCCGGCAGCGCGGCCTTTTCGATCATCTTCAGGATGTGGCCCAAATGGCGGTGGGCATGCGCCTCCTCGACAGCCACGTGGAACTTCGTGGCCGCGATGCCGCAGCGTTTCACGCGCTCGAAGGACAATGTGGCGCCGGTTTCGAGCGAAGCAAGCGCGTCGATGATGGCGGACTGATCCGCGCCGGCGTCGGCCAGCGCGCCGACCAGCATGTCGCCGCTGATGCCGGAGAAGGCATCCAGATAGCACAGTAAAGGCACGATCCTTTCATTATGGAGGATGGCGGCATCCGCCGTCTGCATTGCGCGACCGGAACCCAAAAGCGCCGCGGTCTTCGTTACAATAGCGGGTAAATGTCGCGATTGCTGCTCTGTTTTACCCTTTTGGCCGTTGGCCTGTTTGGTGCGCCCGCCGATAAGACCGCGGGGAAAAAGTCCGCGTTCGACAAGCCCACCTTCGAAGCCTATGTGCGGCACCTCAACGTGTGGGGACCGCAGATCAAGGTGGATATCGCCGATCCCAAGCCGTCGGATATGCCGGGCTTCGAGGACGTGATGGTGCACGCTTCGTCAGGTAACGCCAGCGCCGATTTTCAATATTACGTTTCGAAGGACGGACAGAAGATCGTCCAAGGGAACGTCTACGACATCGCGCAGAATCCCTTCAAGTCCGATCTGGATAAGTTGAAGACCGATTTGCAGCCGAGCTTCGGCACCCCCGGCGCGCCGGTAGTGCTGGTGGAGTTCAGCGACTTCGAGTGTCCCATGTGCAAGGAAGAAGCCAAGATGCTGCGCGACAATCTGACGGTGAGCTATCCGAAGCAGGTGCGCTTCTACTTCCAGGAGTTCCCCATCGATCAATTGCACCCATGGGCACGCGCGGCGGCCCTCGCCGGGCGCTGCATCTTCCGGCAGAACGCGAACGCGTTCTGGGATTATCACGACTGGATCTTCGCGCATCAGGACGAGATCACGGCCGGCTCGCTGAAAGACAAAGTTCTGGAATTCGCCAAAAGCAAGCAGCTCGATGTGCTGCAACTGACCCGCTGCATGGACAATAAGGAGACCGAGGCGGACGTCGACAAAGCCCAGGCGGAAGGCCGCGCGCTGGGCGTGAACGCGACTCCCACGCTGTTCATCAATGGCCGCCGCGTGGTGGGACGCATCGATTGGCCGACTCTGCGCAGCATCATCGATTACGAGATCGACTACCAGAAGGTCGCGCACAATGCCGGCGAGGATTGCGGTTGTGAAGTGAACCTTCCCGCCCCCAAGTTGAACTAGGAAGAATGATGAAGCTCATTTTGCGGGCGCCACGTGGCCTGAGACTGTACGTGTTCGCGGCCGCCGCCGTGGCATACGGCGCTTCGGCCTCGATCGATCCCAACCTGTTTCTGGATGACGTCAAGTTTCTGGCGTCGAAAGACTTGAAAGGGCGCGGTACGGGCACGCCCGAGCTGGAGAAGGCCGCGGCTTTTATCGCCGCGAAGTTCCGCTCTTTCGGATTGCAGCCGGTCGACGGCAAGAGCTACTACCAGGCCTTCAACGTCACCACCAACGCCAAATTAGGACCGGACAACCGCTTCGCGTACGACGGCGGGATGCACGTAAAGCTGAACTTTCCGGACGATTTCGTGCCGTTCAATTTCTCGGCGCGCGCGAAGATGATTGGACACGTCGTGTTCGCCGGCTACGGGATTACGGCGCCGGAGTACAACTACGACGACTACCAGGGCATCGACGCGCAGGGCAAGATCGTCGTGATTCTGCGCCACGAGCCCCAGGAGTTCGACGAGAGGAGCGTGTTTGCAGGCAAGGTTTACACGCAGCATGCCCAGTTCTGGAGCAAGGCCAGTAACGCTAAGATGCACGGTGCGATTGGCGTCGTTCTGGTGAACGATCGCGCCGCTCATCCGGGAGAGGCCGATGAGCTGGACAAATTCTCGGGCGCGGCCGGACCCGAGGATGCAGGCATCCCGTTCGTGCAAATCCGTTATGAGATTGCCGCGCGCTGGTTCGCACTGGCCAACAAGAACGCCGACGAGATCCAGAAACAGATCGACCAGGATCTGCACCCGCGCTCCTTCGCCTTCCCGGATTCACTTCAAGTAGATGCGAATCTGGACGTCGAACGGGTGGTAAAGACAGTGCACAACGTGGCCGGATATCTGCCGGGCACGACGGATGAATACATCGTGATCGGCGCGCATTACGATCACTTGGGTTTGGGAGAGCAGTTCTCACTGGCGCCTTCGCTGGTGGGCACCATCCATCCCGGCGCGGACGATAATGCTTCGGGCACAGCCGGTGTGATCGAATTGGTACGCTGGTTTTCCACGCAGCCGAAGCAGAAACGCGGCATTCTGTTTTTGACATTCGCGGGCGAGGAGTTGGGCCTGCTCGGTTCCAGTTACTTCGTGAATCATCCGCTGCTGCCGTTGGGCCGAGATGCGGCCATGATCAACATGGACATGATCGGCCGCATCCGCGAGGACCGCGTGTTCATCGGCGGCGTTGGCACCGGCACGACCTTGAAGAAGTTACTCGAAGAAGTCACGCCGAAGTATGGCCTGCACATCGATTATTCCGAAGCCGGCTATGGATCGAGCGACCAGACGTCGTTCACCACCAAGCAAGTGCCGGTGTTGTTCTTCTTCTCCGGGCTGCACGCCGACTATCACAAGCCGAGCGACACCTGGGATAAGATCGACGCGCCGGACGCCGCCCGTCTGCTGCGCATGGTCGCGGAAGTGAGTGAGGACCTGCGCGAAGCTCCCGATCGCCCGCTGTTTGTGCGCGTGAAGGAGCCGGAGCATGGCGGCGACATCGCCGGATCAAGCTCCGGGCATGCCGGATACGGTCCGGATTTCGGCAGCATCCCCGACTTTACCGAAGGCATCAAGGGAGTGCGCTTTGCCGACATTCGCGAAGGATCGCCCGCGGCCAAGGCTGGCCTAAAAGCCGGTGACGTGCTGATTGAGTTTGACGGCAAGCGCATCGAGAACCTCTACGATTTCACTTACGCCCTGCGCGCCAAGAAGCCCGGCGACGAAGTGACCGTCAAAGTGATGCGCGGCACCGAAATGGTGACAACACAGGTATTGCTGACCAAGCGAAAGTAAATCCGGATTTATGATGCGCGCTACATGCTGGCTCGTGGTGTGTTCCGCGGTGTTGCATGCGCAATCGGTAGTTTTGCAGAGGGACGGCAGCACGATCGTTTTCGAGCCGTACGCCCCGAACATTATCCGAGTCACTCTGAGTCTGATTAAGGACCGCGCGACGGCCGCGCCCGGCTACGGCTTCATTGGCACGCCATCAGCCGATGGATGGCATCGGCAAGGCAATGTCTACCGGTCAGCTCGCCTGGTCGTCACGCTCGTACCGGAGCATCCCGGAACCCCGCTGCCGACGCAGATCGATATCGCGAAATACTTCAACGGCTCGGCTCCACCGGCGCACATTACCGTGGCGACGCCGGACGGCCACGTGCTGACCGACATGCTCGACTGGTCGATGGCCGTGCCGAATAACAAAGATGGCGACGCCAGTCTGCTGCACGATCGCCGCCCATCGGACGCGGCCTTCTATCAGACGGGCGCCACGTTTGTCTCGCCCGCGGACGAGCGTTACTTCGGGCTGGGGCAGAATCAGGAAGGGTACCTCGATCATCGCGGGCACACTGTCAACTGCTGGCATAACTACACTGCGCCGGGCGGACCGAGCGCGTGCGTTCCGTTCCTGGTGACGAATCGCGGCTACGGACTGATCTGGGACAATCCGTCGAAGACTACCATCGAGCCTGGGTTCAATGAGCAGACTAAGTGGACCTCCGAGGTGGGCGACCGGGTATCTTACTTTGTGATCGCCGGCGCGACGACTGACGAGATCTATGCCGGATACCGGCTGCTCACAGGCGCGACGCCCATGCTGCCGAAGGCGGCCTACGGCTACATCCAATGCAAGCAGCGCTACAGCTCGCGGGATGAAGTGCTCGAAGTGGCCAAAGGGTACCGCAGCCGCCACCTGCCTGCGGATGTAATGGTGGTCGACTGGTTCTATTGGACGAAGATGGGCCAGATCGATATGGACCCAGAGAAATGGCCCGATCCGGCGGGCATGAATCGCCAGCTTCATGAGATGGGCTTCGAAAGCATGATCAGCGTGTGGCCGCGGTTCGTGCCCGGCTCGCGCTATTATGACGACCTGCTGAAGAAAGGCTGGTTCGAACACCTGTCCGACGGCGCGCCCACCAATGGACTGCCGTACGATCGCGCCGGCTCGGACATCGATACGACGAATCCAGAGGCCGCGCGCTGGTATTGGAACACCATCCGCGACAACATACTCAGCAAAGGCTTCGACTCACTCTGGATGGATGAGACCGAGCCCGACCTGCCACCGAATGGCAGTTACTTCTATATTGGCCCGGGTACGCGTTACTTCAATGTCTATCCGCTGTTTCATACCTCGGCGATTTACGACGGCTTCCGCCGCGACATCGCACATCGGGCGTTGATCTTATCGCGCGATGCTTACCTGGGAGCGCAGCGGAACGGGACGATCTTCTGGTCGTCGGACATTTATCCCACTTGGGACACTTTGCGGCGGCAGATTCCGACGGGTCTTGACTTCGCGGCTTCGGGATTCGCTTACTGGACGAACGACATCGGCGGCTGGCAGTATCTGCCGGCAGAGCACCATCCGGCGCATCCGCCTCTGCTCGATCCGAGCGACGCGCGAGCCAATGTGGGCGGCTACGACGACTATCCGGAGCTGTACACGCGCTGGTTCGAGTACGCTTCGTTTCTACCGGTGTTCCGCGCGCACGGCAGCCGCAGATATAACGAAGTCTGGTCGTTTGGCAAGGCGGCTGAGCCGATTCTCGAAAAGTATCTGAAGCTGCGTTATCAACTGATACCGTACATTTACTCACTCGCCTACCGGACTTACCAGACCGGCGCGCCATTTATGCGGGCATTATTCATGGACTTCCCGGACGATGCGCGCGCGGCTGACATTATCGATGAGTATATGTTCGGGCCGGCGTTCCTGGTCGCGCCGGTCACCGAGCAAGGAGCTACCCGCCGCGCGGTGTACTTACCCGCCGGGAGTGACTGGTATAACTACTGGACCGGTGAGCGCCTGCACGGTGGCCATTCTATCTCCGTGGATGCGCCGATCGATACCTTGCCGTTGTTTGTGCGGGCCGGATCGATCGTTCCCATCGGTGAGCCAGTCTTCAGTACGCACGAAACCCAGCATCTGAAGAAGGTGCGAGTCTATGCGGGTGCTTCCGCCGACTTCGCGCTCTATAACGACGACGGCAGAACTTATGCGTACGAAACCGGCGGGTCCAGCATCACGCACCTGCACTGGGACGACACGACCGGCCGAATGAGCCCGGCCTCTGCACAGCCGCTCGTCGAAGTGATCCGCCGCTAAGGGTGATGTGACCATTCATGCCATCGGCAGCACGGCGCCGATCGACAGCATAATATTTGAGCTTCCCGAGCCCTCGCCTTCACTGCATCAGAAGGTACGTCCACACATACACTCAGAGTGAGGCGCGGGCGAGCAACGGCATCGCGACCGTTATTACCGGTTGTCTTTTTCGAGCAGGTTCAGCTCGTCGAGGTGCTGCTGAAGGTTGTGCAGCTTCCTTTTCCTGATCGGAAAGAAAACCGCGAGCCATATCGCGAGGAGCACTAAGACCGGCACGAAGTTCATCAGGAGGCGCGGGGATTTCAGCGAGTGGATCACGCCCGGCACCACAACCATCGCCAATCCCAGGAGACAGAAGCTCAGGCCGGCTCTGCGCCAGATGTGCGAGGCGTAGTCGCGCTGCCTCTCCAGTTCGCTTCTGTAAAACTGGAGGGAAACGTTCACGGTGGCATCCGGGCCGAGGTTGCGCGGCCAGATCCACCGGTATGCCTGATACACGAAATTCAACCCGCAGAGACTCAGGAGCCCCAGTCCCAAGCGTGGCAGCAACTCGTGGGCTCTGGCGCAGGTCCACGCAAAGAAAACGCAAACGATGAGGCCAAGCGCGATCGAGACGAGCGCCTGGATGCGGGCTTTCGCCTGACGCTGGCGCACCTTACGGCGTAGTTCATTTTCCGGCATTTTTAGTGGCTCCGTTGGCTGGTTCTGCCAAATAGTTTGTGGATCGTTCATTGGATATTCACTCGGCATGCGGTCCTCCTTCGCCGAACAAACGTCTGAGGACGTTCTTGATCCGGTGAACCTTCATGGCGACGTTGGCGGGCGACAACCCCGTGATTCCGGCGATGGAGGCCGCGTCCATACCTTCGAGATAAGAAACGATGATCTGACGATCGAGGGGGTTGAGACGCTGGATCAACATGGAGACTCGTTCGAGGGCCTGGTTTTGGCTGACGGCGAGTTCACCCGGGTCACTGCCGGACAGCAGGTCAAGGTGCTCGATCGCGACCAGCCGGCTTCTGATCCGGCGCTGCCGAATCGTGTGCCGGGCAGCCACATTATGCGCGACACGATAGACCCAGGTTCGAAGCGAACAGCGCTGGTCGAAATGTGCGAAGCTGCGCCAGAGCTGCAGATGAATCTCCTGGAGCAAATCGCGGCGCGCGTCGGGATCGAGCTCATAAGCCCGCGCGAGACGGTCGAGTGAAGGACCGTACATGTCCGCAGCCTGCCGATAGAGGGAATCCGGGCTCACATCCTCGCTCGAACCAGGCTCAATCGTCCGCACATGGAAGGTAGTTGCCGGCGGCGGCGTTTTCTAACAGTTTCATGCTGTGTAATTCCGAGGCCCAGACAACATCCCTGCACGGCATCGGGCGCAGTGGGGTGTATGCGCTGAAGCGGTGGCCTGGATTCTGTGGAGTGCTATGGAAGAAGCCGCGACAGCACAAAAGTTGCCGAGCACACGCCAAGGTAGCCCATCATGAAATACCTACCGTAAAATGCGGACTGCGCCTTCACCCCGGAAGCTCTCATACCAATAATCCCGGCCGCTTAGGCGCAGGGAGTCGTGAGCAGAACATATGCCGACAGCGGCGCGGCCTCGATGCTGATCAGGATGAAGATAACTCCGGTGAGCAGATTCGAAATACCGAAAGCGTCCAGCAGCGTGAGCTGATCCTGGCGAACTACGGACAAGTCCAATTTGGCAAAGGTTCTTACGGCCCAATTTAAGAAAAAAAGTGTGAAGGACGCCGCGCAACAGATCAACCAGGCCGAGTATGAAAAGAACGGTAGATAGGAGGACGGAGCTAGCGCCGGGATTGAAGGGGGTCATTCGTTTAGAACTCACTCCAGGCCAATGCGCGTATGGCCGCCAGCCTTGCTGGTTGAAGGGGTTCGACCCGCGAAACGCACGCAACTAGTATTTGGGCACCGACGGATCGACTCTGTCGCTCCAGGCCAGGATGCCGCCCTTCATGTTGCGCGCCTGGAAGCCGTTCTTCTTGAGTAAGTCGACGGCTTTCGCGCTGCGCATGCCGCTCTTGCAATGCGCCACGATCTCAGTCGCCGGGTCTAACTCAGCGAGGTGCTGCGCAAGCTGGCCGAGTGGGATCAGCTTCGCATATGGGATGTTGCAGATCTGATATTCGTGCGGCTCGCGCACGTCGATCAGAAGAAACTTGTCGCCACGATCGAATCTTGCCTTTACTTCTGTGGGATCGATATCGCCTTCCACGGGAGCCTCCGGTTGCGGCTTCGGGATGCCGCAGAATTGTTGATAGTCGATGAGCTTGGTCACGGTGGGATGCTCGCCGCAAACCGGGCACGCGGGATTCTTGCGCAGCCTGAGTTCGCGGAAACGCATCGCCAGCGCATCGTACAGCAGCAGACGCCCGGCGAGGGGCTCGCCGATACCCAGGATCAGCTTCACGGTTTCAGTAGCCTGGATCAGGCCGATGGTGCCTGGCAGGATGCCGAGCACTCCGCCTTCCGCGCAACTCGGCACCAGGCCGGGGGGTGGGGGTTCCGGATATAAACAGCGGTAGCAGGGGCCACCTGCATAAGCAAACACCGTAGCCTGACCTTCGAAGCGGAAGATCGAACCGTAAACATTCGGCTTGCCGAGCAACACGCAGGCATCATTTACTAAGTAGCGCGTGGGGAAGTTATCCGTGCCGTCGACGATGATGTCATAGTCGCGCAGAGTATCGAGCGCGTTGTCACTCGATAATGCAACTTCATGCTTGTCGATCCTGACGAACGGATTAATCTCGCGCATGCGATCGGCGGCGGAATCCAGCTTCTTGCGGCCCACGTCGCTGGTGCCGTGGATCACCTGGCGCTGCAGATTCGTGAAATCCACCACGTCGAAGTCGACCAGGCCGATGCGGCCCACGCCGGCCGCAGCCAGATACAAGCCCAATGGCGCGCCCAGGCCGCCGGTGCCGACCAGCAGCACCTTCGCGGCCCGCAGCTTGAGCTGCCCTTCGGTACCGACTTCGGGCATGATCAAGTGGCGGCTGTAGCGCAGAATCTCGTCTTTCGAAAGCTCAGCGGCCGCTGGTTCCGGCGGCGCCAGCACCGAGCCGCCGGCGATCGAGGGGACGATCGACAGTGTGTCGGCCTCCTTCACCGGCGTGGCGTCCTTCTGCAAATACCGGATGTCTTCGTCGTTCAGATACACATTGACGAAGCTGCGCAGCTTGCCTTCATCGTTGTAGAGCTGGCGGCGCAGGTCTGGATGCGCGGTGGTGAGAGCGCCGAGCACCTCGCCCACAGTCGAGCCGGTCAAATCGACGGAGTCTTGTTTGCCTGCGTATTGCCGCAGGGGAGTGGGGATCAGAACTTTAGCCATTTCAGTAACTCAATTCCTCGCGTTCCGCATTGGTTTGTTCGGCGTCGGGCAGCCAGCTATTGGCGTGGTCGAAGGCGCCGTTGCGAATGGAAAGCACTACAAAAGAATACCAGGGGCAGGAGTTCTTCAAGTCGGTCTGGGAGAAGTACGCGTCGCAATCGGGATGCGAATGATAGATGCCGATCAGCTCCAGCCTGCGCGCGCGGGCTTCCTTATCGGCGCGCAGCAGATCCTGCGGACGCAGCTCGTAGCGCGCGGCTTGGGCACCTTCGTAGGCATTGTCGAGCGCCAGCGACACCTGCACGGTTTTACGGCCGTCTTCGATCTGGCCCAACATGGCGCCGCAGCATTCATTGGGATATGTGGACCGTGCGTGGGAGACCATTTGCTGCCAGGCGGCGGGTTCTATGCGAATCATTCCTCGTCCCAGAATCGATCGCTCAAATACTTCTCCGCGCTGTCGCAAAGCACGGTCACGATCATGCCGGTGCGGCCCGCGGCCTTCAACTCGCGGGCGATCTGCAGCGCCGCCAGCACATTGCAGCCCGACGAGATGCCCACCAGCAGGCCTTCCTCGCGCGCCAGCCGCCGCACCATGGCGTAGGATTCCTCGGTTTCGAGCCAGATGTTCCCATCGGCCAGCGTGGGGTCGTAGATGCCGGGCACGATCGCGGTAGGCATGTGCTTCAGGCCCTCGAGGCCGTGGAAAGAGCTGGACGGCTGGCCCGAAAAGCACTTCACATCCGGCAGGTCGCGATGCAGGCGGCGGCTGACTCCCGTGAAGGTGCCGCTGGTTCCCATGGCCGCCACAAAGTGCGTCAGCAGTCCGTTGGTCTGCTCGATGATCTCCGGGCCGGTGGTCTCGAAGTGCGCTTTCCAGTTGGCCGGATTGTTGTATTGATCCGGATAAAAATAGCGGTCGGGATCGGCCTCGTAGATTTTGCGGCACAGGCGGATGGCGCCGTCCGAGCCCCCCGCCGCGTCGCTGAACACCATCTCCGCGCCATAAGCTTTCAGGATGCGCTTGCGCTCGATCGAGGCGTTGGCGGGCAGGCAGAGTTTCACCTGGTAGCCGCGCGCGGCGCCGATCATCGCGTAGGCGATGCCGGTATTGCCGCTGGTCGCGTCCAGGATCGTGCGATCCGCATGCAGGCGGCCTGAGCGCTCGCCATCGAGAATCATGTTGAGCCCGGCGCGATCCTTCACCGAGCCACCCGGGTTAAAGTACTCGGCCTTGGCGAAAATGTCGATGCCGGGAACTTCGCGGGCAATTTTGTCGAGCCGCAGCATCGGCGTATTGCCGATCGTGGCAAGCAGGTGTTCGGCCTGCGTCCGCAGCGGACTGGGGTTAGCGAAAGCCGCCAGCATCACTTACTTCCTTTTGATTATCGCCCGGCAACAAGGGATGCAAAGTTCCGATCTAATTGTGCAGAAAGGGGTTGCTGAGCGTCAATCCTTGCTTAATTGTAACATTACAGTAAATCCTGTCAAGATTGGGGTGATTGCTGAGCAAAAGCCGATGCGGGCGGAAACTCATTTCCTCTTGGCCGGCCCGGAAGGTTACCCCGCCGACGCTTGGGAGTTCAACACCTCACGCACCTTGCGAGCCAGCGCATCAGGCAGAAACGGCTTCTGCAAGAACGGCGCGCCGGAGGTGAGGATTCCGTGGTGCGCCATGGCCTCGTCTGTGTATCCCGACATGAACAGCACCTTCATCGCGGGATGCCGTGCGCGGATTTGTTCCAACGCCTGCGGACCGCTCATCCCGGGCATCACCACATCGGTCAGGAGCATGTGGATCCGGCCGTCGTGCTCGTTAGCCATGCGGATGGCATCCGCCCCGCGCACCGCTTCGAGCACATGATACCCGCGTCCAGTCAGCACTTCACAAATCAACCTGCGGACGCGCGCCTCATCTTCCAGCACCAGGATGGTCTCGTTGCCGCCCAGCGTCGCCCCGGCCGGCTTCTCCGCCGCCACAGCCGGCCGGGGAGCCCCGGCAGGCAAATGGATTTTCACAGTGGTGCCGCGGCTCGGCTCGCTGTAAATCGATATCGCGCCGCCGCTCTGCTTCACGATGCCGTAAGCCGTGGCCAGACCCAAGCCCGTTCCTTTGCCCGGCGCCTTCGTCGTAAAGAACGGTTCAAAGACGTGCGCGATCGTTTCCGAATCCATGCCCATACCGGTGTCGCTGATGGCCAGCACCACATAGGCTCCCGGCTTCAGATCGACATTCATGCCGGCGTAGGTCTGGTCCACATCGGCGTTGGCCGTCTCGATGATCAGCTTGCCGCCGCCGGGCATGGCGTCGCGCGCATTCACCACCAGGTTCATGATGACCTGCTCGAGTTGACCCGGATCGGTCAGGATCGTGGCTGGATCGGCCGCGGGGATCGTGATCAGGTCGATGTCCTCGCCGATCAGCCGCGAGAGCATCTTCTCCATGTTCATGATCAGGCTATTCAACTGCACGGTGCGGGCGGTGAAAGGCTGGCCGCGGCTGAAAGCCAGCAGTTGATGCGTCAGCGCGCCGCCGCGTTCGGCGGCCCGCCGGATTTCTTCGAGCGCCGTGCGCTGGGGCGATTCCAGGTCGCTGCCCAACAGCAGATCCGCATAGCCGGTGACAATCGTCAGGAGATTGTTAAAGTCGTGCGCCACGCCGCCCGCCAGGCGGCCGACGGCTTCCATCTTCTGGGCCTGCCGGAATTGCTGTTCCAGCCGGCCGCGCTCGCGGCGGCCTTCTGACTGGCTGATCTCCCGCGCTACCATCACCCCGAGCCGCGACAAGTGCTCGCGTGCAATGTATCCGGCCGCACCCGCCTTCAAGACCTCCAGTACCGCTTCCTCCGGCACACCTCCGGAGATCGCTACCAAGGGAATATCCGAACCGGTCTCGTGCAGAATCTCGAGAGCCGCCAGCGCGCCGACGGAGTCGTGCGCCACCAGGATCACATCCCACTTCTGTACCAGCGCGTCGCGGAACTCCGCGGCCGAGGTTACGCGGTCATACGTGGGCACATAATCGCAAGTGCGCAACTCATCGATGAAGCGCAACGCTTCGTCCTCTCCGTCCGCGACTAAGAGCACCCGCAACGGTACAGGCATCGTATCCCGATTACACTAGCTCGATTTCAATACTCCTGGCAGCCTGCGCCCGCGTCTCCCCGTGCGATTTGGCACATGCATCCCTACCAACGTGTATCATAGCGGAAGATGCCCCGTAAGGCCCCCACCGCAGAACCAGAATTGCACACCGGGCGCTTGTCCTGGGCCGTGTGGGCCTGGTTTGGCGTACTGCTGTTGGCATCCTACGCCCCAGTACTGTGGCGGCTCGTGCAGCAGTGGGACACGGACCCGGACGTAGGCCATGGTTTCTTTGTCCCGGTGGTGGCTGGATTCATCGCCTGGCAAAAACGCGACGCGCTGCTGGCGCTCGAGCCCGCGCCGAACTGGTGGGGATTGGCGATCGTGCTTTACGGCGCGCTGCAACTGTATATCGCCACGCTGGGAGCCGAGCTGTTCCTGGCGCGGACGGCCTTCGTGATCTCGCTTGCCGGAATCATCTTGCTGCTGGGAGGCAAGGCCTGGCTGCGCGTGCTGGCCTTCCCATTGTTCGTGCTGCTGTTCATGATTCCGATCCCGACGGTGGTCTATAACAGCATCACGTTTCCGCTGCAACTGTTGGCCAGCCGCGTTTCCACCGCCGCGCTGGACGTGATGCAAATCCCGGTGCTGCGGGAAGGCAACGTGTTGGAGCTCGCCGAGCAGAAACTGTCCGTGGTGGAGGCATGCAGCGGCATACGCTCGCTGCTTTCGCTGACGTTTCTCTCCGTGGTGTACGGCTATTTTTTCGAGACGCGGATCTGGATGCGCGTCGTGCTCTTTCTCTCGACGATTCCCATCGCGATCATCGCCAATGCCAGCCGCGTGACGCTTACCGGTGTGCTCACCGAGCACCAGCCGGAACTCGCCGAAGGTTTTTTCCATACGGCATCCGGCTGGGTGATTTTCATGGTGGCGCTGGGAATCATGATCGTCCTGCACCAGGTGATGCTGCGCGGTTCTGCCTTCCTGGAGCGCCGGCGGAAGCGGACCTGATCCGATGCACAACAAATATGCCCGCATTCTGACTCTGGCGCTGCTCGCGCAGGCAGCGCTATTCTGGACCGCCTCGCGCGGCGAGCACGTGCCGGGCGGCGCGCCGCTGGAACTCTTCCCCGCGCAGCTCGGAAGCTGGCAAGAGACGCAGAATTACCCCGTCGAGCAGGAGATTCGCGATCAGCTCAAAGCGGACGATCTGCTGAACCGGGTTTATGAGAATGCTCCCGCGCACGGTACGGCCGGCCTTTTTGTGGCGTACTTCAAAACGCAGCGCACGGGCCAATCGCCACACTCGCCGAAGAATTGCTTGCCCGGCTCCGGCTGGGAGCCGGAAGCGACCGGCAGCCTGGAGGTCGCAGTGGAAGGTCTGCCGCGGCCGATGCGCATCAACCGCTACGTGGTCTCGCACGGCGACGAGGAGAGCGTGGTGCTGTACTGGTATCAGAGCGAGCGCCGCGTGATTGCCAGCGAATTCGCCGCCAAATTCTGGCTGGTGATGGATTCGATCCGCTACCATCGCAGCGATACGGCGCTGGTGCGCGTGACGGTTCCCGTACTTCGCAACGACCGCGATCGCGCCACGCAATTGGCGGTGAACTTTGTGCAAGCGTTGTTTCCGGTGTTGAAGAGCTACCTGCCGGCCTAGTGCGCCATGTGGTTGCCAGTGGCGGGCCCGCGACCGGCTGGAGCCGGGGACTACAATGGTCCTAAAGGAGCGAAAGCTCATGGATCGCCGCGAGTTTCTCACCGGCGCAGCCGCCCTGACGGCCGTGGCCGCGCACGCTGCACCGGGGCCTCTGCCCCGCCGGCCCTACAAGAACGGAATTGACCTCTCGATCCTGGCATTCGGCGGTATCGTGGTTTGCGGCCTGCCACAGGAAGAGGCTTCCCGGCGTGTCGCGGAAGCCTTCGCGAGGGGCGTGAATTATTTCGACTGCGCGCCCTCTTACTTTGATGGAGAAGCGGAAATCAAGCTCGGCGCGGCGCTGCGGCCGTATCGCAGCCGGGTCTTCCTGGCCGAAAAGACCGCACGCCGGGACGCCCAGGGAGCCCGCGAGGAGTTGGAGCGGACGCTGGAACGTTTCCACACCGATCACGTGGACCTCTACCAGTTTCACGCGGTCGGGTCCATGGAAGACGTGGATCAGATCCTGGCGCCAGGCGGAGCCGCTGAAGCGTTTCTTGCCTTCCGCAAGGATGGTAAAGCGCGGCATCTGGGTTTCTCCGCGCATGACGCGCCAGCTGCCTTGCGCCTGATGGACGGGCTCGAGTTGGACAGCGTCCTGTTTCCGGTCAATGTCAACGCCTGGGAGAACGGTGGTTTCGGGCCCCAGATTTTAGCGAAAGCCAAGGCCAAGGGCATGGCACGCATGGCCTTGAAGGCTCTGGCGTTTGGCAAGTGGCCGGCGGACGTAAAAGAGAGTGAGCGGAAGTATCCGAAGTGCTGGTATCAGCCGATTGACGACCGCGCGATGGCTCGCGCGGCGCTGCGATTTACATTGAACCAGGAGATCACGGCCGCGGTGCCACCCGGCGATGAGCGTATTTTTGATCTGGCGCTGGAACTGGCATGCGATTCCCTGCCGCGGTTGAGCGCCGCCGAGCTGACGGCCCTCAAGACCAGGACCTCTTCCCTCGAGCCGGTGTTCCGCGCCTGATTGCCACTTTACTTGACATCCAAGTGAAAGGGTGGGAAAGTCGGTGCAGGGACTACTTGGATGCCAAGTGAACGCACCGATCGTCTGAATGTCTTGCAGGGAACGCTCGATCTGATCGTGCTGCGGACGCTGCAGTCGATGGGCCCGCAGCACGCTTACGCCATCGCTACGCGCGTCGAACAGCTATCCGGCAGTCAGCTGCATCTGAACCAGGGCACCCTGTACCCCGCCCTGGTGCGGCTCGAACAACAGGGCCGCATCAAAGGCACGTGGGGCCTGACCGAGAGCAAGCGCGAAGCCAAATTTTACGCCATCACCAAGGCCGGCGAGCGCGCGCTGGCGGAAGAAACGCGGCGCTGGCGGCAGATGTCGGGCCTGGTCGAAAAACTGATCGCGGAGGGGGCCTGAGTCCATGCGGCGGTTCTTTGTCAGGGTCTCGAATCTGTGGCGTGGGGCGCAGGCGGAGAGCGAACTCGCGCGAGAGATCGACGCGCATCTCGCCCTGCTGGCCGAAGACTTCGAGCGCCGCGGCCTGCCTTCAGACGAGGCCCGCCGCGCCGCACGGCGCGCTTACGGCGGCGTCGAACAAGCCAAGGAACTCCATCGCGAGGCGCGTTCCTTCCTGCGCTTCGAGCAACTGCTCCAGGACATCCGCTACGGCGCGCGCTGCCTGTCGCGCACGCCGGCCTTCACGGCGGTTGCGGTGCTGACCCTTGCGCTCGGCATCGGCGCCAGCACCGCCATCTTCAGCGTGGTGAATGCCGTCCTGCTGCGGCCGCTGGCGTACAGCGACGCGGGTCGCCTGGTGACGATTCTGCACTACGGCACCGGCCCGGTGGCGACGGCGAACTACATCGACTGGCGCGACCAGAGCCGCTCTTTCACAGCTATGGGCGCGGCGGACTTCTGGACCCCGAACCTGACCAACAGCGATCCGCCGCAGCACCTCCACGGCATGAAGGTGACGCAGAATCTGCTGCCAATGCTGGGCATCGATCCACTGCTCGGCCGTCTGTTCATCCCGGGTGAAGATCGCGACGGCAACGAACACGAAGTGATCCTGAGTTACGGCCTGTGGCAGCGCGCGTTCAATAGCGACCGTACCGTGTTGGGCAAACAGGTGACGCTCGACGGCGAAGGTTACACCGTGGTGGGCGTCATGCCGCGCGCCTTTCACTTCGCGCCCTTCTGGGCTACGCACGCGGAATTGTGGGTACCTGACGCATTCGGCGATGGTATCCACGATCGCGGCGGCAACCATCTGCGCGTCTTCGCGCGGCTGAAACCGGGCGTTACGCTGAAGCAGGGGCGCGCCGAAATGGCCGCCATCACCGGGCGGCTGGACCGGCAGTATCCGGCCACCAATCGCGGCGTGATGGTGAGGCCGCTGATGGAAAACGTGGTCGGCAACATCGAGACGCCGCTGCTGTTGCTGCTGGGCGCGGTCGGATTCGTCCTGCTGATCACCTGCGCGAACGTGGCTCACATGCTGCTGGCACGCACGTCCGACCGGCAGCGCGAGATCGCGGTACGCGTCGCGCTGGGCGCGGGCCGCGCACGCATGATCGCCCAGTTCTTAGCCGAGCATCTGCTGTTGGCGGGCATGGGCGCAGCCGCCGGCCTGCTGCTCGCTTTCGCGGGCACCAAGGCGCTGGTGGCGCTGAGCCCCGCGTACATACCGCGCGTCGAAACGGTGGCCATCGACGCCCACGCGGCGCTGTTCCTTGCCGCCATCACGCTGCTCACGGCCCTGGCGTTCGGGCTTGCACCCGCGCTGCATGCTGCCGCGGCGAACCTGACCGCCGCTCTGAAGGAAGGCGGCCGCGGCGATAGCGACGGCGCACGGCACAACCGCCTGCGCAGCTTTCTGGTGGCCTCCGAGTTTGGGTTGGCCTTCATGCTACTGATCGGCGCCGGCTTGATGATCCGCAGCTTTCTCGCTCTCCAGTCCATCGATCCGGGCTTCAACCCACACCACGTCCTCTCGATGGTGGTATCGGTCGCCGGCACCCGGGAGGCGGAGGCGCATCGCCGCGAGATCTTCTATCGCGACCTGCTACAGACGATCCGCAAGTTGCCGGGCGTAGTATCCGCGGGCGCCATCAACCATCTGCCGCTGGCCGGCGATCAGTGGGACCGCGGCTTCGCGATCGAGGGCCGCCCCAAGCCGCGGCCGGGCGAATGGCCCGACGCCGTCTACCGCATCGTGATGCCGGGATATTTCGAGACCATGCTTCTGCCGTTATTGGCCGGCCGGACAATCAGCGACATGGACGATGCGAGCGCGGCGCCGGTCGTGATCCTCAACCAACGGGCGGCGCGCACGTACTGGCCCGGCGAGAATCCTATTGGCAAACGCATCGCGCTGAATGACGACGGCCCGCCGCGATGGATGACGGTGATCGGCATCGTGACGGATGCGAGGCAGTACTTCTGGGCCGAGAAACCGGATCCGGAGATGTACCTGCCCGCTCTGCAGACTCCTGAATTCCTGGGCGAGGCCGGATCGGCGGCGGCGCCACACATGGCCTACATCACGCTTGTCGTGCGCACCACCGGGAGTCCGGCGGATGCTGTGGCGCCCATCCAGCAAGCCGTATGGGCGTTCGACCGTAGCTTGCCGGTCTCCGCGGCTCTAACGATGGATGCGGCCGTGGCCGAGGCGAACGCGCAGCCCCGTTTCGAGATGCTGCTGCTGGGGATCTTCGCCGCCATCGCACTGCTGCTGGCGGCGGCGGGAATTTACGGCGTAATGAACTACGCGGTGGCGCGGCGGACGCGCGAGATCGGCATTCGCATGTCGCTGGGCGCGAACCGCGCGGCAGTACTGTGGATGGTTTTCCATCAGGCCATGCTGCAGACCTGCGTGGGCGCCGTGGCCGGCATCGCGGGCGCGCTGGCACTGGGCCGGCTCATGACCAAGATGCTGTACGGTGTGCAGCCGTTCGATCCGGTCACGTTTGGCGGCGTGGCGTTCGTGTTGGTGGCGGCGGCCCTGATTGCGACGTATGTTCCGGCGCGCAGGGCCAGCCGGATCGATCCTATGTTGGCGCTGCGCAGCGAGTGACAGTCCGGCCGGCGCGTCAGTCTCACCCAGCGTGCCGATCACCAGTTCCCCCGGACTTTGGCAAGAAGCGGAGCGCGAAACCTGGCGTTGTAACATAATCGAAGTCCTCTTCGTTGCGAATAATCGGTCAAACACTTACTTCTGCGCCTCCCCCAAAAACTTCAGCAGCGCCGAATTGAACTCCGCGGCCTGTTCCACCATCGGCACGTGCCCGCAGGAATCGAGCACCACCAGTTGCGCGCCGTGGATGTCCTCTGCCAGCGCCTTGCCAGCGGCGAGTGGCACCAGCAGGTCTTCTTTGCCCCAAACAACCAGGGTCGAAGCTTTGATCGCGCCCAACTTACCGTCCACCATGTCTTCGCCGCGCAGCAGCGAATCGATGAATCTGTCGATCGTATAGCCGTCGTTCTTCATCAGGTGCAAGGCGAATCCGCGCTCGGCAAATTCTTCGTTAGCGAAGCTTTTGTTGTAGAAGACCAATGAGAGTAGCTGCTCTTCCTGCGCCACCGTCGCCGGATTCAACGCGCGGAGCACCTCGCGCGATGGCGGCGGCGCGCCTGTGCGTTTCGACGAGTAGCCCGCGTTGTCTACGAGCACCAGCCGGTCCACTTTGTCCGGATGCGCTAGTGCGAAATCCATGGCCACCCATCCGCCCATCGAGTTGCCTGCCAGTGTGGCTTTGGCAATGCCCAGTTTGCGGCAGAACGCATTCAGAAAGTCCACCAGCGTGCCGACGCGATAGTCGATCAGCGGCTTGTCGGATTGCCCGAAGCCGACCTGGTCGGGCACGTAGACGTGATACTTTGCGGTCAGCGCGGGTACCGTGGTCCGCCAACTGGCGCGGTCGGCTCCCAGCCCATGCAGCAGGATCACGTCCGGACCCGCGCCGGCTTCCTCGTATACAATCTTCTGTCCGTAAATCTCCACATGCTTGATAGTTGGTTCCTGCGCCCAGGCTGCGGTACACACGGCACACACGAGCGCGATGCGGGAAAACATTTCGGCAACATCCTCCGTGAGGTTGATTTTACTTCACGGCGATGGTCACGCCCGTCTGGCTCTGGTCACTCCCCACAGTCAGGACCACAGGCAAGTCGCCGGTCGGAACGTATCCCATGGGCACCTGCGCGTTGATCTGCATCAGTCCGACAAAACCGGGCGCGCCGCCGGCGAACAGCACGTTTACCGGAATGTTGGCGAAGGTCAGGGACACCGGCAGCACCGGTTTCGGATAGGGCGCCTGGGCCCCCGCGCCGGTCACGCCGGCCGGATCGGTCTGACCCGGTCCGGTAGCGTACAACACCACGTACGATCCTTGCGGCGCGGGGTTTTCGGTGGAGTTGATGGTGCCATCCTGATTCACCACGGCCGCGTTGCCTGTCCCGTAGTCCACGGTGAATAGGGCGGGGCTGGCGTCGGTGAGCGCCACCTGCATGTTTGCAATGCTAGTGCCCTGGTAGATGATCTGCATTTGGGCGGCGGCCAGTCCAGCGACTTCGTAGGGCACCTGCGCGTTGATCTGATTCGCCTGTACGTAGAACAACGGCGCCGCCACCCCGTTGAGCAGCACCTGCACGCCGCCGAGCGTCGTCGACAACTGGTCCGGCGTGTTGAACATGCCTGTCACGGCGGTGGCCGGACCCAGATCTTGGCCGAAGATGGTGAAGATCTCGCCCGGCGCAAGCGGTCCTGGCAGCAGGCTAGCTCCATTGGCCACCGCTACGTTGATGGCCTGCGGCGGCGGTGTCTGAGTCACCGTCTGGGACGGTGTCAACTGGCGCACGCGATTGTTGCCGGAATCCGCCACGAAGAGGTTGCCCTGGCCGTCGAGCGCCAGGCCAGCCGGGCTTGCCAGGGCGATATCAGCCGCGGCGCCGCTATCTCCGTTGTAGGATGCGTCACCCGTCCCCGCGATGGTGTTGATGTTGCCATCGGGCGTGACGATGCGCACCCGATTGTTGCCGGTATCCGCGATGTAGATGTTCCCCGCCGAGTCAACCGCCACCGCCGAGGGCACGCTCAGTTGGGCGATCGCCGCGGGTCCGCCGTCACCGCTGAAACCGTTGACGCCGGTGCCGGCCACGGCCGACATCACGCCGTCCAGAGTCAGCAGGCGCACGCACTGGTTCTGCGTGTCGGCAATGTACAGATTGCCGCTCGCGTCGAGCGCCACGCCGGACGGGTTATAGACTTGCGGCAACGCGCCGTCTCCTCCATCACTGAAACCGGCCGTTCCGGTACCGGCGATCGTGTGAATGTTCCCCGCCGCATCCACCTGGATCACGCGGTTGTGCGCGGTGTCGGTGATGTAGACGTTGCCCATCGGATCGGCGACTACACCTTCCGGCATATCTACCGGTGTCAGTGTGGCGGCATTACCCTCGCCGCCAAAGCCCGAGACTGTGCCATTGCCTGCGAAGGTGGTGATCAGGCCCGTGGGGTCGACGCGCCGCACGCGGTTATTACCTGCATCCGCGATGTACAGGTTTCCGAAAGGATCGAAAGCCAGGCCATTCGGATTGTCCAGGCTCGCAAAGATGGCAGCCAAGCCGTCGCCCGCGTAGGTTTGCGTACTGTTGCCGGCGACCGTCGCGATCGTGCCGCCAACGGTCATCGCACGGACCCGCTGGTTCCCCGAGTCCGAGACGTAGAGCAAGCCCGCGTTGAACGCGAGGCCGGACGGCGCGTTCAAAACCGCCATCAACGGGCTGCCACCGTCGCCGGCATAGCCGAACGTGCCATCGCCTGCGACGGTGCCGATGATAGTAGTCACGGCGGCCGACATGCGGACGCGGCGCGATTCGGAGAGGAAAAGATTCCCGGTGGAGTCGAGCGCCACTTCGACGGGCCGGATCAAGCCGGTCTGAAGCGCAGGCTGCCCGTCGCCGGTGTATGCGCCCGTGCCGGGCACGCCCGCCACGATGGTTAACGCCCCGGCGGGCGTCAGCTTCCACACGAAAGACTCAAAACTTTCGGGAATGTAAAGATCACCCGCTGAATCGGCAGCTAAGCCGGCGATCTGAATGTTCGGCGCACCGAAGTTCTGCTGGGTGAGGACGCTGGTGATGATGCCGGTCGCCGCGATCACCTTGCGGATCCGCACGTTGAACGAATCCACAATGTAGAGGTTTCCCATGCCATCGAGCCCCAGTCCGGCGGGAAAGGCCAACTGGGCCGCGGCCGCCGGACCGCCATCACCATTGAAACCCGCGATACCAATTCCGGCGGCGGTGGAGATGATCCCGCCAGGAGAGACGCGGCGTACGCGATGGCCATTGAATTCAGAGATGTACAGATTGCCCGCGCCGTCGAG
Source organism: Bryobacteraceae bacterium (assembly GCA_035541265.1). GTDB lineage: Bacteria > Acidobacteriota > Terriglobia > Bryobacterales > Bryobacteraceae > Bog-159. The sequence goes on from DATKNQ010000306.1 coordinate 28,560, forward strand.
TGCCACATTGCGTGGACCGTTCAACATGGCGGATGTGGCCGGGCCGTTATCGCCCGCACTTCCGCTCTGGCCATTCCCGGCGACGGTCAAGATGTTACCGTCGGCTCCGATGCGCCGGACCCTATTGTTACCGAAGTCGGCGATGTAGAGGTTGCCTGCGGAATCGAGCGCCAGGTCGTAAGGCTGATTCAACTGGGCGGACGTGGCCGGGCCGCCATCGCCCGCAAAGCCTGGATGGCCGTTGCCTGCAAGGGTGGAGACGGTGCCATCCGCCGTCACCTTGCGCACGCGATGATTGGCCGCGTCCGCAATGTACAGGTTCCCTGCGGAGTCGACCGCCAAGCCCTCGGGCTGGGCCAACTGCGCGGTCGTAGCTTGCCCGCCATCGCCCACCAGGTCGCTTCCCGCAACCGTTGTAAGCTGATAGACCGGCGGTGCGGCTGCAATGGCACACCGGGTAATTGCCAGGGACAGAGCAATAACCCAAACGAGGATGTGCATATTCCCTTAAGGGGTGCGTAGTACTTCCGGTTTTTCTCACATCTCGGAAGGACTAGGCAGCCTGATACCCGGCGTACACCATTTTGGTGACGACAACCGGCGTACGCAAATGTACAATCCCTCTGATGCACGGCTAGTCTGTTGGCCAATCCAGAAGGAGGGATGTCAAATCATGCGAAGGAAGCCTGTACATGTTGTTGCATGCCTAGCCAGTCTGATGGCATTTACGCCGGTGAGAGCCCAGGTGGACAATCGTGCCGTTGAAAGCCAGGTCGTGTCGGAAGGGATCCAGGGTTCTGTTCCGCGGCTGGTGAAATTCAACGGCGTGCTCGGCGTACCGGACCCGAAGACGACTGGTCCGATAGGCGTCGAGTTCGCAATCTACAAAGACCAGACCGGTGGTGTGGCGATCTGGTCCGAGATCCAAAATGTCGAGATAGACGCTTCCGGCCACTATTCGGTGCTGCTCGGGGCGACCAAGAACGGCGGGCTCGCGCCCGAAGTTTTGGGGACTGGCGAACCGCGTTGGCTCAGCATCACACCGCTGGGTGGTGAGGCACAGCCGCGTACACGGCTGGTAAGTGTACCGTATGCGCTGCGCGCGGAGGAAGCGTTGCGCGTGGCCGGTGTGCCCGCCAGCGAACTGGTGCGTAAGTCGGACCTGAGCCAGTCGGTGCGGGAAACCATGCAGACGATGCAGCCGAAATCGCAAACTGACCAGGCCACCTCGAATGCCAGCGGTCCGACCGCGTTTTCCGGCAGCACAACGACGCAGATCGTCACGGTGCAGCAGACCGGCACGGGGAAAGGCGTGGTGACGTCGGCAGCAAGCGGCGTCGGAACCGCGTCGACCGGCGGCACGGGCGGCGTGGTGGGAACTGCGACCGGAGCTACCGGCGTTGGCGTACAAGGTCTGGCGACATCTACCGCGGGCGGCGCGAGTGTTGGCGTCTCCGGTTCGGCGTCCAGCAGCGCGGGAACCGGCGTGGCGGGAAAGGGCCCGGCCTTCGGCGTTACGGGTACGGCGACAGGTTCAAGCGGTGTCGGTGTGCAGGGCACCGTAACGGCGGCGTCCGGGAGTGGAGTTTCGGGCATCAATAATGCGACGTCGGGGAATGCGTTTGGCGTCTCCGGCTCCTCCGCCAGTAGCGCGGCGAACGCCGCCGGTGTGAACGGCTACGAGAGCGCGCCCACTGGCAACGTCTTCGGCGTCAACGGCAATACGAGCAGCACCGGGCCATTTGCCGCCGGTGTGAGTGGATATGAAGGCGCGACCTCGGGCCAGGTCTTTGGCGTGGACGGCTTTACCAACAGCGCGGGCTCCGGCGCCGCGGGCGTGAATGGAGGCGCCGGCGCCGGTACGGGCCTGGTGTATGGCGTCAGCGGGAATGCCAACAGCACCACCACAAATGCCTCCGGCGTATGGGGATTTGAGAACGCCGCCACAGGCCAGGTGTACGGCGTCAGCGGAGGCACCAACAGCACGGGACCGTACGCCGCCGCCATTAACGGCTGGGAAGGCGCGGTCACCGGGCAGGTGGCGGGCGTCAGCGGAGGCACAAACAGCTCCACGAACGGGGCCGTCGGCGTCAGCGGCTTTGAAGGGGCCGCCGCGGGCAGCGTCTACGGTGTCAGCGGCCAGACGACCAGCAACGGGAACGGAGCGGTAGGCGTCTTCGGCAACGCCCAAGGGACCACCGGTCAGGTCTTCGGCGTCAACGGACAAACGTCGAGTACTGGCGGCGGCTCCGCCGGTGTCATCGGCTTTGAGGGCGCCACGACCGGAAGTGTATATGGCGTCAACGGCAGCACTACCAGCAGCGGTAACGGATCGGCCGGCGTCTTTGGTAACGCGGAGGCTACGAGCGGCCAGACCTCCGGCGTAAACGGGATCAATGCCAGTACCACGAATAACGCCGCCGGTGTGAGCGGGTTCGAAAGCGCCGCGACTGGGGAGGTGTTCGGCGTCACTGGAAGCACGAATAGCCCGGCCAGCGGTTCCTCCGGCGTCAATGGCTACGAAGGCGCGACTTCCGGCGGTCCGTTTTACGGTGTGAGCGGCTACACCGCCGGGCCGGGCGGAATTGGAGTCTTTGGCAGCGCCGGCGCTACATCCGGTTTCGCGGTCGGCGTGGAAGGCGCCACCGCCAGCCCCTCCGGCATGGCCGGCCAGTTCGTGAACGTGAGTGGATCCGGACAAGTGATCGTGGGCCAGTCGGGACCCGGCTACAACACCATCTTCAGCGTTGACGCCGCCGGCAATGGCACCTTCTCCGGCAACCTGACCGTCAGCGGCAGGGTCAGCAAAGGCAGCGGCTCATTCAAGATTGACCATCCGCTCGATCCCGCGAATAAGTACCTGTCGCATTCCTTCGTAGAGTCGCCCGACATGAAGAATTTCTATGACGGCGTCGTCACGCTGGATGCCGGCGGCGCGGCCGAGGTTACTCTACCCGATTACTTCGAAGCATTGAACCACGATTTCCGCTATCAATTGACTTGCATCGGCGGCTACGCGCCGGTGTATATCGCATCTGAAGTTTCCGGCAACAAGTTCTCGATCGCAGGCGGCACACCCGGGCTGCGCGTATCCTGGGCCGTAACCGGTATTCGCAAAGATGCGTACGCCGTCGCGCACCCCATCGTGGTCGAGGAGGAGAAAGCCGAAAAAGATCGCGGCCGCTATCTGCATCCGCAGGAACTGGGTCAGCCCGCGGACCTCAGAATTCACTAAGCCGCCCGTCGATCGCGGTGGCACAATGGTCTTATGGCCAGGGTCACCGAACTGAGTATTAACGGCACGCGCCTTCCGGTCGAGGCCGATCCCGATACGCCGCTGCTCACGGTGCTGCGGGATCACCTCGACCTGACCGGTACGAAGTACGGGTGCGGCGAAGGCCAGTGCGGCGCATGTACCGTGCTGCTGGACGGTCAGCCGGTGAGGTCGTGCATCACTCCGCTACACGCCGCGGCTGGCAAGAAGATCACCACGATCGAAGGCATCCACCACCCGTTGCAGGATGCTTTCCTCGAAGAAGGCGCCATGCAATGCGGCTATTGCACTTCCGGCATGATCGTGTCCGGTGTGGCGCTGCTCGAAAAGAATCCGCAGCCCAGTCACGACGAGATCGTGCACCACATGAACGGCAATATCTGCCGCTGCGGGACGTATCTTCGCATCCTCGCGGCGATTGAAAAGGCGGCCTCGCATGCCTGAAGCCGTTGAGCGGCCCGAGGCCGAACGCTATGAGATGGCCGCCCGGCCCACATACAGATTTGCGGTGGACCGCCGCGATTTTCTTGGCCTGCTCGGCGGCGGCCTGCTGATTGTATTCTCCGCGAACGCGCAGGAAGGCCGCGGATTCCGGCGATCCGAAGCCCTGCCGCAGGATCTGAACGCCTGGCTGCACATTGGCAATGACGGTACGGTGACGGTCTGCACCGGCAAGGCGGAGGTCGGGCAGAACATCCGCACGTCGCTGAGCCAGGCGGCGTCGGAAGAACTGCACTGCCCGATCGCGTCCATCCAGCTCGTGATGGCCGATACGGCGCTGACGCCGTATGACATGGGCACGTTCGGCAGCCGCACCACGCCGGCCATGGCGCCGCAAATCCGCCGCGCGGCGGCGACAGCCCGCGAAACCTTGCTGGACCTGGCTGCCGAACATTGGAAAACCGATCGCGCCAAGCTGACGATGGCTGACGGCAAGGTCACCTGCCAGGACGGCAAATCGATCGGCTTCGGCGAACTGACCAAGGGACAGCGGCTGAGTCGCACAATTCCGCGCGAAGAAGCCGTGGCGCGTCCGCAGTGCCAATCAGCGGCGAAGGTCGCCGGACGTGAATTTGTCACCGGGCAGCACAAGTACGCGTCTGATATGCACCGTCCCGGCATGCTCTACGGACGCGTACTGCGTCCGCCGGCTTTCGATGCGACGCTCGCGAATCTGAATGCACCCAGCGCACCTGGCGTGACCGTGGTCCACGAGAAGGATTTCGTGGGCGTGGCTGCGCGCGATCCGCAGGCGGCTGCGCATGCGCTAAGCCTGCTCAAGGCCGAATGGAAAAGCGAGCCGGCGCGCGTATCTTCCGGTGCGGAACTCTACAAGCATCTGAAGAAGACTGCGGCGCCGGGCGAAGGCAACCTGCACGGGTCGATCGAGGCCGGCCTCGCGGACGCCGACGTCAAAGCGCAGGCGACTTACACCGTCGCTTACATCGCCCATGCGCCGCTCGAGCCCCGCGCCGCCCTGGCGGAGTGGACCGATGGCCAGCTCACCGTCTGGACCGGCACGCAATGTCCATTCCGCGTACGCGAAGAACTGGGCGAAGCATTCGGCATCTCACAGGAACGCGTACGCGTGATCGTGCCCGATACCGGGTCGGCATATGGCGGCAAGCATAGTGGCGAATGCGCCGTGGAGGCCGCCCGCCTGGCCAAAGCTGCCGGCAGGCCGGTCAAACTCGTATGGACTCGCGAAGAAGAATTCACGTGGGCCTATTTCCGTCCCGCGGGCGTGATCGAAGTGTCAAGCGGCGCACGGCATGACGGCACGATCACGGCCTGGGATTTCCATAATTACAACTCGGGCGGCTCGGCAATCGATGGGCTGTACGATATTCCAAACCGCCGCACGACGTTTCATCCGGCGGATTCTCCCCTGCGGCAGGGATCGTATCGCGGCCTGGCGGCCACCGCGAATCACTTCGCGCGCGAGGTACATATCGACGAACTGGCGCATGCGGCGGGAATGGAACCGCTCGCCTTCCGCCTGAAGAACATCAAAGACCCACGGTTGCGCGCGGTGGTCGAGGCCGCCACGGAGCGTTTCGGCTGGGGCCAAGGCTCGGGCATTGGCATGTCTTGCGGATTCGAAAAGAACGGCTACATCGCCACCTGCGCGCAGGTCGGGGTGGACGGATCGCGCATCCGCGTGCGGCGCGTGGTCGAGGCTTTCGATTGCGGCGCGGTGGTGAACCCGGATCACTTGAAGAACCAGATCCAGGGATCGATTTCGATGGCCCTCGGCGGTGCGCTGTTCGAGCAGATTCGCTTCAGCGATGGCCGGATCGAGAACGCGCGCTTCTCACAATACCGTGTGCCGCGTTTTGCCGATATCCCGCAGATCGAAGTGGTACTGGTCGACCGGCCCGACTTGCCGTCGGCCGGCGCTGGTGAAACGCCTATCGTGGGCCTTGCGCCCGCGGTCTCGAACGCGGTTTTTCACTTGACCGGCAAGCGTTTACGCAGCCTTCCCATGCAGTTATAGTCCGCTTTCTGTACCGTTACCAATATCCCCTGTACCGGTACCTCGCAAGGGGCTTTCGCGGCGCTCCAGGCTCTATCATCAACTTAGAGCTTATGAGCAACCGGACCGCACAATTATTACTTGTTTCTATCTTGATCTCCAGTATTCCGGCGGTCGCGAGCACAATCATAGTTACCGAAAACTCGACGGTCACCTTGTCCGCCGGCGACAGCTTGCTCTTCTCTATCTCGGCGAGCAACGTCCACAACGTTTCCGGGATCGAGATGGTGCTAGGCGGACTGCCTTCCGATGCGCGCGTATCGCCGATACCCGGGACCTCGGGCGTGTATGTCTCCGGCATTTTATTCACCGGCACCATCGAATCCGCCAACGGCTCTATTTCGATTCCCCTCATCGATCCCGACGCAACCCGGCTGGGATTACCCGGCGGCGATCTGTTACTGACTCTCGCAGGCTATAGCAGCGGATCTTATTCCGGCGGTATCGATCTGCTCTCGGCCAGCGCCACCATCACCACCGAGCAGGCATCTGCCTTGTTCAGCTCCGGGGAAGCGATCATCGACCTGCACGAGATCCGAGGCACATATACTTTCGGCTATCCCGGCTCGACGCTAGCCAACGATTTCTCGGCGACGCTCTCCAATTGCTCCGGCACCGAGAGTTGGGGCGCGCGTGTCATGGGGGTGAACGCGATGACGCCCACCCCGGAACCCGGCACCTGGAACCTGATCCTCATCGGCGTCACCATGATCGGACTGAGCATTATCAGCGAGCGCGTGCGCCGGCGGAAGGACCGATCGGGCCGCTAGTTATTGACGAAGGGCCGCTTGTTTTTCCGGCGGCAACTCATCCAGCAGCCGCGTGTAAACCGCGTTGGTCCAGCCGAAACCTGCCTGGTTCGATTGATAGCCGAACTTAATGCTACTGCTGTCAGTGCCGCGCCGCACCACGTCGTACTTCTCGACAATGAACCCGACCTTGCGATACTCATCGCGCACCAGGGACAGAAACTCATCCGATATGCGGTCCGCATCGGCGTTGAATCCATAGTGCCGCAAACCCTCCACCGCAATCATCTCGAGCGGCGCCCAGCCGAAGGGCAAGTCCCACTGGTTGCCGCTCTCGTAAGTGCTGGTGGCAAGTCCGCCCGGCCGCTCGAAGAGGCCAGGTTCCTCCGCACGGACGCTGCCTGCTCCTGGCTTGCAATGCCCGCCCAGAGCGGATAGAACGTAGTGAGGAATGGATAATGCCGCACGGTGTGATGCGCGAAGTTGTAGTCGAAGTAAAACCCATCATGCGTGTCCCACATCAGCCGGTTGATCAGCGCCGCACGATCGGCCGCGCGTTTGCGCCAACCGGCCGCGTCGCTGTCCCGGCCCAGAATCGTGAGTATCTCGCCGGTCTGTTGCTCCATCACGTACAACAGTGAGTTCAGACATACCGGATCGTAGTGGATGATATCCACGCTGAAAGGTCCGAAGCGGTTGGAAGGGTCGAAGCCGGACTCGCGCATGGAGCGATCGCCCTTGTAAAACAGATCGGTCAGTATGTTTCGCTTTTCGTCGTAAAATTCACCCACATCGTAAGCGTCTACTTTGTGGGTGCGATAGTATTCTTTGACGCGATCGTAGTGCGTCAGTCCCTGGGCGTCCCGCTCGGCGGAGACTGACTCGGGCGCCGGACCTTCGCCCAGGTCATAGTATCGCGACAGGCCGGTGGACGCAGTCAGATGTGGATCGCTGGTCCAGAAGTGATAGTACGATTCGATCGCGGGCATGGCATCCGCCAGCCACTGGCGGTCCTTGGTCCGCTGGTAGACGCCCAGAACCATCTGAGTCAGAAAAGGCGGCTGCGAACGGGTCAGGTAGTAAGTGCGGTTGGCGTTGAGTATCTTCCCGTAATTACGAATTTCGTAGAGGAAGTTATCCGCCATGTCTTTGGCAAGATCGACCTCGTTATCCCGCAGCAGGCCGAGTTGGATGAAGTAGCTGTCCCATCCGTACATCTCGTTAAATCGCCCGCCCGGCACTACGTAAGGACGCGGCAGATACAGCAGGCCTTGCTCCTCGATGGCGGAAAGATCGGCCGGCAGTTTGCGGATCTCGATCTTGGAGAAATCGGCCGGCGCCATGTCGGCACGCAGGCGGCTCTCGATCTGTTGCAGATTCTCGTGCCCGGGGACGTAGACGGGCCAGCGGCCGTTGGCCAGCGGTTTGAATTTCGGATCCACGGCGGCCGAAGCCAGGTTCCGGTTCGACCGAGTCAGCGCAGCCCACGTCCGCCGGATGTAATCCTGAATCGGCGCGACCTGCTTCTGCGGAACCGTTTGCGCAGCCAGAACGGCGGCAAACACGGCCGCGAAACAAACGGGGATGAGGCGACGTGTACGTTGTGGCAAGAAAACAGTATATTACTTTAAGCCATGTATATCGGAATTTTTTGTGCGGCATGGGCGCTGTTGGCCGCGCCGCCCGCCGTGACCATTCAGGCCGCACGTCTGAGTGACCAGCCCGTGCTGAAGCCGTCTTCCCTGCCCTGGATGGCATCCGGTGCATTCAACCCCGCGGCGGTCAAGCTCCAGGGCAAGACCGTGCTGCTGTTCCGTGCCCGCGATGCGCACGGCACGTCGCGCATCGGCTACGCGGAGGCGGCGGACGGCCTGACCTTCACCGTCGATCCGCGGCCCGTGCTCTCGCCCGAGGCGGCATACGAACGCGGCGGGGGCGTGGAAGACCCGCGCCTGGTGCGCATCGGCGATACCTACTATCTGACTTACACGGGCTACAACCTGCACGATGCGCAGTTATGTCTGGCCACCTCGCCGGATCTGCGCCATTGGCGCCGCCGCGGTGTGATTCTGCCCGCTTATCATGGCGCCTGGGTCACGGGCTGGACCAAGTCGGGCGCCATTGTGCCGGAGCGCATCCACGGCAAATGGTGGATGTATTATTTGGGAACGCGCCGGGACCCGGACGGCAAGGATCGCGACTACATGGGATTGGCCAGCTCGGGCGACCTGCTGCACTGGTCGGATGCCACCAGGCAGCCGGTGCTCAAACGCCATTCCGGCGCCTTCGACTCGCGTGTGATGGAACCGGGTCCGCCGCCGATTGTGGCCAAGGCCGGCATTCTGCTGCTGTACAACGGCGCGGACGACAAGCTGGTCTATGGCCCGGGCTGGGTATGGTTCGACAAATCGGACCCAACCCGGGTGTTGGCGCGCTGCGAGAAACCGTTCCTCCTGCCCGCCCTGGACTGGGAGCGGACCGGAACGGTGCCGAACGTGATCTTTCTCGAGGGCGTCACGGCCCGCACCTTTAATCCTTTCGATTTGACAGGCTACTACGGCGGTGCGGATCAGTACATTGGCGCGATGCGGATACGGATCCGGATCCGCTAGTTCGGACTGTCCGGCCCGCGCGGGTGGACATGCACACTCACCAGCTCGGACTGCACCGGAACACCGCCGCTGACTCTCACCTTCAGGAGCGCCTCGAACGGAGGAATATGCCGGCGCGCCGCGGGGCCGAGCCGCGACAACAGCTCGTCCAGACGCGCCGCGCGGCACACATACTCGACGGCTGCCTGTGTACCGAAAGTCGTGATTCCCGCCAGGATCAGCACGCGGCGGCTGGCATTCAGGCCCGAAGTGATCGCCACTAATGCGTAGTCCTCGGTGATCGGCGGTTCGGACGCTATGTATGAACTCTGCTCGCCCGCGCCCGGACGCAGATCGGAGATCATCAGGTCTCCCTTACGCGGGTTCGATGTTTTGCGGTCGAAGACAAAATCCCGCGTTCCCGGCAATTCACGCAGAGAAAGGTTTTCTGAGGGCGAGCCAATGAAGATGAGATCGCTGGTTTTGGCATCGTCCCAAGTCAACAGCCTTCCGCGCTTAATGCGCAATTCCTGGTGCAAGGCCGTGAACACCTGGTCCAGATCGTGGATGGCCATCACTTCGCCGACGCCTGTGTAGTGGTCCGAGACGGACTTGCCCGCATCGAGCGCCGGGTTGTAGTAGCGCAAACCCGTCTCCGGACGGCCGACGAACTCGGCGTTGCTGTAAACTACCAGCGGTGCTTCCTGGCCGCCCGTGAAGGTGCCCCAAAAGTTCTTCAGGGTAGGCGACGGCTGCTCGGAACCAGCCGCGGGCAGAGGCGCCATGAAACGCATCACCGCAAAGGCGATCACCCCCACCATCGCCGCGCCGATCAGGATGGAAAGAAAAAACCAGGAGAGCGGATAGGTCGGCTGCAGCGGCCGCTTCGCGGGTGCGGACACCGGCGCCGGAGTTTCCGCCGTCGGGCGAACATGATAAGTGAGCGAATAAGAACCTTTCGGGATCTCGATGAGCAAACGGTCGAGCGCACCCTCTCCGGAATAATACTCAGCCAATTTCGACCGGAGCCGCCCGGTCTGCACCCGCACTGTGGAATCCAAGCGCGGATCGAAGTCCGCCGAGCGGCCGAAGACTTCAGTCGCGATCTGGTATTCCTTGAGCGGTATGCCGGGAGCGGCCAACGAATGCTCGCCCAAATACCTGAGAAGTTTGCACAGCGACTCCGATCCGTGCAGGATCGCGCTACGATTCAGCTTCTCGATCTGCGCGTGCAGTGCCTCTCGTTCGATGCTGGTGGCCCCGTTTTCCCTCATTTAACGCGAGATTAACAATATCGCTAAGTCTATGCAAAACGGGAAGCGGAGTCAAGTAACATAAGTGCAGAAATTGTCAACACAGATTTGCCCGAAACCCGCATCCCTCCGTTCAGTATAATGGACCGAAGTGCGAATCCCCAGCCTGCTTCTGTTGCTGTGTATCGGATTGACTGCCGCGGATTCGGTCGAGGATCTGGTGACGCGTGCCGAGGCACTAAAGGCGAAGGGTGACGCGGCCGGCGCGCTGGCGCTCTATCAGCAGGCCGCGGCTCTCGATCCCAAATCCGCCGCGCTGCAGGACCAGGTTGGATTCCTGCTGGCGGTGCTGAATCACCGCGATGAAGCCATCCAGAGTTTTGAGCGGGCTCTCGATCTGGATCCCAAGTTCGCTCCGGCCCAGTATCATCTGGGCGCGGCATATTGGATCGAAAACAACCCCAGCCTGAGCATTCCGCACCTGCAAAGCGCGGCTGCCTTGGACCCTGGTAACTTCGAATATCAATACCGGCTGGGCGAAGCCCTGAAGTCACAGGGCAACTACGCCGACGCCTTGTCGCATCTGAAGGCAGCGGTAGCCGCGGATGCCAAACGCTGGGACGCGTGGAATTCCCTCGGCGTGGCCCTGCAGAATACCGGAGACCTGGCGGGCGCGGTGGATGCCTACCAGCGCGCGGTCGATCTGAACCCAACGGATCCGGACGCCCGCAACAACCTGGGCACCACGCTGGTGAAGACTCGTCGCGCGGACGAAGGCATCGCGCAATTTCAGAAGATCCTGGATACGGATCCCGCCTACAACATGGCGCGCGTGAATCTGGGCTTCGCGTACATTCAAAAAGGCTACTTCCAGAAAGCCGTGGAACAGTTGCGCGAGGCGATCCGGCGCGATCCGGACTTGGCCGGCGCACATTATGATCTGGGGATCGCGCTGAAGAACAGCGACCAGATCGACGCCGCCAAAGTCGAGCTCCAGCGGGCGCTGGAACTCGAGCCCAGCCTGGCGGAGGCGCACTACACCCTGGGGATCGCCTACTGGCAGACCGGAGACTTCGAAGATGCGGCCAAGGAGATGCGGGCCGCCATTGCCCTGCGTCCGGATTACGGCCTGGCCTATTTCATGTTGGGGACGGCGCTGAAGCAGAAAGGCGACCGCGAGGGCGCCGAGGCTGCGCTGCGAACGGCCATCGGCCTGGACCCTGACGATCCCGGCCCGTACAACACCCTGGGCCAGTTGCTCCGCCAGAAGGGCGACTTGGAAGGTAGTAAGGCGGCCTTCGCCAAGGGCGAACAGGTGAAGCAGGCTAAAGAAGCCGAACTGGGCAAAATGTTACAAAGGAAACAGTAAGTCGGGCAGGCGCTCTTACTGGTCCGATCGCTGCTTGAGTTTCTCCCACTGGCTCAGCAACTGCTTGCCTTCGTCGGCGTGGCCGGCCTGGATCAGAGTGCGGCCCAGCAGATAATGTGCGGAGGCATTCTGCGGATCCATTTGCAGGGACCGGCGCAGCATACGCTCAGCTTCCGGCAAGTTACCCTTCTTCAGATAAGTCTTGCCGAGTAAGATATACGGGCCGCTATAAGTCGGGTCGAGCCAAACCGCCCGCTGCAGGGGCGGCACGGCGTGTTCCCAATCCTCACTGCGCGTATAAGTGTCGCCCAGCCGGTAGTAAGCCTTGGCGAACCCCGGGTTTAACACAATCTCGCGCTGAAACTCCTGCCCGGCGCGGTCGAGCTGCGCGCGGTATATCGCCACCTCGCCGAGCATGAAATGCGCTTCCGGGATCTTCGGATCGCCCGCCAGCGCGGCTTCGAGCTCGGCCTGCGCATCGTCTTCGAATTCCAGACGCATCAGCATGTGCGCCGCGAACAGCCGTGCGGCGGCAGATTCCGGCGGCACGCCGTAAAGCTCCGCAAACGCAGCCCGCCCCTTGGCGACCTGGTGCGTCTGCAAATAGCAATTTCCCAGCAGGAAAAACAGCTCGTTATTGCGCACACCGGACGCATGCGCCTTTTCGAGCAGGGGAATGGCAGCCTGGAGGCGCCCGGCCAGGTACTCTTTGCGCGCCGCGAGCTCGACGGCGGGCGGTTGCGGACGATTTGCCGCCGGCTGGCGGCGCGAGGCATCTTCGAGCCACTGCCGCACGGTCTGGTCGCGCGGGTCCATCTGTGCCGCGTGTTGCCACGCTACGCGAGCGTCGTCCACGTCGCCGCGCTGCAGATAAGCCGCGCCGATCAACACGTACGGTCCGTTATGATTGGGATTCAGCCAGATCGCCCGCTGCAGGACGGATAGCGCGTCATCCCAATCGCCACGCTTTTCATAGGCCTCGCCGAGCCGGTAATATGGCATGAAAAAGCTGGGGTCGGCGGCAATCTCCTTCTGAAATTCGGCGATCGCCTGGCTGGATTCGCCTTGCGCAAGTGCGGCCTCGCCCAGCAGATAGTGCGCCTGTGGGATGCGCGCGTCGGCAGCGGTCGCCTGGCTGGCTTGCCCGGCCGCCTCCGCCGTCATACCCGCGCGCAGCATCATGGCGGCGGTCAATAAGTGCGCCGCGGCCGAATCCTTCCCGGCCTGAAAGAGCGCGGCGTAGGCCTCGACGGCTTTTTCCTGCTGGTGCGTTTGCAGACAGGCATTCCCGAGCATGAACTCGGCCACCAGCGTTTCGGAGCCGCCGGCCGCCGCCTTTTCAAACCAGGGAATGGCGTCCGCAAAGCGATGCTCGGTGTAAGCCTGCATGCCGGCCTGGTAGGCTGTCGCCTGCAAGAAAAATAAAAACAGCGGGCCGACCATCAGCGCTCTTTTGCCTCCAGAAGTGCGCGCGCGGCGCGCAGGTTGTGGCGCGCCGCTTCGAAGGTTGGATCGATGCGCAGCGCGGCTTCAAACTCCGGCACGGCTTCGCGAATGCGTCCGAGACGAGCCAGCACGGTGCCCAAGTCACTATGCAGCGCCGCATCCGTCTGCCGAAAGTCGAGCGATTCGCGCAAGTGTGCGGCGGCCGCTTCAAGCTGCCCGGCCTTGGCGTTCTCGTCGCCCCAGAGCCGCAGCACCTCGCCCAAATGTTGCCGCGCGCCCGCATCTTGCGGATTATCGTCGAGCACCTTGCGGAACTCCGCCGCCGCCCGCGCCCAGCGCTGCTGCTCCGCCAGGGCGTTGGCCAGATTGTAGTGCGCGTTCGTGTAGCGTGGATTGGCCTCGATCGCCCGCTCGAAAAGGCCGGATGCCTCCGCGATATTGCCGGTCGAGAGCAGCGCCGCGCCCAGCGTGTTCAACGCCACGGGATGATCCGGCCGTGTCGCTATCGCGCCGCGCAGGTAGCGGACAGCGTCCGGATTGTCGCCGCGCGCCAGCATGAGCGCGCCGAGGTTGAATTGCGCCGTAAACTCGCCCGGGTATTTCTCCAGGCGATGGCGCATGATGGCTTCCTGCAACTCCATGCGCCGGTCGCCTCCGCCGCGCGGCAATACCTGCAGCCATAGGTGACCCATCTCGTCGGTGGCTTGATTGCCGCCGCGCACGCGCTTGGGCGGCTGATTGAGGTTGCGAGGATTCTCCGCGGAATTATCGTAATGATAGCGCATCGAAACCACGGTTCCCTTGGGCAGAAAGACCGGCTGTTTGTAGCGGTAGACAGCCTGCCAGTTCACATCCCAGTCTGGAATGCGGATCAGCCACTTGCGTGTGCCATCGGGCAAGGTGGCATAACCTTCGAGCAGGTGGCCCAGGTAGTGCGCGTGCGGATAAACCGCGAGCACATCCAAATCCATCGGCGCCACGAAATCGTCGCTTACTTGAAAATCGCGGTCGCCCGCCGGAATATCCAGCGCGCCGTCATGTTCGAGCTGTACCAGCATCGGATACTTCGTGCCCGGCCGATCGGTGAAGTACAAGCCGATCGATGGCTGCACCAACTCGGGTTTGCCGGTGGGCTGCATATGAACATTCAGCACCAGATCCGTGCCAGGGCCGGCACGCCACGCCATGCCATCCGGCTCGACCCACGGCGTCCCGCCCGGCTTCCAAAACAGAAAGTGACTATCCGGATCGAACGTGTCGGATTCGATGCTCAGGTCCATGCCCGGAAATCCCGCGCCGGGGGTCTTTTCCTGTGCGCGCGCCGAGCGGCTCCGATCGATCAGGACATTGGCGTGGTGCACGGCCCGTGCGTTCCCCGGACGGATCTCGATCGCCTTTACCCACCGGGTGGCCAGCACGTCGAGCGGCAGCACAAAATTCCAATACTGATCGGGACCGTCGGCCTGCAGATGGTATGGAGCCGGCGCGCCGATCACCAGGTCCGGCTCGCCGAGCTGCCAGCCGGGAACAAACTTGGGGAGCGGCGGCGCATCGGCCGGTGAGCCGGCTGGTGCTCCCGCGCGCACCCAGTCTTCGATGGCGCGGATCTGTTGGCCGGTCAGGCGGCGCTCTTCTTCAAAATTCCCATAGCCCGCCTCGGGTAGCCATGGCGGCATGTAACGCCGCTTGATGACGGAGACGATCAGCCGGCCGCGCTTGCTGACATCGGTGTAAGTCAGCAGCGAGAACGGGCCGGGTTCGCCCGGGCGATGACACGGCGCGCAGGCGTGGTAAACGATGGGCGCGATCTGTTTATAAAAGGTGATGGACTCGGCCCGCGCGGCGCACGCCGCCAACGCCAGCACGGCAAGCAGCCGGTGCATGCAGGTATTATCGCAGAAATACTCGGTCTGCCGGGCGTAATTCGATGTCTTGCGGCATGGAGCGCAGGTACTCGCGTAAGACACCGCGGCTGGTATGGCTTCGGCGGTGTAGATGCGAGAGGCGTGCCAGTGGCTCATACGCGCGCTTCAGATCAGATCCGGCATGCGTGGTAACACCCAGGTCAAGAAAACCTCGCGACCTGGGCTGTCCGCGCCTGACCACATGCAGCTCTGGCTGTCAGGACGACAAAGCCCGCGCCGATGTTTCAGCGGCCGTGTTGGGAAACTCTCACCGCTTAGCCACGTCGGGATCGATCTTGGTGGCCAAGGCGATCTCCGCATCCGCTTCCGTGGTTTTCTTCTCCTGCTCCAATGCCAGGCCGAGGCTGTAGTGCAGCGAGGCGAGTAAGGGATTCACGTCAAGGCCCTGGCGATAGATCTTGATCGCTTCGTCATATTGGCCCTTAGCGTACAGCGCACCGCCCCAGTTGAGATAGGCCAAGACATAATCGGGGTCGATCTCGAGGGTGCGTTGGTATTCGGAGATTTCTTCCGGCTTGGAGAGCGCACCCAGCGCGAGCGCCAGGTTGAAGTGCGCGCCGGCGTCCTGCGGATATAGGTGGACGGCGATTTGCAGTATGCCCGCGCTGACCGCCGGATCGCCGATTTGCCCATAGGCCGCGCCTAGCCAGGTTAACGCGCGCAGCAGATGCGGATAGATTTTCAGCGCTGCGAGCAGCTCGGTGACGGATTCCTGCTGCTTGCCATCTTTGCGGAGGTCCATCGCCTTGTTGAAGACGGCTTCGGCCTCCTCGCGGAAGTTGCGTGACATACGCTGCAAGATGACGTGCTTTCCGCTCGCTTCGACCACGCTCGAGAGGTCTCCGGGCGCGAGTTTCAACGCTTCCGTTGACCAGGCAGGATCGAGCTTCGCGGTCTCCACATCTCCCAGATATCCGCCGTTCTCACCCGTGGAGCGCTCGACCGAATTGGCTCGCGCCAGCTCGAAGAAGGATCCACCCGCTGCGATCTGCCGGCGGATATCGGATGCCTTGTCCCGATCGTCTAATACGATCATGCGGAGATACATGTGCTTCGGAGTGATCGTGGTGCGCCATGCCGGATTGGGCGCTACGGTTTTGGTCTCCTGCTCGGGCTGCACGCGGATCCAGTGCTCCGCAATGGTGAATGCGCCGCGGATCTCGCTCTTCATGTGGCACCCGACGCAGCCGTTCGCGCGGTTGACCGGGCACAGTCCGGCATGCTTCGCTACGGTCAGGCTGTGACATCGCAGGCAAGTCTTCTCCGCCCGCGCGACCAGCACCGCACGCGGCGCATCCTGATGCGGATTGTGGCAATTCGTGCACGTGATCTGGCCGCCGCTCTGCCGCCAGCACTCGCTGTTCTTCAACGCCGTGACCTGATCGGAAATCAGCGTATCGTCCGGCATGGGATCTTCGATCACGCTCGATCCCGCGTGGCATTGCGTACACGGGCGGAAGCGATCGGGGACCGGCAGCTTATCCGGATTCAGGATGCCGGCGTTGCGTGCGTGGCTGCCGAGCGCGGCTAAGTGCGCCTGGCCCGGACCGTGGCAGTTCTCGCATGTTACTCCCACCTCCACGTGCGTTCCTACCGTGCGCGGCGAGCCGTGACAGCCGAGGCAGCGTTTTTCCAGATACGGAGTCAGTACCCGGCCGAAAGCCGTCTCGTAAGTCGTGGGCTTTTCTTCGGGAAAGCCGAGCGAGAGCGCCAGTTTGTCCTGCTCGGCGTAGTGGAAATAGCGGGCTTCGAGCAGGCGTACGCGCGGCAGTGCCAACCCGTCGAGTGCAGGGAGGCGGAACAGAAAACTGAGGCCGTGGCGGTCGCCGCCCACCATGCTTTCGATCGGAAGCTCAAGCGCCGGCTGCCCCGGCATCTGCACGCGATATTCGAGTTTCTGCCCGGCGCGCTGGAGCTGGTACTGAATCTCGGGCGCCGGACCTTCCGCGTGCTTCTCCAGGTACTTCGCCGGAACCTGCGGATTGGGTGCGACCCCACGCCACGTCCGCGCCATGTTGGTGTGGACCTGCGCCGCCGCGATCTGTTTATGGCATCCGGCACAGACCTGCCGGCCCAGGTAACCGCCGCCTCCGGCAATGGCAAGCGAGGAAGCGGCCAGCGGCAGGCAGGCCAGAGGCGCCGCCGCCCAGGATCGATTCAGCTTCACCTTCACAATTCTATCTATGTGCGCTGGGACATGCCGGGAAACGAAAGGGCTGGCAGAGCATTCACCCTGCCAGCCCCTCTCGAAGACGGTACCTTGATACCCCTGCTAGAATTTCACGGTTGCGGAGAACTGCAAAGTGCGCATTCCGACACCGTTATTGCCGCCGAAAGCAATACCTGTAATCTGGCCTGCGTTCGGCGCCGTGACGTCGTTATTCGGGTTGCCGAGGTTCGTATGGTTGAAGAAGTTGCGCGAATCCATACGCAGACCAAGCGAAATCTTCTCCGTAACATTGAACCACTTCAATGCCGAAAAGTCGACGTTGACGAAACGCGGCCCAATGAGCGTATCGATCGGGTAGTTGCCGAATGTGTTGCCCTGCGGGAACAGGAATGGACCTGAGGTACATTGCTGATCGGGGCACCCCACAATCCATTGATTGCGGTTCTGGCTCGACGGATAGACGGCTCCGCTGCCCGAATCCGGGCGATTGTTTGGCCCCGTGCTGGGTCTAACGGCTCCGCTTGCGTAGTAGTCAACGTATGGTCCGAAGGGGAGTCCACTGTAGTATGTGGTGATGGCACTCACCGTCCAGCCTCCCAAAGCAAGATCCGCGCCCTTGCTGATTGTACTGCCGAACTTCCTGCCATGGCCAAAGGGGATATCCCAGTTCTGGGCCACCGTGATCTGGTGGTGGGGTATCAAGCTGCTGTCTCCGTAACCGCCCGCACCATTCTGAGGACCATAGATGAAGTAGTAGTTGGTGTCGTAGGGACCGTCCCAGGTCTTAAGTTTCTGATAAGTATAGTTACCTTGTAAGGTCCAACCATTCAAGGCCCTCACGGTAACTGTTGACTGGAACGAGTTATACTGCTGATTGCTGCAATTACAGTAGTAGCCTAAGCCTTGTGTCCAGCCGTACGAATTGTAGTACGGTTGCAGTGCCTGCTGGGTGTCAAAATTCCAGTACGACTCGTTCGGATTAGTCGTGTTGCTGGTGCCCAGCCAGCCGTGCCGCGTGGAATTGCCCACATAACCGGCCGAGACAGCCACCGCGTTCGTGATTTGACGCTGCACCGTGCCGTTGTATTGATAGACAACCGCCATAGTGAAGGTGCTAGGCCGGTACTTGGGGCTAATGCCATTCGGCAGTGGGAAAGTTCCGTCGGATCCTACCGTAATGGACTGGGGAGCTGACGGTCCTTGAGCCAGATTGAATACTGTCGCGAAAGGCGTATTGCCCGGGTTGTTGATCTGTTGATAATCCAGCACAGGCGGGTTCTGGGTGACGTTGTGGCCGAACGTGGACCCGAATGTTCCGAGGTTATATGACCAACCGTATCCAGCCCGAACCACCGTCTTCTTGTCGACTTGGTAGGCCACACCTACGCGGGGCGCCAACTCGTGCCAGTTCATGCTCTGGATGCCATGCGAGGAAACACCGCCGACGCCGAACACATACATCAAGCCAGTCGCCGGATTCAGCGTCGCGCCGTTGCCGGCCGCGTTCACGGTCTCCGGGAAGACCATCTCCCAGCGTACGCCCAGCGTAGCAGTGAACTTTGGCGTAATACGCCATTCATCCTGGCCATACCAGAAGAAGCGCTTCTGCCGCTCCTGGGCATCCGTGCTGGAGCTGACGTACCGGTCGAAGCTATTCACGTCGCCAAGCATGAACGAAGCCAAGCCCAGGCCGTCAATGGGAGAAGAGCCGGGCGAAGCCACGTACCCGGTCTGGTTGCCGTTGAAGTACAACTCACCCGCGCGGTGACTGTCGCTGGGCACCCGGAGGTTCAAAGCGTAACGAAGGTCAGCGCCGAACTTAAAGCTGTGGTTGCCAACGATCTTGTGCAAGTTGTCGACGAACTGAATCTGCCGTTCACTCTGAGTCAACGGGCAGTTGCATTGGTTCGCACCAAGGGAATAGCCTAATTTCGTGTCGCCATATCCGGAATCCGAAATATCGAAGTACGGCATACCGGAAGTATAGGTTTTGTCCAAGTTCAAACCGGGAATGCCCGCCTGGGTGGCGGGATCCGTACCGTAACCGTTGGGAACGTCGAACACGTGGTACTTCATGTAGCCCAGACGAAACTCGTTGACCACGGTCGGCGAGATCGTATCCGTCCAACCAGCCGCCAGGCTTTGATTCAGTGCGTACGAGCTTCCTGCATAGTTCCCGAAGTTAGGACCGCCGGCTTCCTCGCCAAATGCGCCGGGCGCCTGTTCCGTATAACGTGCGTAACTGTAACGGCCGAAGATGGCGTTCTTGGGGTTCAAATAATAATCCCAGCGCGTGTTCCACAGATAGCCGGTGATCGCCACATCGCCGCTGGCGTCATAATTGTTGCCTACAGTGCCGAATTGCGAAGTGTTCGGCAGTGGCCAATACTGCAGCAAGGCGAGAGCTTGCGAACTCAATTCGTTCTGAGGGATGGTGTTGTTCGGAAAAGGTGTGCGTCCCGTGCCATCGGTCTGGCTACCAGTGCTTGGATCGTAAATCGTGTACTTGGGGCTGACGGCCAACCAGTCGCTGAAATTGCCCGTGCGGTTGAGCGCCGTGGGCACCGAGGTGTTCACGGAGCCACCCTGTGCCTGGTGGTTCTCCTGTGAATCCAGAAAGAAGAACAGCTTATCCTTAATCACCTTGCCGCCGATGGAACCGCCCCACTGATTCTGCCGGTACACCGGGTTGGCGTTGGTGAAAGGATTTCGGCCAAAGTCCTGGAAACCCGGGGTATTCACCTGCAGGTATTCAAAAGCGTCGCCATGGTACTCATTCGTTCCGGACTTCGTGGAATAAGTCGCGAGGCCGGCACCGGTGTATGAGAATTCGGCATCGAAATCCTGATTCGCCTGCTTCACTTCAGCGACCGAATCAAACGTCGGGTTAATGACGATAATTCCCAGGATTGGGTCCTGATTCGTCGTGCCGTCCAGTTCGTAGCCCATCGCATCGAAGACTTGGCCGTTGACAACCATCTGCACGCTGCCTTGCGGATTTTCATCCGACGCGTGCGCCCAACCAAAGGGCACGGTTCCGGGGTTCAACAGTTCATAGGCCTGCAGATTGCGTCCGACGCTCGGCAACTCTTCAATTTGGTGCGAGTCGAAAGTCTGCGCCACGTCAGCACGGTCCGATTGCAGTAGCGGTGCGGCGGCGGTCACTTCCACCTCCTGGGTTACGTTGCCAACCGAAAGCTTGGCATCGTAACGGGCTGCGTAATCGACCTGCACCGTGATCGGCGAGGACACTGCCTTCGTAAAACCGGAGGCCTCGATGCTCACTATATACGATCCAGGAATGAGCTGGCCTTTGGTGTAGTTGCCTGACTCGTTGGTGGTCGTTTCGAACTTCGTACCCTTTTGTGTATCGGCGATGGTTACTTTGGCTCCGCTCACCGCCGCACCCGTCGGATCGGTCACGGTGCCAAAGATGCTTCCGAAAACCTGTTGTGCGCTAAGAGTTCCGCTAAGACAGAACAGCGCTAAAGAAGTGCATATGGCCCACGAAGCCAATTTGCGCAAACTGAGCATGATCCTCTCCCTCTGTAGACAAATTCATCAAGTGGAACCAGCAAAACTAACCCTTTTCCCAACCTCACACTCCGCATCCCTGCACAAGCATTGCGATGGTTGAGAGAATAATAGATCTTTAGTAGAACGAGGGCAAGTGCCAACCGGGTTTGTTACGGTTAAACGTGCAAAGCCCTTAGAGTGCAGTAGTTTAGGTGTCGGTTACGAAGGCGGTTAACCGTTACTTCTCGCCCGGGCCAGGAGTTAATGATTCGCTCCGCACGGCGCGGCCAACGCCTGTTATCGATTCCAAATATTGGATTTGACGGAAAATCTCGAAAGGTTGAGCGTTAGGCTTCGACTTGCGATAATGTGACTACGTCTTTCGTCCCCAATCGCAGACAATTCATACGGTCACTTTGCGCGACCCTCCCCGTGTTCGGCTTTGACCAGCTCATTCAGGGGCTGCCGCTGGGGGTCCGCTTTGTGAACGTCGCGCGGGAAGCTGGGCTCAGAGCCAAGACCATCTTCGGCGGCGAGCACAAGAACAAGTTTCTGATGGAGACCACCGGCTGCGGATGTGCGTTCTTCGATTATGACAACGATGGCTGGTTGGACATCTTCCTGGTGAATGGCTCGCGGTTTGAGCCCGACTGGGCTGCCGCCGAAGCTCCCATCAGCCGCCTGTACAAAAACAATCGGGACGGCACATTTACAGATGTCACCATCAAGGCCGGCATGGCAGGGCGGACCGGCTGGGGCCAAGGCTGCTGCATCGGCGATTATGATAATGATGGCTACGACGATCTGTTCGTGAGCTACTGGGGTGACTGCGCCCTTTGGCACAACGAGGGCAACGGCCGCTTCGTCGACGTAGCCAGGAAAGCGGGAGTCACAACGGATCCCGGGAACGGGCAGAAACGTTGGAATACGGGTTGCGCGTTCCTGGACTACGACAAGGACGGTCACCTGGACCTGTTCGTCGCCAACTACATCGATTTCGATCCGAAGACCGCGCCTCTTCCGGAATCCGGTCCATGTCTGTTCAAGGGGATCGTGGTGGCGTGCGGTCCGCCGGGATTGCAAGGCGGCAAGAACATCCTGTTTCACAACGATGGTAACGGGACATTCACAGATGTGAGCCAGAAGGCGGGCATTTGGAAGACCGAAGGCACCTATGGCTTGGGCGTGGCAGTTGCCGACTTCGATGACGACGGTTGGCCGGACATCTACGTCGCCAACGACTCGACCTCGTCGGCGCTCTATCGCAACAACCATGACGGCACGTTTTCCGAGATCGCCATTGAAGCGGGGGTGGCCTACAGTCCGGACGGCAAGCCGCAGGCCGGCATGGGTGTGTCCGTCGCGGACTATGACGGCGACGGGCGCCTGGATATCGTGAAGACCAACTTCGCGGGCGACACTTCCAGCCTGTACCACAACCTGGGCAAGGACTTCTTCGAGGACACCACGTTTCAATCGGGGCTGGGACGTAACACGCGTTTCATGGGCTGGGGCGTGGGATTCTTCGATTTCGATAACGACACCTGGCCGGATATCCTGGCGGTCAACGGCCACGTCTACCCGGAAGTCGGGCAGCCAAACGACGAGCAGGGCTATCGCGAGCGCAAGGTGCTGTATCACAACCTGGGCAGCGGCCGGTTTGTGGACGTTTCGCAGGATGCGGGGCCGGGTATCCTGGAGCCGGCTTCGGCGCGCGGCTGCGCGTTCGGCGACTTTGATAACGATGGCGATCTGGACGTCGTCATCAACTGCGTGAATGACGTGCCACAGCTTCTGCGCTGCGATAGCCAGGTGAAGAACAACTGGCTGAAGGTGAAGACGATTGGCGTGAAGTCGAACCGGTCCGGCATCGGGGCGCGGGTTTATTGCACACCCGCGGGCGGCCGCCGGTTAGTGGATGAAGTGCGCAGCGGCACCGGCTACATTTCACAGAACGACCTGCGCGTGCACTTCGGCCTGGGTACGGCCGAGAAAGCTGATGTGGAGATTCACTGGCCGAGCGGTCAAGTCGATCGCATTGCGGGCGTGAAGGCGAATCAGGTCCTGAAGGTGACCGAGGGGAAGCCGGCCTAGCTGCTGGTCTAGGGTACCAGCACAACCGGCGCTTGCCAGAAAGCCGCCTTGTGGCTGTCTGGATCGAGCACAGTCACCTGGCAGTTGTATTTTCCGGGAAGTAACTTCGCCAGTGAGATATCGAGGCTCACTGGTGCAGCCTTCAACTTACCCGGCAGCGTTTGCGTGACGGAGTACGGCGCGGTCTCGAGTGACTTCGAGTTATCGCGATAGAAAGTCACGAACGCCAGCACCGGCTCGGCTCCGTAAGTCTGGAAGTAGACGTACAGATCGCGGCTCTTGCTGAAGACGCGCGTCACGCTCGGAATGAGCTTCTCGCCGCCGCTCGATAATGGGTCGACCGACTCTGCCCTGCCCTTGTCTTTCGCCGCGTTGTAGAGCGCGTCTTTAAGCTCGACGCGCTGGCCGCTCAAAACCACCGAACTGAGCCGCAAGCGCTTTTCGACCTTATTCAGGTTCGGCACCACGAACGTGGTTTGATACGTCCCGATGCGGCCGGTTTCCGCGTCGCGCGCGAGGATCTTGATCATGTACTTGCCCGGCAGAACCGTAAAACCCGTGTCGTACTCGATGGGCCGCCGGGCAAGCTCGGCGGCGGTGGCATCGGTGAGCCTGATGTTCACCTTGTCGCGGACGTTGGTGATGGTGCTGCCGTATTCGTCCTTGATCTCGCCAATGAAGTCGATCAGCGTATGTTCGGCGCCGCGCCTGCGGGCCAGGGCCAGTTCGCGGCCCGGAATCTTGACGGTGACCGGCACGAAGTACTCCGCGCTGTTCAATTGGAAGTAATTCACTTCCATGGCGATGGTCAGTTCCGTGATGGGATCGCCCAACATCAGCGCGTCTTCAAGCTGGCGTTCTTTATCGGCAGCTGAGAACTTACTGAACTTCTTTCCGGCATAATAGCCCTGGCGGTAATCGAGATTGCCCGAGAGTCCCTCGCGCAGCGTGATCTTGATGCGGCGGAATTTGCCGTCGAGCGCGGTGTTGGGCGTGTAATATCCGATGATGTAGTAACTCGAGATGGCCTGCTGGGCGTGCACAATTCCCGAAGCCAGATCGTTGTAATCGAGGAGCGCCTGGCCGTGCGTGTCGGAGGCCAGCGCCCAAAGCGTGTCTTGCGATTGCTGGAAATTGTCGTTGAAGGCCTGCGCCGCTCCGCCCGTGTACATGACCAGGCCGCCGTTCGACCCCTGCGTTGCATCGCCCAGCGGCGATTCGGCCACCAACCCGCGCGCGTCGATTGGCCAGAACGACAAGTTGGCGCGGAGCGCGGCATTGATGGTGGCATGCAACTGCGCCTGGTTGTCGAGCCCGTTCAGACGCAGGCCGCTGGCGAAATAGATCAGCGACTTCTTCTCCGCTACTTGGCTCAGCATGTTCGCGGCGGTTTGCAGAGCGGATAGTTGCCGGTCGGTATTAAATATGTTGAACTCGCTATCGTCCTGGCCAAATGCCGCGCCGGTATCGGCGGCGCTGGCGTCGTTCGCGGTGGATTCGAAGCCTTGGGCCTCGCCAACGATCAACGTCTCGACGGCGCTGAGCAGGCGCGCGCGGTCGGCCGTGAAATCCTCGATCACCCGCACGGCGCCGCCTTCGTACATCATCAGGGCCATCAGATCGGGCG
Organism: Bryobacteraceae bacterium; assembly: GCA_035541265.1. Taxonomy (GTDB): domain Bacteria; phylum Acidobacteriota; class Terriglobia; order Bryobacterales; family Bryobacteraceae; genus Bog-159. Next base: position 53,110 of record DATKNQ010000306.1, read on the forward strand.
GGCCCATTTGAGTGCGGATGAATTTCTTGGCCGCCTCCAACGCGCGGATCTGGTCGGACGGCGGCATGGCGGTCATATCGAAGTACAGCACCAGCAGACGCCGGTCTTTGTAACGGCTGTCGCCGGGACGCTCGGCAGAGATGTGATTGTGCGGAATGCGGTCGTAGGGCGCGATTGATCCGGTCACCGGCGCCAGGGGTGCGAGCGCGCCCGGCAGCGTCTGGTGATCGAAGAACTGGATGGTCTGCGGCACACCGTCTTCAGTCACGCGGAAATCGTTGGCCGTGAGTCCATCGACCGGTTTGCCGTTCTTGTCTGTGACCACGACTGTCTCTACTACAAGCTGCGTGCCGGTGGTGAAAGTCACATCCTGTGCGGCCAGCAGCCCGCAA
>DATKNQ010000307.1:0-4277 GCA_035541265.1 Bryobacteraceae bacterium
CTGGTGCCCATCTTCGGCGTAATCCTGGCCGCGGTGCTGCTCGGTGAGCGCCTCAGCGCCCTGGCGATCGCCGGATCGGGAATCGTGCTGGCCGCCACGATCCTGATCATGAAATACGACACCGTTTAGCCCGCCGCCCCATACTATACTTCCGTGAAGTATACTGTGAGGAAGTATGTTCAATCGTGATCTTCATAAAGGCAGCGCGGAACTCCTGGTCCTCACTTTGCTCGAAGCGCGGCCGCGCCACGGCTACGATATCGGCCGGCTGATCGAGGAGCGCTCCAAAGGCCAGATTTGTTTCCGCATCGGCTCGTTATATCCTATTCTGTTCCGCCTGGAGGACCGCGGCCTGATCGCCGGCCGCTGGATGGAGAAGCCCGGCGAACGCCGCCGCCGCTGCTACCGCCTCACGCCGGCGGGCCGCAAGTTCCTGCAGACCCAGCGGACCGCATGGGAAGAATTCGTGGCGATCGTCAACCAGATCGTGCGGCCCAGCCATGCGTGACTGGCCGGCTTACGTCCGCCAAAATCTGCGCCTGCACGGATTCGAGCCCGCGCGCGAGGCGGAGATCATCGAGGAAGTAGCACGCCAACTGGAAGACGCCTATACCGACGCGCTCCAAGCCGGCGCGAGCGAGCCACAGGCCGCAGAAGCCGCGCGGCGCCACATCAGCGATTGGGGGGCGCTGGCGCGCGAGTTGGAAGAATCGCACAGGGGGAGGGAATCGGCTATGACGCTCTGGCAGCAAAAAGCGGAGGATCGCGACCTGCGCAAACGCGGCAGGTTCTCCATGATCACTGACTTGCGGCAGGATGTGCTGTACGGCCTGCGCGTGCTGACGAAAAGCCCGGGCCTCACCATCGTGGCGGCGCTCACGCTGGCGCTGTGCATTGGGGCGAACACCGCGATTTTCACCGTCATCAACGCGGTGATGTTGAAGTCGCTGCCCGTGCGCGATCCGCAACACCTGATGCTCCTGCACTGGTCCGCGCGCGTGCGCCCCAAGATTCGCAGTTCCAGTTCCTACGGAGACTGCGAATCCACGTTCAGGCCAATCAATGCCAGCGGCTGTTCCTTCTCCCGGCCCTTCCTCGAAGACGTGCGCAAGCTGGGCCTGTTCTCGGCGATTGCGGAATTTGCCGGCGCCGGGCCGGTCACGGTGAGTGGCAGAAACGCGGCGCACCAGGCCAACGGACAATTCGTTTCCGGCGGATATTTCCAAACGCTGGGTGTGGGCGCCGCGATTGGACGCACGCTGATGCCTGCCGACGATGCGCCCGGCGCGCCGGCGGCGGTGGTCTTGCACTACGGTTACTGGATGCGCGAATTCGGCGGCGATCGTTCCATCATCGGGCAGACCCTGCGTCTGAATCGCATGCCGTTCACAATCGTGGGCGTCGCGGCGGAGCGCTTCGCCTATCTGACGCCCGGCACCGTGCGCGATCTGTCGATCCCTATCAGCCTGCGGCCTCGCCTGCATCCCGAATGGTCGAAGGAGGAGGGCGCCGATTCGTGGTGGATCGTAGCGGTCGGCCGCCTGAAGCAGGGCATCACGCCCCAAGCCGCCCAGGCTCGCGTGAATGCCCTGTTCGTGAACGATCTGCTGCATGGCGACAAACCGCTATCTAAAGCTGGAGACCGGCCGGAGATTCGATTGATTCGGGCGCAGACCGGCCTCACCGGCATGCGCGAGCGCACTGCGCCGCTGCTTTACGTACTGATGCTCGCGGTGTTGATCGTGTTGCTGATCGGCTGCGCCAATGTGGCGGGCTTGCTGTTGGCGCGGGCCAACAAGCGGCAGCGGGAGATCGCGGTCCGGCAGGCGCTGGGCGCGAATCGCGCACGGCTCGTCCGGCAGTTGCTCACCGAAAGCGTCACTCTTTCCTTGCTGGGCGGCGCGCTGGGCGTGCTGCTGGCGAATTGGGGAGTGCAGGCTTTGTTCTCCCTCGTAACCCGTAACTCGCATCACGATGTAGGCATGACGGCTGATCTGGATCTGCGCGTGCTCGGCTTCACTTTTGCGGCTGCCATCCTGACCGGCGTGCTCTTCGGAATCGCTCCCGCGCTACGATCCATGCGCGTGGATCTGACGCCGGCCTTGAAATCCGGCCCCGAGGGCGCGCATGCACCGCAAAGCCGTCTGCGGCCCGGCGACCTGCTCGTCGTCCTGCAAGTCGCTCTCACCGTGGTCGTGCTGGTGGGCGCAGGCCTACTGGTTCATACCCTCAGCAACCTGCGCAAGCTGGATCCCGGATTCGCCACGCAAAACCTGCTGACCTTCAGCGTCGATCCCACACTAACCGGCTTCAAAGACGAGCGCCTGGAGCAGTTTTACCTGCAACTGCAGCAGGGGTTCAGCGCGATTCCAGGCGTGCTGACCGTGAGTCACTCAGGTGCACCCTTATTGGCGGGGGACCTTTGGGGTACAGACTTCCACCTGCCCGGCACGCCGCCCAAATCTGCGGCGTACGCGGATTACATGCCCATCGGTCCGGGATTTTTCGAGACGGTCAAGATTCCAGTAATCAAAGGCCGCGATTTCAAACCGGAAGAATACGAATTGGCCGGCAAGGTGAATGCTGATAAAAAAGCCAAAGCTCAGCTCGTGGTGCCGGCGATCGTCAACGAGGCGTTCTTGCGTGCGTATTTTCCGAAAGGCGACCCGCTGGGTCGGCCGTTTGGCGCGAACAGTCCGGGTATGAGCGGCGATCCCGAAGATCCGGCCACCGCCGGTTGGAAGATCGTTGGCGTGGCGCGCGACGCCATGTACAGCGAACTGCGCCGCGAAATCCACCCCACCATGTATGTCCCGAGTGGAGGGCAGGCCGGGACTTTCGAGCTGCGCACGGCGCGCGATCCGATGTCCGTCATGCCCGAGGTGCGGGAAGTGGTGCGGAAAGCCGGAAACGATATCCCCATCGTTGACGTGCGGCCCCAAGCCGAGCGCATCGACGAGATGCTGTTCCAGGAACGCCTGATCGCGCGCCTCTCGAGCCTCTTCGGACTGCTGGCGCTATTGCTGGCCTGCATCGGGCTGTACGGCCTGCTGGCCTACGAAGTGACACGCGGCACGCGGGAAATCGGCATTCGCATGGCACTCGGCGCGCCGTCGGGCGATGTCTTGCGGCGCGTGATGCGGCACGGCGTCGCGCTGACCGCCGCCGGCACAGTCATCGGCGTGGGCGCCTCGCTGGCAGTGACTCGTTTTCTGGGCAGCTTGCTTTACGACGTAAAGCCCGGAGACCCGTTAACGCTCGTGGCTGTCTCCGTATTACTGATCGCGGTTTCGCTGGCGGCCTGCTACATCCCGGGCCGGCGCGCCACCCACGTCGATCCGCTGGTAGCGCTTCGTCACGAATAGCGGGGACCCTCCGCTCCGCTGTGATAACATTTGTGACATCGGACTTCCGGCGGAGGGATCATGCATTTTCGCGTTCTAGCGCTCTATGGATTGGCTCACGTAGCGTTGGCCGCAGCCTCCTCCGGCGTCGATTTCGACCGCGAAGTTCGCCCCATTCTTTCCGATAATTGTTTCGCCTGCCACGGCCCCGACGAAAAGCACCGCATGGCCGGTCTGCGCCTCGATATCAAGGAAGGCATTTTTGCCGATCGCGGCGGACATCCCGTCATTGTTCCCGGCAATGCGGCCGGCAGCCGCCTCTATCAGCGCATCAGCGCCGCCGACAAGCAGCATCGCATGCCGCCGCCTTACTCCGAGCGGTCGCTCACCCAAGCGCAGATCGATCTCATCCGAAAATGGATTGATCAGGGCGCCAAATGGGAAATGCATTGGGCCTACGTTCCACCCAAGCGGCCCGATCTGCCGGCCGTCCACAACACCGCATGGCCGCGCAATCCGATTGACAATTTCATCCTGGCGCGTTTGGAACGCGAAGGCCTGCATCCGTCGCCCGAAGCCGATCGCGCTACCCTGCTCCGCCGTGTCACCCTCGACCTCACCGGCCTGCCGCCCACACCCGCCGAGCTCGATGCCTTCCTCGCTGACCATTCGACCGATGCCTATGAGAAGGTCGTCGACCGCCTGCTCCATTCGCCGCACTACGGCGAGCGCATGGCCATGCAGTGGCTCGACCTGGCGCGCTACGCCGATACGCACGGCTACCACATCGATAGCCATCGCGAGATGTGGCACTGGCGCGATTGGGTGATCAACGCGTTCAATCGCAACATGCCGTTCGACGAGTTCACCATCGAACAACTGGCCGGCGACCTGCTGCCGAACGCCACGCTCGAGCAGAAGATCGCCACCGGA
>DATKNQ010000308.1:0-4352 GCA_035541265.1 Bryobacteraceae bacterium
ACTGGCATGGATGAAGAACGCATGGCCGGTAAAGGCGCAGGCGCTGGGCGGCAGGCATTACAAAGTCAGCCCTGAAGGAGTCGCCTACGTGGATCAGAATTTTGACGTCTATTCGGTGGAATACACATATGCAGATGGCACCAAGTTCTTCTTTGACGGGCGCTGCATGAACGGATGCGAGGAGATCTACACGAGTTGCCTGCATGGGACCAAGGGCGCCGGGATCGCGTCCAAGAGTGGCGATTGCGGGCTGCCATCCAGCCTGTACAGCAGTCAGACAGCGACCGCGCAAAGCCTGATTTGGGAGTCGAAGGTGAGCCCGGACGAGAGGGATCCTTATCAAAACGAGTGGAACGATCTGATGGACGCCATTCGAGACGACAAACCTTACAACGAGGTCAAACGCGGCGTGGAAGCGAGCGTGACTTCGAGCATGGGCCGCATGGCTGCCAACACTGGCCGGGAAATAACGTTTGACCAGATGCTCGAATGCGAGCACGAGATGGCGCCGGGCATCGAAAAGTTCACCATGGATTCCGCGGCGCCGCTGCTGGCGGACGCCAACGGCAGATATCCGGTACCCCAGCCTGGCATCGTAACCACGCGGGAATACTGACAAAGCCGTGTGCCGGCAATGAAGTTTTTATTGCACTGCATCATCCCAGTACTCCTGCTGGCCGGATCTCTGCCGGCGATCGCTCTCGCGGACGACACGGGCCTGACGTCGCGCGAGGGGCTGCCGCTGGAGCAAACCGCCAGCCGGGGGATCATCACTCGCGATCCGTCGACGATCGTGAAATGCAAAGACGAATTCTGGGTCTTCTATACCGGACGCGGCATTCCTTCGTTTCACTCCAAAGATCTGGTGAGGTGGGAACCCGGCCCGCCCGTGTTCCGGACAGCCCCGGAGTGGATTGCCGCAGCCGTTCCCGAGAACCGGAACATGAGCTACTGGGCTCCCGACATCATCCACTTGGGCGATCGATATCTGCTCTACTATGCCGTCTCCAGTTTTGGCAAGATTACTTCGGCAATCGGGCTGGCCACCACCCCCACTCTCGATCCAGCCGATCCCGCGTATCACTGGACCGACCACGGCATTGTCGTCGAATCGCGGGAGGGCGGCGACTTCAATGCGATCGATCCCTCGGTGTTTTCCGATGACGACGGAACCTTGTGGCTGGCATTCGGTTCCTACTGGAGCGGAATCAAGCTGGCGCAACTCGACCCGAAAACGGGTAAGCGATTGGCCCCCGGCGCGCCGTTCTCATCGCTGGCGTACAACAAGTCAATCGAGGCGTCGTGCCTTTACAAGCACGATGGTTATTACTATCTCTTCGTCAATTGGGGTTCGTGCTGCCGCGGTGTAAACAGCACTTACAACATTCGCGTTGGAAGAAGCCGCAAAGTTACCGGCCCATATATCGATAAGGATGGCGTCGATATGCTAAAAGCCGGCGGTACGCTCGTGCTTGCCAACAAAGGACCACTGTTTGGGCCTGGTCACGCCGGCATTCTCGTCGATTACGGAAAGAGCTGGTTCACGTCCGATTTCGAGGGCGATAGCCGGATGGGAGGTAAAGCCACCCTGGCCATTATGCCGCTTACCTGGAAATCAGGCTGGCCCGTGGTGGAAGTGGTCGATAAATGACCCCAAAGCGAGCTTGCGCAGCGACTCGGTGTAGGGCGCGCGGGCCAGGCCACGCTCGGTGATGATGGCGGTTACGTAGCGATTGGGCGTGACGTCGAACGCGGGATTTTCCACGGGCGTGCCCTTGGGCGCGATGGCGGTGCCGAAGACGTGCGTGACTTCGGCGTCCGGGCGGCGCTCGATGGGGATCTGGTCTCCGGATGCGAGCGTGAGATCGAGCGTCGAGATGGGCGCGGCGACGAAGAACGGAACTCCGTTTTCTTTCGCTAGCACGGCCACCGAGTAGGTGCCGATTTTGTTGGCCACATCGCCATTGGAAGCGATGCGGTCGGCTCCCACGACCACGCAGCCGATGCGCCCGGATTTCAGAAAGTGTCCGGCCATGTTGTCGGTGATGAGCGTGGCGGGGATGTGATCCTGCTGCAATTCCCAGACGGTGAGACGCGCGCCTTGCAGGAACGGACGGGTCTCGTCGGCGAAGACGTCCACCTTCTTGCCGGCTTCGACGGCGGCGCGGATCACGCCGAGCGCGGTGCCGTAGCCTGCGGTGGCGAGCGCGCCGGCGTTGCAGTGCGTCAGCACGGTCTTGCCGTCGGGCACCAGGTCCGCACCGTTGCGTCCGATGGCCTGATTGATGGCGATGTCTTCCAGGCGGATCTGCTGCGCTTCGGCGGCCAGGCGGGCGCGGATTTCGTCGAGCGGACGGCCTTGCAGCGATTGATAGAGCTTGCGCATGCGGTCGATCGCCCAAAACAGATTGACGGCGGTGGGACGCGTGCGGGCGAGCGTGTCGCAGATTTGTTCGAACTGTGCGTCGAGATCTGCGGCTTGCGCGACTCCCAGCGCGACACCCATCGCTGCGGCGACACCGATGGCGGGCGCGCCGCGAATCACCATGGTGCGGATCGCATCGGCGACTTCTTCGTAGTTACGGCAGGTGACGTACTCTTCCACGAGCGGCAGGCGGCGCTGGTCGATCATGACGACGCCCGCGGGGGTCCATTCGATTGTTTCCACGCTACTCGATGGTAACAATATGCTGGCCGCGCGGCAGGAAGATGGCATCCGGGCCGGCGGCTTCGGGCGTGTAGGCGGCGCCATCGACTTCGACGTGCGAAGGCTGGCGATTGAGGATTGCGATGGTGCGGGAGGAGGCGGCGTAAGAGAGATTGATCGAGTGGCCATCGGCTTCGGCCGAAGTGAGGCCGCCGTTGAAACTGGTGACGCGCAGATCGGGCAGCGTGCCGCCGGGTTCGACCGAATGCGCGCCCGCGGGCAGGATCAGCTCCGAGCCGTTCGTCACCGGCCAGGGCGCGCCATCCACCAGCGCCGGACCGGACCAGAGCATGGCAACGCCGCGCGGCGAATCGATCATCAGCTTGGGGCCGATGACTTGCGCGCGGGTGACCACGGCGGCCGACGCCGGCAGCAGCGCCAGATCCGGCTTCAGGATCGAGTTTTCGAAATACAGCGCCACGCGCGCGAACGCTCCGGCGGCCGAATGCACGACCTCAAACAGTTCCGCGCCGGTCTGCTGCTTGGTGGGATAGACGTTCTGGTAGCGATCGACTATGTTCAGGTCAATCGCCAGGCGATCCTGGCGCGGCGTGAGCGGCTGATAGCGGCGGGCGATCTCGGCGTAACGCTGCGGAGCTTCGTTCCAGACCGTGGCCGGATCTTCCACCAGGAACGTGAGGTTCTGATGTTCGAGCAGCGGCAGGAGCTGGGCGGAATCAGCGCCAATGGCATCGCGCATGGAAGTATCGAGGCGATCGTCGACGTGCGTGAGCACGATGTCCAGATAGTTGCGCGCGTGGCGCAGCTTTTCGATTTCGGCGAGCCACTGCTGCTGCATCTCGCGCGCGAGCTTGGCGCGGAAATCCAGGAAGGCGCGCTGGGAGGCTGCGTCTTTGCGCGTGGCGAAAAGCTCCACCGGATCGAATCCACCTTCTTTGCGGAAGCGCGCGCGGACATCGTCATTCATCGGGGTGAAGCGCGATGCATTAGCCAGACCTTCGAGCGATTCGAAGTACAGCTCGGCGAGATTGACGCCATCCCAATCGAAGCGGTTGATGAGGGCGTCAACGCCCGCCGCTACAGCGCGGAAGCAATCCGGATTCTCGAGGTTCATGAGCTTGCGCCAATCGAGCTGCGCGTCCTGCAGCGTGCCGGTTTTTTCGCGCCACTGCGGGTGATCGTCCCAGAACCTGCCGCTGACGTGCGGTAGCTCGAGCCAGGCGTAGACCAGGATGCCGTTGGCGTGGCAGGCGGCGATCAGGCGCTTCAGATAGGCGTCGCTTTCAGGGTCGGGATCGTAGAAATGCCAGGCGGCGACTTGCAGGGCGGAGATTCCGGCGCGGCGCCAGCGGGCGGCGAAATAGTCGAGATCCACGCGCAGGCGGTAGGAGGAATCGAAGAATGCCCACAGGCGCGTGGAGCGGAAGGGCGGCTCCATGCCCAGATCGGCGAGGGCTTGCAAGAGGTAGGGGAAGCGCTCGTAGCCGCGCTCGCCGCAGGAGACGGCCACCCAAAGCACGGCGCCTTTGCCGCGGCGGAAACCGGCCATCATGGGCGCGCCGGTCCAGCGCTCTTTGGCGAAGACTTGCGCTTCAGGGGGCAGTTCGGAGCGCGGCAGCTCGAGGCCCTTTTCCCAGATGATGGCGAGGGTGGGATTGTGGACGTCCTGGAGGCTCGCGACGCG
>DATKNQ010000309.1:0-30508 GCA_035541265.1 Bryobacteraceae bacterium
CACGACGCATTTCTGGTGGACGTCGGCGAGCAGACGGAACTGGTGCGCGGGTTTCTCGCCAGCACTTACGAGAAGGTGGCCGGATGACCACGGCGACCTCGCAGGCGCACAAGCCGTTCGTCGGCGAACTGCTGGGGCGCAGCGACTACGCCATCATCGGCGAGATCGTAGAGTCTGCCACGAAGGTCCTCGATCTGGGCTGCGGCGAAGGCGAATTGCTGCAGTGGCTGGCTGAGAACAAGGGCGTGGACGCGCGCGGCGTCGAGATTTCGGGCGCCAAGGTGCAGCGCGCCATCGCCCGCGGCGTCTCCGTGTACCAGGGCGACATCGATCAAGGCCTCGCCGATTATCCGGACCAGGTTTTCGACTACGTCATCCTCAGCCAGACGCTGCAGGAGACGCACCGGCCGCAGCAGGTGTTGCGCGAGATGCTGCGCGTGGGACGGCGCGCCATCGTGGCGTTTCCGAATTTCGGACACTGGCGCGTGCGGTTGTCGATGCTGACAAGCGGACGGGCGCCCAAGACCGATCTGTTCCCCTATGAGTGGTACGAGTCGCCGAACATCCACATCCTGACCGTCGAGGATTTCGAGCATCTCGCGCGGCAGGAAGGACTCGTGGTCGAGCGGCGATACTTCCTGGAAGGCCGGCGCCGCGTTACCGCGCTGGCGAACTTACGGGCCGAGGTGGCAGTGTACCTGGTGCGGCGGTAGCCTGGCACGCCGATTGCTTCGCCTGTGCCGCATGCCTGCCTATCGACCACGTCGTACTTCGCCAAAGCCTACGGGTGAGAATCGCCAAGGCCCGCGCTTCCCCATGCCGCTGCCTCTGCACTACCGCCTCGCTGAAGGTTCCGGCTGGGGGCGGGTGTTGAACATCGGAAAAGGCGGGGCGCTGTTCACCATCGGCCACATGGTAAAGCCCGGCCAGCGGATTGAATTGCGGATTGGCTGGCCTGTGCTGCTCGATGAGAAGGTGCATTTGACACTGGTGGCCGGCGGCGTGATCGTGCGCGCGGAGGATGGCCAGGCTGCCGTGCGCTTCCATAAGTGCTGGTTCCGGACCGCCACTGCGGAGTTCAAGCGGCAGGCGTTAATGCCTAACGCCGAATCTCAGCATAGCTTCGCGGCGCCCGTGCTCTCTCACTGCTGAGACGGCACCATGAAGCGGTAGCCGACCCCGCGCACCGTCAGCAGGTATTTGGGATGCGTGGGGTCGTCTTCGATGTACCGCCGCAAGCGTACGATGAAATTGTCGATGGCACGCGTGTCGGTATCCACATGCAAGCCCCAAACGTCCTCCAGCATGGCCTTGCGCGAGACCGGCTTGCCGGCGTGCTGGATGAGGTAGCGCAGGACGTTGGCCTCCATCAACGTAAGCGGGAACACCTGATCGCGGACATGCAGCTCGAGCGCGTCGAAGTGGATGGACTTGCCGCCGAAGGTGAACGTGTCGCCAGGCTGCGGGCGCGGCTCGGTGGCGTGGTTCATGGACGCGCGCAGCCACTCGCGGCGGCGCAACAGTCCGCGAATACGGGCGAACAAGATGGCCAGTTCGAAGGGCTTGGTCAGGTAATCGTCGGCGCCGGCCGCGAAGCCGCGCAGCACGTCGTCGGGATGCCCGCGCGCGGTCAGCATCAAGGTCGGGACGAACTGCCCGGTGCGGCGCATCTGCGTCATCACGTTGAAGCCGTCGATGCCCGGCAGCATGACATCCAGCACGACCACGTCGAAGGGCGGCGCTTCCGGGCGCAAAACTTCGAGCGCTGCCTCGCCGGTATCCACGACCTGGACGTCGTAGCCTTCGGCCTGCAGGTTGAAGCGTAAACCTTCGGCCAGGTGCTGTTCATCTTCGACTACCAGAATCCGGCTCATTTGACGATGGGAAGCCGCAGGGTGAATGTCGATCCGTGGCCGGGACCTGCGCTCTCGGCCCACACCTGGCCGCCGTGCCGCTTGGCCACGGAGCGCACGATATACAACCCCAGTCCGGTGCCTTTCACGCGCATGGCCAACGCGCCGGGCACGCGATAAAAGCGCTTGAAGATGCGCTTCAGCTCGGTGCGCGGAATGCCCGGGCCGTGGTCGATCACGCGCAGCGCCACGTAACCGCCATCCACGCTCGCGGTCTCGACCGTGACCTTGACGTTGTTGCCGGAATACTTGACGGCGTTATCGATCAGGTTCGAGACGGCGGCCTGCACCTCATCCACATCGCCCACGATCGTGACCGGCGGGCCGGGCCGGTATTCGAGCGATTCGGGCGCCACGTGATGGATGGCGCGCACGCGTTCCAGGCAGCCTTCGACAACCAGGCCCAAGTCGATGCGCGACAGGTTCAGGCGGCGGCTGGTGGCGCCGATACGTCCGGTGCGCAGCACCTGCTCGATGGTGCCCAGCAGGCGCTCACTATCCTCCACCATGATGCGGTAGAACCCCAGCCGCGTGGCTTCATCCACGGCGCGCGTTTGCAGGGTTTCCAGATACAGGCGGATCGACGCGATGGGAGTCTTCAGCTCGTGCGTGACGGCGTTGATGAACGCGTCGTGCTGCGCGTTGCGGCGGATCTCGCGTACCAGGAAGATGGTGTTGAGCACCACGCCGCTGATGATGGCGATCAGCAGCAGCGCGCCCAGGAACAGTTGGATGCCGTGCCGCCAGCTGAGCAGCACCCATCCGACGTACAAGAGGATAATGACGCCGATCAGGCCGATGCCCAGCGCAATGAAGAAAGCGATCGACTTTTGGCGTCCCGCAACTACCACAACTTCAGCTTACGTCAAGTAGGGCGGGCAAATGCTAAGCCGCGTCGCGTTCGGCCAGCACTGAGTTGATCCTGGCCACCTTCACCCGCTTGGCGATGCCGAAGAACTTGAGAACCTGGATCTGGATCCAGGACAGATCGAACTCGTACCAGGCCAAGCCGTGGCGGGCCGAGGTCGGATGCGCGTGGTGATTATTGTGCCAGCCCTCGCCGAAGGTCAGCAAGGCGACCCACCAACTGTTGCGCGAGTCGTCGCGAGTGGCGAAGCGGCGGTAGCCCCACATGTGCGTCGCGGAGTTCACCAGCCAGGTGGCATGCAGCCCGACGACGGTACGCAGGCAGATGCCCCACAGCACCATCGGCAGGCCGCCGATGGCGAACAGCAGCACCGCCAGCAGCACGTTGGGAAGCCAATGATAGTCGTTCAGCCAGATGTAGAAACGATGCTTCGCCAAGTCCGGCGCATACTTGGACATCAGGCGGGTGTTGTTGTGCTTGGCCTCGCCCACCAGGATCCAGCCCACATGCGCCCACCAGCCGCCATCGCGCGGCGAGTGTGGATCGCCCGGCATGTCCGACTTCTGATGATGGATGCGGTGGGTGGCAACCCAAAAAATGGGCCCACCCTCGAAAGTCAGCGCACCGCAGACTGCGAAGAGATATTCCAGAGCTAACGGCACCTGGTAGGACCGGTGGGTGTGTAGCCTGTGATATCCCATGCTGATTCCCAGGCCGGTGGCGAACCACAGCAGAAAAAGGGTGACGGCGAGGTCGCGCCAACTGAACATGAATAGCGCTGCGATGGCGCCGAAATGCAAAACGACCAAGGCCAGAGTGGTTGGCCAATTCATTTTCTGTTTCTCCGGAAACTCGAGGAGGTCGACGTTCGCGGAAGTGCCTGTGGATAACTGGGCGGGCATGTTTTCAAGCTAGCAGGGAAAACCGACGCGTTTTGTAAGAGTTGTGTAATTTCGATTGTCCGTTGGATAGCAGCCGTGCGGAACGGCGCAGGGCCAGGGCCGCGAAGACCCTGGCCCCCTGCGAGCTCTGAGGCTACTGTCCACCAGCGGTTTCAGCAATCGGAATGCTGAGGCCGGCCTGCCGCTCCTCCTGCACGCTTCCGCGCTTGGGATTGTACGCCGGATAGTACAGAACCAGGCCGATGTCGGGCAGCACCATCTGACGGATGGTCTGGGCAGCTTCATCCCGCTCGACCACCAGAACACTGCGGCCCGATGCCTTCAGGCCGAAACTCTGGGCGTAGATCATCGCTACCGCCCTCTTACCTTGATACACAAACAACTTGCCGCCGGGCACGGTGGCTGCTTTGAACGTGTAGTCTCCCGGTTGCAATGTCGCAGTGCCCCAATGAGCCGCGAACGGCAGCGTGAAGTTTCCGGTGAGCCCTTGCGCATTTGCCCGTGCGCCCATCGAGGGTCCGAGCAGGGCAAGCGTCAAAGAGCTCAATAATGCGAAACGGATCGATTTCATGGCTGAATCTCCTTTTTTGTTGTCATCAGGCCAACCCTGCGGTTGCCCTCACCCTATATGGCGGATATCGAACAGCAAAACTGCCATGCGCCGGAGATATTTCTGGTGTTCTCCCCGGGAACGAGGCGGGCCGGGACGGCGTCTGGAAAGTGGTAGATTGAGGATATCCAGGTCCGTTTTATAGGTGCCAACATGGAGCCAGCTACGCACCAGGTCACGGAGTTACTGCAGGCTTGGAGCGATGGAGAGCAAGACGCGGCCGAGCAGCTTGTGCCGATGGTATATGCGGAACTGCATAGCCTGGCGCAGCGCTATATGGCTCACGAGCGTCCCGGACACATCCTGCAAACTACGGCGCTGGTGAATGAAGCCTACGTGCGTCTGGTGGATTCGGCGCAGACGAACTGGCGCAATCGGGCGCATTTCTTTGCCGCATGCTCGCAGGTCATGCGGCGCATCCTGGTCGACTGGGCGCGCAGCCGGCAGGCTTCGAAGCGCGGCGGCGAAGCCCAGCCTCTGCAGCTTGAGGAAGCGCTGGTGGTGGCCGACGAGCCGGGCGCGGATATTGTCGCGCTGGATGACGCCTTGAATGCGCTCTCGGCGCTCGATCCGCGCAAAGGCCAGGTGGTCGAGATGCGTTTCTTCGGCGGGCTCAGCGTCGAAGAGACCGCCGCCGTGCTGAAGACCTCGCCTGAGACCGTCATGCGCGATTGGAAGTTCGCCAAGAGCTGGCTACGGCGGGAACTGAGCGGGGAGACTGCGCATGGCACCTGATCGCTTGCGCGAGATGGAGCGCCTGTATCACGCGGCGCTCGATCAAAGCGAGGACCGCCGCAAGGCGTACCTCGAAGAAGCCTGCGCCGGCGATCAGGATCTGCTCAGGGAAGTCGAGTCCCTGCTGGCACAGGCACAGGCCGGCAGCGGCTTCCTCGAGAAACCGGCGCTGGAAGTGGCCGCCAAAGCTCTGGCGAAAGACCAACGCGCAGAACATGCCGCCGGACCGAACGCGAGTATCATTGGCCAGACCGTCTCGCACTACCGGATTGTAGCGGAGGTGGGCGGCGGCGGCATGGGCGTGGTCTATAAGGCGGAAGATACGCGCCTGGGCCGGCCGGTAGCTTTGAAGTTCCTGCGCACCGAAGTGCAGGCGCCCGGCAGCCCCGAAGTGTCGCCCGCGTCGCACGCCCAGGCGCTCGAACGCTTCCGCCGCGAGGCGCGCGCCGCGTCGGCCCTGAATCATCCCAACATCTGCGTGGTGCACGATGTCGGCGAATATCGCGGCGAGCCGTTCATGGTGATGGAGTTTCTGGAGGGCAGCACCTTAAAGGCGTTAATCGAAACGCATCCTCCGAGGATCCCGGCGATCGTCGATCTGGCCATACAAATCGCCGACGCGCTGGCGGCCGCGCATGCCAAGGGCATCATTCACCGCGATATCAAGCCGACGAATGTCTTCGTCACCACCAGCGGGCAGGCGAAGATACTCGACTTCGGGCTGGCCAAGCCGCACGAGAGCGAAGCGCGCACGCAGGGGATCGACGGCAGCACGGTATCGGCCGGCACTTCGCTGACCAGCCCCGGCATGACTGTGGGCACGGCTGCATATATGTCGCCCGAGCAGGCGCGCGGCGAAGAACTCGACCCGCGCAGCGATCTATTCAGCTTCGGCGTGGTGCTCTACGAAATGGCCAGCGGGCGGCATCCGTTCAGCGCGAACTCAACCCCGCTGGTGCTGCATCGCATCCTGATGGAGCCGCCGGATGCGCTGCTGCCGCTGAATCCGCAAGTGCCGCTCGAACTCACGCAGATCATCGACAAAGCGCTCGAGAAGGATCGCGATATGCGGTATCAGTCGGCCGTCGAGATGCGTGCCGACCTGAAGCGCCTGAAACGCGATAGCGGCGCCGGCAAAATGCCGGCCAGCGGCCATCGGTCTCTCGCTGCCAGGCGCGGCGCGCGCCGGCCCTGGTGGACTGCCGCGATTCCCGCCGCGATGGCGATCGCCGCGCTCCTCTATTTGGGAATCCGTCCGCTGCCCGCTCCCAAGGTGACCGGCTACAACCAGATCACCAATGACGGCGTGATGAAGTCACTCGGCGGCACGGATGGTGTGCGCCTCTACCTAACCGAAAGCTCCGGCGGCGCCCATTGGATCGCGCAGATGGCCGTCAGTGGCGGCGCGCCGACGCGCATGCCGATGCCTTCGCCCTCCTACAATCTGCTGGACGTGTCGCCGGACGGATCGAGCCTGCTGGCCGCCGAAAAGGTGGCTTACGCCGATGGTCCGCTGTGGAGTGTACCGATTCTGGGCGGCTCTGCACGCCGTATCGGCAGCTTGATCGGGTCGAGCGGCGCCTGGTCGCCGGATGGGCGGCGCCTGGCGTATAGCCATCACGGCGACCTCTTCGTGGCGATGAGCGACGGCAGCCAGTCGCGCAAGGTGGCGACCGTGCCCGGCATGGTGTTCAAGCCAGCCTGGTCACCCGATGGCCGCCGGATCCGTTTCACCGCCGGCGAGGAGCACAGACGCTCCGAGGCCTTGTGGGAGGTCTCCGCGGACGAAGGCCAAGCGCATCCGTTGTTTCCGCATTTGTACGACCCGTCAGACGATTGCTGCGGCGTCTGGACCTCGGATGGCAGGTATTTCATTTTCTCGCGGCTCGGCCAGATCTGGGCCATGGTGGAACCGCGCGGGTTGCGGCGCGCTGCCTCCCGGCCCGTGCAGTTAACCAGCGGCGCCACGCCCTTCGGCGAAGCCATGCCTTCGAAAGACGGCAAGCGACTGTTCGCGGTGGGCATGGTGGCGCGCGGCGAGGTCGTGCGCTACGATCCGCGCATCCGGCAGTTCGCGCCTTTTCTGCAGGGCATCTCGGCCGATTTCGTGACCTATTCGAACGACGGCCAATGGATGGCGTATGTGGCTTTCCCCGAGGGTACTTTGTGGCGCAGCCGGGCCAACGGCGACGACCGGCTGCAACTGACCCAGGCGATGGAGTACGCCAACATTTATATGCCGCGCTGGTCGCCGGATGGTTCCGAGATTCTGTACACACTGGCCAGGCCGGGGCATCTGCCGAAGCTCTTTCACGAGGCGGCGCGCGGCGGCCCGGCGCAGGAATTATTACCGGAGTCGAACCAAGTGAACATGGACCCCACCTGGTCGCCCGATGGGGGACGGGTCTGCTACGGGGGGCCGTCGGGCACGGCGCCGCGCCCGCCCGGTCCGAACATCCACATCGTCGACCTGCATACGCACAGCGTGACGGATGTACCTGGATCGAACGATTACTTTTCCCCCCGCTGGTCGCCGGACGGCACGCGCTTGGCCGCGTTGAGCATGGATTCAACTCGCCTTGCCGTTTTCGACTTTGCGAGCGCGCAGTGGCGGGAGATGGCCAAGGGCGTACAGTTGGGCTTTCCCACCTGGTCGCACGATAGCCGGCATGTGTTCTATCTGCAGATCACCGTGAATCCGGCGGTCATGCGGGTGGGCGTTCCGGCGGGCAAACCCGAGCGCGTCGTGGACCTGAAGGATATTCACACCACAGGCTTCTACGGCCTGTCGTTATCACTCACGCCCGGCGATCAGCCCATCGTGGTACGCGACAACGGCTCGCAAGAAATCTTTGCGCTCGATTGGGAGGCGCCGTAGTCTTTTTGGTCCGCATACCTTCAATCGACCAATCATACCGAGCTGCTGCAGGGGACGCTGGACATGCTGATTTTGCGCGTCACGGCGCTGCGGCCGATCCATGGCTACGCGATCGTGCAACGCATCCAGCAGATCTCACGTGACGCGCTCGAAATCCGGCAAGGCTCCCTGTATCCCGCGCTCTACCGGCTGGAGAGTCGCGGTTGGGAGAAACGCATGGACGCCGAATTGCGTCCTCATCTGGAAACTCGGCGCGCCTGGAGCCGATCGTAGCGCTGCGGGAAGAATGACCCACGCGCGGGCGCGGGCGAGCCGGGAGGCGGTATCCTGAGGATCAGCCCCAATGCCCGAACGCCTGCAGCGCGCCGACTTCCGCTTTCTGGCCGTTTGTATGTTGCTCCTGGCGGTGACCGTCTGGTTTTCCGCCCGCTACTTCTATCGCGCCTTTCCGGAAGCCTCCATCGATTTCCGCGTCACGCGCGACCAGGCCCGCACACTGGGTGAGACTTTCCTCGCCTCGCAGGGCTTGCACGTCAACGGCTACCGGCAAGCTTCGCGCTTCAGCTACGACGATACCGCCAAGACTTTCCTCGAGCGCGAGGTGGGTCTCGAACAAGCCAATCGGCTGATGAGCACCCGCGTGCGGCTGTGGCGCTGGGCGTGGCGCTGGTTCAGGCCGCTGCAGACAGAGGAATTCCGAGTCGCGATCACCACCACAGGCGAACTCGCCGGATTCGATCATCAGATTCCAGAAGCGGCCGCGCGGCCCAGCCTGTCTAGCGACCAGGCGCGCGCGCTGGCCGAGGGCTTTCTCCGTAACGTGATTCACCGTGACCCCGCCGGCCTGGACTTCGTGGAACATGCCATTGTGACTCGCCCGGCGCGTGTCGATCACACCTTCACCTGGAAGGAGCGCGGCTTCGACATCCACGATGCCACGTACCGCTTCGAGGTCGACGTGCTCGGCAGCGAGGTGGGCGGCTATCACGAATACCTCAAGGTGCCCGAGGCCTGGCAACGCTCGTACGAGCAACTGCGGTCGCGCAACCTGACGGCTCAGACTATCGATTCGGGTGTGATGATGCTGCTGGCCGTCTGCCTTCTGGTGGTGATCGTGCTGCGCGTGCGCAGCCACGATATTCGCTGGAAGCTTGCGGCTGCGGTGGGCTGCACGGGCGCGGTGCTGTATTTTCTATCGAGCTGGAACTCGCAGCCGCTGGCCGAATACGGCTATCCGACGACCGACTCCTACGCCAGCCTGATCGCGCAGCAACTCTTGCGCAACCTGACCGGCGCGTTGGGAGCCGGCGGGCTGCTCTTCGTGATTGCCGCGGGCGCCGAGCCGCTCTATCGCGAGCGCTATCGCAATCAACTGCCGCTGGGCGTCCTGTTCAGCCGGGCCGGCCTGCGCAGCAAGCGGTTCTTCCTGGGCGTGATTTTGGGATTGACGTTGGCGGGCATCTTCGTCGCCTACCAGACGGCGTTCTATATGGTGGCGTATCATTTCGGCGCTTGGTCGCCCGCCGACGTGCCGTACGACGATCTGCTGAACACGCGCCTGCCGTGGCTCTACGTCCTCTTCGGCGGATTCCTGCCGGCCGTCTCGGAAGAATTCATGTTCCGCATGTTCGCGATCCCGTTCCTTTCGAAACTGCTGCGCTACGTGTCGGCCGCCGTGGTGCTGGCGGCGTTCATCTGGGGATTCGGACACGCGGGCTACCCGCAGCAGCCATACTGGATTCGCGGCGTCGAAGTTGGCACGGGCGGAGTGGCGCTGGGCCTGATCATGCTGCGCTGGGGGATCCTGCCAACGCTGGTCTGGCATTATTCCGTCGACGCGATGTACAGCGCGCTGCTGCTGGTGCGGTCGCACCATCCGTATTTCGTGCTCTCGGGCGCGGCCAGCGCGGGCATCATGGTGCTGCCGGTGATCGTGGCCGGCGTCGCGTACCTGCGGCGGGGCGGATTCGAGCCGGTGACAGCGCCCGAAGCCGAACAGGTCCCGGAGCCGGTAGCCACGGAGGCGCCGCCGGTCGTGGAGACTCCGGCATTGCCGTACGCACACTGGACTGCCGGCCGGCGCTTGGCCGCACTCGCCTTTGTCGCCATAGCGGGCGTGATTCTCGCGACGGTCCACGTGCAGCAGTTCGGCGGCGAGCCGCGCTTCGCCATCGGGAAAGCGCGCGCCCGCGCTATCGCGGCGCAGTTCGCGCGTCTGGAGGGTTTCAATCCGCAGGGCTATCGCTCGGTCGTTTTCCCGGCCAGTAATTGGGACGACCCGAACTACCGGCTCGCCGGAAAGTATTTCGTCGAGCGCCGAAATATTGCGTACGTGGCCGGCGCTTTCCACAAGAGCGTGCCCCTGCGCGGTTGGACCGTGCGATTCTTCAAGCCGCTCGAGCGCGAGGAAGTACAGGTCGCGGTCGATCCGGAAAACGGACGGGTCTTCGAATTCGAGCACATCTTCCCGGAAAATCAGGTGGGCGCGGATCTGTCCTCGGACCAGGCGCGCGAGCTGGTACTGCGCACTCCGGGCCTGCCTCCGCTCGCCGGATTCGAGCTCAAAGAGAGCAGCTCGGAAAAGAAGAAAGCCCGCCGCGATCACACCCTGGTGTGGGAGGCCGAGCCCGGCGATCCGCGCAACCTGGACGATGCGCATTTCCGCATTCGCATCACCCTGGCGGGCGACCGGCTGGCTTCGTTTGGCCAATACTGGAAGCTGCCGGAAACCTTCGAGCGCGCCCGCTCGCAGCGCAATGCGCTTTCGGACTTATTGCTGGTGCTGCGGATCGCGGTGAGCGCCAGCCTGCTGGTGCTGGGCATCTGGCTGCTGATCGACCGGACTCGCCGCCGCGAATTGCCTTGGCGCCGCGCATTGTGGCTCGCCGCGCCGTTGGGTGTCGTTACTCTGGCCGGTATGGCGATGAGCTTCCCGCTGCTATTTAGCCAGTATCCGACCACGTTTTCCGTGGAATCGTTCGAGGCCACGCTGGCGGTCGGCCTGTTCATCGGCGCGCTGGCGCTGGCTATCGCGCTGGCTTGCGGGGCCGCGCTGATCCTGGCGCTGAAGCCGGATGCTTTGCCGGTGTTCCGCAGTGCCGGCCGCAAGCTGTTCGGCTTCGACGCGGTGCTTGCCGCGGCGGTGGGCGCCACGATGCTGGCCGTGCTCGGGCGCGTGACGTGGCTCCTGATTGACCGATTCCATCCGGCCGCGCTGCTTTCGGCGGCCAACCCTATGTTCTTCGCGACGCTCTCGCCGGCCGCATCGAGCGTCGCCTCCGCTTGCCAGGAAACCGTCTTCTGGCTGGCTGTGTTGGCGCTGGTTGCTTTTCTCGTCCGCTACCTCAGTCGTTGGCCCGGCGCGGCGGTGTTGGCCGCGGTGATCGCGGTCGCGGGTTTGCTGCCGGGCAGCGTCCACACACCCGGCGAATTCTTGCTTTATTACGGCATCCGCCTGATGTATTTGGTGGCCGCCGTGATCTTCGTGCGTTTCGTCGCGCGCGACAACTACCTTGCCTATCTGCTGACGGCCTGGGGGCTCGCCCTGCTCGACAAGATCGCCGATCTGGTTGCGCAGCCCGGCGCAGGCTTGCGATCGCAGGGCGGCATTCTGATCGCGCTGTTGGCCGTCACTGCCGTATGGGCGTTCGCTCCCGGCCTTCTGCCGAGCCGTTCGCGTTAAGGCGCATACAAGATATACAGATCTTCAAAACCGCTACAATAGGGTTGTCCAAAATGGAAGCGGCCACGAGAGAGCGGATGCGGGAACTGACTCGCGCCAAGGAGCGTTTGCAGCTTGGCGGAGGCGCGGAGCGTCTCGAGAAACAGCACAGTTCCGGAAAGCTGACGGCAAGGGAGCGGCTGGCTTTGCTGCTCGACCGCAAATCGTTCCGTGAAAGCGGCCTGTTTGCCAAGCACAACGCGCGTCTGTTCGGCATGGACGGCAAAGAACTACCCGCTGATGGCGTAGTGACGGGCAGGGGCCGCGTGGCGGGGCGTCTGGTGCATGTCGCGAGTCAGGATTTCACCGTCGCGGGCGGGTCGGCGGGTGAAGTCCACGGCAGTAAGATCGCGGACACCATGAAAGGCTCGCTCAAGACCGGCTCGCCGTTCATCTTTATTAATGACTCGGGCGGCGCGCGCGTGCAGGAAGGTGTCGCCAGCCTGGCCGGATATGCCCGCATCTTCTATCAGAACGTGATGCTCTCGGGGGTCGTGCCGCAGATCTCGCTGATCTGCGGACCGTGCGCCGGCGGCGCGGCCTACAGTCCGGCGCTGACCGATTTCATTATTCAGACGCGCGATGCGCAGATGTTCATCACCGGCCCGTCGGTGATCAAGCAGGTGACCGGCGAGATCGTTTCCTCCGAGGATCTGGGCGGCCCCCGGGCGCAGATGAATAAGTCCGGCGTGGCGCACTTCGTCACGGAGAATGACGTGGAGGCCGTGAAGATCTGCCAGCGGCTGCTTTCGTTTCTGCCCTCCAACAACTTGGAGGAGGCGCCGCGTCTGGATGCCGGCGGCACGCCGCGCGACGACGATGATCTAAACGATATGGTTCCGGCCGATCCGAAGAGCGGCTACGACGTAAAGAAGATCATCGCGCGGGTCGTGGATCGCAGCGATTTCCTGGAAGTGCAGGCGGATTTTGCCAGGAACCTGGTGGTCGGCTTCGCGCGGATTCGCGGCCGCAGTGTGGGCGTGATTGCCAACCAGCCCGCGGTTCTGGCCGGCGCATTGGATATCGACGGCTCGGATAAAGGCGCGCGTTTTGTGCGGTTCTGTAATGCCTTTAATATTCCTCTGATTACCTTCGTCGATATCCCCGGATTTCTGCCCGGCGTGGATCAGGAATACGGAGGCATTATCCGCCACGGAGCCAAGTTATTGTTTGCGTATTCCGCCGCTACAGTTCCCAAAATCACCGTGATTCTAAGAAAGGCGTATGGCGGCGGATATATCGCGATGTGTTCGAAGGAACTGGGCGCGGACTGCACGCTGGCGTGGCCGGCCGCCGAAATCGCGGTGATGGGCGCCGAGTCGGCCGTGGAGGTGCTGTATCACCGCGAACTCGCGGCGGCGCAGGATAACGGCTCGCGGCGGCGGGAGTTGGTGCAGCAGTTTTCGGACACTTTCGCCACGCCGTATGTGGCGGCCGGGCTGCGCCTGGTGGATGACATCATTGAACCGGCCGAGACGCGCGCCCAACTGGCCGAAGCGCTCGAGGCGCTGGCCAATAAGCGCGATTGGCGGCCGCAGAAGAAACATGGACTGATCCCGCTTTGAGCGGGCTGCGGGGTTCGCTATGGCTACCCACGATAAGTTAATCGATCGAGCGCCGGAACGCGCCATGACTGCCGCGGCCGGCGCCGCCCCCGCCGGTGCGTGGGCACGACAGGGACGTCATGCGATCCAGGGTTCGCACGAGCTGGCCGATCCCCTGGCGCGCTGGGTGTTGGAACCGGCGCGGCACGCGCCCGAGGCCGGCCCAACGAAGCGCGATGATGGCTTGCCGATCGCCATCCCCGAGCCGGTGCTGCATCGCCGTCCGCCGCAACGGTTGCCGGAGGACACGCTTTGCCGCAGTCCGATCGCTGGCGTAGTGATCGCCGTGATGGTGGCCGCCGGGCAGGAGGTCAAATGCCGCCAGCCCGCGCTGGTGATCGAGGCCATGAAGATGGAGAACCAGGTCAGCCCGGAAGTGGATGGCGTAGTCAAAACGGTGTGTGTGGCGCCGGGCGATGCGGTGAAGGCCGGCCAGGTGCTCTTCGAGCTGGCATAGGAACCGGCGCCGGGCGAAGCGCAAGACGCAGGGGGTTTCACCCTGCTAGAATTGTGCGTCAGATTACCAGGCAATCGACGCCAGCGCATACGCGATGAGACCAGCTACAGCCAAATCGCTGCCAGCCTCCACGCTCTGCGAGTGGTTGCACCAGCAGAGTCCGGGTTGCACCTGGCTCCTGCGGCACGATCAGCGCTTCGAGGCCGTCTACGGCGGCGCATCGCGCATGTTCGGGCGCGCCCACAGCGAGCTGGACCAATTGAGATTCGCCGACCTGTTCGCGCCGGCATTGCGGCAGTCCTGGAGCGGGCGCGTGGCGCGCGCTTTGGCCGGGGAGACGCTTTGCGCTACCGGCCGCTTCAGCGAAAAGGGGCTGGCCTATGAGATCACCCTGTTTCCGGTCCGTTCGCCCGGCGGCGGCATCCTCTTCGCCGGAGGACTGGCACACGAGATTGCGGACCGTGAAACGCTGCTCACGACCATCGAAAATCTGGAAACCGACCGCGCGCGCCTCTCGCAGCTTCTGCATGACGAGGCCGGACCGTATCTGAGCGCCGCCGGCATGCAACTCGATCTGCTGCGCATGGATCTGGCCGATAAGGCCTCGCCCGTTTTTACGCGCGCCGCCGAAATCCAGGCCTTGCTCGAAACCGTTATCGGCCGGTTGCGCGAATTCGGACGGGAACTGTGTCCGCCGCCGGCACGCATCGGCGTACGGGCGGCGCTCGACCGGCTCGCGGGCAATCTCCGCTCGACCTTTCAGGGCAACGTGCGGGTGCTGGCGGACGCCACCGCGCAACCATCTCCCGAGGTCGCCACCGCGTTGTGCCGCATCGCCCAGGAAGCGGCGGGCAACGCCGTGCGGCACTCCGGTTGCTCGACTATCGAGATCCTGTTAAAGTCGATGCGAAGTGGCCCAACCCTGGAGGTTCGCGATGACGGCTGCGGTTTCAGTCTGGCGGATGGCGCCGCGCGGGGCAGGGGACTGGGACTCTTGATTATGCAACATTACGCGAACCGCGCGGGCATCGACCTGCACATCGAAAGCACGGCCGGCAAAGGTACGTTGGTGCGGGCGCTTTGCCCGGATAAACAAAAGGCCCAGGCGGCCGGCTGACCAAGGGCCGCATTCTATGTCATACGACATTCTGCTGGTGGACGACCACAAGATGATGCGCGACGGCATCCGCTCAATCCTCGAGCGCGGCTCGGAATTCCGCGTGGTGGGCGAGGCCGAGAGCGGCACGGAAGCCGTTCAATTCTGCAAGAAGTCGCGGCCCGACCTGGTGATCATGGATATCGGCCTGCCCGGCATGAACGGCGTGGAAGCGACCACCGAAATCATCCGGCACTCGCCGCAGACCCGCGTCGTGATGCTGTCGATGTACGACGACGAGAACGCCGTGGTGAGCGCGTTGCGCTCCGGGGCGAGGGCCTTCGTGCTGAAGAAAGCCTCTTCCGCGGACCTGATCGACGCCCTGCGTATCGTGGCGCGCGGCGGATCGTATCTCAGCTCCCAGGTTTCCGATCGCCTGCTGATGCGCATTCAGAGCGGCGATCTGCAAACCAAGACCAATCGCGCGCCGCTCGACACGCTTTCGCCGCGCGAGGTGCAGGTGCTGCGCCTGGTCGCCGAAGGCAAGACCAGCAAAGACATCGCCGTGATGCTCGACCTCGGCTTGCAGACCGTGCGCAGCTATCGCAAATCGCTGATGAAAAAGCTGGGCGTCAACAACGTCGCCGGCCTGACGCAGACGGCGCTGGCAGCCGGCCTCACGCGCTGGAACCAACCGGATGCAAACACCGTGGGGTGATTTCCCCGTTCGCGACGCGCACGTCCATTTCTTCTCTCCTGCGTTCTTCGCATCGCTGGCAGCGCAGAGCGGCAAGCCGCTCGACGATCTCGGCCGGGCGCTGGATTGGGAATTGCCCGGCTCCACGCACGAACTCGCCGCGCGTTGGAAGGCGGAACTCGACGATCACGGCGTGGCGCAAGCAGCCTTGATCGCCAGCATTCCTGGCGACGAGGATTCCGTCAGCACGGCGGTGGTTGCTTTTCCCGGCCGCTTCTTCGGCTACTTCATGGCCAATCCCGCGCTGCCGGACGGCGCCGCGCGCGTGCGCCATGCGCTCGCATCCGGCCGCATGCAGGGCGTCTGCCTGTTCCCCGCCATGCATCGCTACGCGGTGGGCGATCCGCGCGTGCGTCCGGTGATTGAAGCGGCCGCGGCACACCCCGGAACGATCGTGTTCGTGCATTGCGGTGTTCTTACAATAGGCGTACGACGGAAGTTGGGTTTGGCTTCATTGTTCGATATGCGCTACTCGAATCCGATCGACCTGCACGCGGTGGCCGCCGAGTTCCCGCAGGTCAACTTCGTGGTGCCGCATTTCGGAGCCGGGTATTTTCGCGAGGCGCTCATGCTCTGCGATCTTTGCCCGAACGTGTACCTGGATACATCGAGCAGCAACAGTTGGGTGCGCTATCAAGTCGAGCCACTCGATTTGCAAGCTGTTTTTCGCAGAGCATTGGCGGTGGCCGGACCGCGGCGTCTGCTGTTCGGCACGGATTCGTCGTTTTTCCCGCGCGGATGGCACACCGAAATGTTTGACGCGCAAGTACACGCACTCAGTGAGATGGATATCAGCGCCGAACATGCCAAACTAATTTTCGGTGGAAATCTCGAACGGCTGCTAAGCAGGACGGAGGCTACAGGACTACAGTCCTGTAACTAGGATCTGACAATCTACTCTTTCTGAAGAGTATCGAGCGATTCCAGCACGCGTTCGAGTAATTCGTCGGTTTGAGACACTGTCAACTGTAGCGTCTCAATGGAATTTGCTTGCGCCGTGAGCCGGGCTTCGAGGCCCGAAAGGGCGTTCGCGAGGAGATCGTCCATGGCGGCGGTGATCTGCGCGGTGGACGGGCATTCTTTGAGCTTCGCCGCCTGCGCGCTGACCTGTTGTTCCAGGCGCTCGAGGCGCTTCTCGTGATCCTGCACGCGGGTCTTCCAGTCGCGCGCGGGCGATACCGGACGCCGCAAGACCGGCCGGCGTTCGGCCTGCCAGCTCCGCATCAGCGCACCTGCGGCGAAGCCACCAATCAATACCGCCAAGCGGTCCAAGAGCATTCGATTCTCGATAACCCACCTACCTTAATTGCTTCAAAATACTCGGCGCAAGTACTACGAATCTCACTGAAGTACTAAGTACATTTGGAATTGCAAGATGTGCGTCTTACTTGGCATTCTGGATAAGACTATCCTTTAGGCTTTGACGCTATGGTAGGAAGGAACGACTGAGTTGCCCTCGGGTGTCCGGGAGAACAACCTCGCCGCTGGCGTACGTCGGCTCCAGCGTATGGCGCAGTCCTCGAACGTTCTGTACTCCAGCCGGGAGCTCGAGCGGCTGGCCTCGATGCAGCAGCGTCTCTCGCGCAACTACTTTCGTCTGCGGGAAGCCCACCGCGAGCTACGCGCGCGCGCCAGCGAACAGCAGAAAACCGCCGGCGCCATGTTGGCGGATGGGCTCGAAGCTGAGCGCCGCCGTCTGGGGCGTGAGCTGCACACCGGGGTAGGGCAGGCGCTCGCGGGGATCCACGTGCATGCCGGAATCCTCGAGACTCTATTGCCGGATCCTCCGGAGCGCGTACGGACAACTCTGCATCGGATTACGGCCCTCGCGGATGCGGCTTTGGAGCAGGTTCGCGGAGTCTCCCGGAAGCTCTACGTGCCGGCCTGGCAGGCGCTGCCTCTGACCGAGGCTCTACGAATTCTCTGGGATGAATCAGGAATCCCTGAGAAGTTTTCCGGTTCGCTTGAATTGCAGGAATTGACCGCAGAGCCGCCCGCGGACGTGCGGCGCGCACTCTACCTGGCGGCGCAAGAGGGCATCTCGAATGTCATTCGACACGCCGATGCGCGGCATGTGCGATTATCGCTGCTGCGGGCGGATGGCAGAATCCTGCTGGAGGTCGAAGACGATGGCTCCGGTTTCGGTTCGTCCGCGGACGAGCCACCCGGTGAGCCCGTGGCGGGAATCGGTTTACGCGCGCTGCGCGACCTGGCCGCGGAATTGGGCGGCGCCTTAGAAACGCGCAGCACTCCGCAGGGCGCGAATTTGAGCATCTCTTTTCCGGTAACGTATGAACAATCCTAAACTGACGACAGTCATCGTGGCGGAAGATCAGGCCATCATTCGCGAAGGACTGGTGCTGGTCTGCCAGAACCGCGAGCTGCAGGTGCTCGGACAGTGTTCCGACGGTATGGCAGCGCTCGAGATGATTCGCACGCTCAAGCCGGACTTCGCGCTGCTGGATCTCAACATGCCGAAGCTCACGGGACTGCAGGTGGTGCGCAAGGTGCGTGAGATAGACTCGGCCACGCGCTGCATTATCCTCACGATCAGCCGCGAGGAGAGCTCGATCCGCGAGGCGCTGAAGGTCGGCGTGGATGGGTACTTGTTGAAGGACGGCCCACCGCGGCACCTGATCGACGCCATCAACTACATCCGCGATGGCGGCGTGTACGTCTCGCCGCTGCTGCGCATGGCGGGGCTGCTGCCATCCAGCAGCGAGGCGCGCGCGGACGATCCGCTGGCGCATTTGAGCCGCCGCGAGCACGACGTGTTTTTCCACCTGGTCAACGGCCTGCGCGCGAAAGAGATCGCGAATTTACTGGACATCAGTCCGAAGACCGTGGATACCTATCGCGCCAGTCTGATGCGCAAACTGAGTATTCACGATCTGGTCGGGCTGGTGAAATTCGCCATCGAACACAACCTGACCTCGACGAAGTGACGTGTTTCGATTTGACAACACGCCCGTTCGCCCGGTAATCTAAATCTTTGTAGCAGAAGAAGTGGAGACGTGTGTCGATGAGTACCCAGTTCCCTTCCAAGAATGGGATTGAACGGCAGTGGCATGTGCTGGATGCCGAAGACGTAGTGCTCGGCAAGCTGGCCAGCAAGGCTGCCATGCTGCTGATGGGCAAGCATAAAACGACGTTCACCCCGTTCCTGGACACAGGCGATCACGTAGTGGTCGTCAACGCCGCCAAAGTGCGGCTCACGGGCCGGAAAGACGAAAGCAAAGTCTACCGGCATTTCACGGGATATCCCGGCGGTCTGGTGGAAACCAGTGCGCGGCGCGTGCGCGCCACGCGGCCGGCGCGCATGGTGGAAGAGGCCGTGCAGGGCATGCTGCCGAAGACCAAGCTCGGCAAGCAGATGTATCGCAAGCTGAAGGTCTATGCCGGCGATAAGCACCCGCATGCGGCGCAGAAGCCGGTGGCCCTGGCTTTGAAATAGCGAAAGGTTTATTGAGTGGCAGCAAGCATCGTTCAACATCTCGGTACCGGCCGCCGGAAAGAAGCGGTGGCCCGTGTGTTTCTTCGGCCTGGCAAAGGCGATTTCACCATTAACGGCAGATCCTTCGAATCGTATTTTCCGACGGAAGCCGCCCGCGCCGCGGTGCGCCAACCGCTGTTGGCGACCGAAACGGCCGATAAGTTCGACATTGTCATGCTCATTGACGGCGGCGGTATTTCCGGCCAGGCCGGCGCCGCCCGTCATGGAATCGCCCGCGCGTTGTGCGAATTCAACGTGGAATTGCGGCCGCGTCTCAAGAAGCTGGGCTTTTTGACCCGCGATCCGCGCCGCCACGAACGCAAGAAGTACGGCCAAAAAGGCGCCCGCAAGCGGTTCCAGTTCTCCAAACGGTAGGATATTTTGGTGGTAGATAGCTGTGCAGGCTCGTCTCGCGCGCAAATTTCGCTTTGGACCGCGCGCAGGCTCCCCGCACGGAAATTCAGGAGGTAATTTACGCCCGCAATATCGATGAAAGAATTGCTCGAAGCCGGCGTTCACTTCGGGCACCAGACCAAGCGCTGGAATCCGAAGATGAAGGAATACATCTTCGGCGAACGTAACGGTATTTACATCATTGATCTGCAAAAGACCTTGAAAATGTTCAAGGACGCCGCTCGTTTTGTCGGCGAGATGGCCGCCCAAGGCAAGAACGTGCTTTTCGTGGGAACCAAGCGGCAGGCTCAGGAAGCGATCGCCGAGGAAGCCACCCGCTGCCAGATGTTTTACGTGAACCAGCGCTGGCTCGGCGGGCTGCTGACCAATATGATCACGGTGCAGAAGTCCATCAAGCGGCTGAAGGAACTCGAAGCGATGGCCAGCGCGGAAGGTGGTTACGGCGGCCGTCCGAAGAAAGAAATCATCCGCCTCGAGCGGGAACGCAAGCACCTGGATTCCAACCTGGCAGGTATCAAGGACATGCCGGGTCTACCCGATGTTTTATTTGTGATCGATTCCAACAAAGAAGCTATCGCCGTGAAGGAAGCCCGCCGGCTGGGCATCCCGGTGGTGGCCATCGTGGATACCAATTGCGATCCCGATGAAGTGGATTACGTGATTCCGGGCAACGACGATGCGCTGCGCGCCATCCGCCTGTTCGCCAGCAAGATCGCGGATTCGGTGGTCGAAGGCCGCCAGTTGGCCAACGAGCAGGAGTTCACAGCCGAAAAGATCGTGACCGACGAAACGCCGGTCGAGGAAGTGCCCGAATACACCGAATACGTGGATCCCAAGTACGCCGAGAAGATCATGGCGGAGTCCCTGATGGAAGAGGAACTCCCGCCGGTCTCGCCGCGCAAGGGACCCGCCTCGGAAACCGCGGCCGCCGAGCCGGTCGAGCAAGCGGCCATCACCGAGGGCGGACACTAGAAAACAGGTGATGGGTGCTGGGTGCTGGGTCCTGGCCCACGCACCGCAGACGGTCGAAGCGTTTGCCAGCACCCAGCACCTAGAACCCAGCACCCAACTGAAGGTTGAAGACTATGGCGGAAATTACCGCTCAACTCGTTAAACAGCTCCGCGAGCGCACCGGCGCGGGCATGATGGACTGCAAGAGCGCCCTGGTCGAAGCCGCTGGCGATATCGGTGCGGCCGAGGTGGTTCTGCGGAAGCGCGGCATCGCGTCCGCCCACAAGAAGTCCGCGCGCGTCACTAGGCAGGGATTGATCGGCAGCTATATCCATTCGGGCGGCCAATTGGGCGTGCTGGTGGAAGTGAACTGCGAATCGGATTTCGTCGCGCGTACCGGCGATTTCAAGGAGCTGGTGCACGATGTGGCCATGCACATCGCCGCGGCCGATCCGCGGTACATCCGCAAAGAGGACGTGCCCGACGACGTGCTCGAGAAAGAGCGCGAGATCCAGCGCGGCCGCGCGGCCTTCGAAGGCAAGCCTCAGGGCGTGATCGACCGCATCGTGGAGGGCCGGCTGGTGAAGTTTTACGAGGAGGTCTGCCTGCTCGAACAACCGTTCGTCAAGGAGGCCACTCTCACGGTTGGGCAGTTGATCAAGACCAAGATTGCCAAGCTGGGAGAAAACATCAGCGTTTCGCGGTTCATCCGCTATAAGGTTGGCGACGTAGCCGCAGCCGAATCCGGCGCCGAAGAGCCGCCCGATGCCACTCCCGCGCTATAAGCGGATCCTGCTGAAACTCAGCGGAGAGGTGCTGGCCGGCAGCGGGACTTTCGGCATCCACGCCGAGCGTGTCAAGGAATTGGCTGCGGAAGTCGCCTCCGTCGCCGCTACGGGTGTGCAGATCGGCTTGGTCGTTGGCGGCGGCAACATCTTCCGCGGCGTCGCGGCGGCGGCCCAGAAAATGGATCGCGTGACCGCGGATCACATGGGCATGCTCGCCACTGTGATCAATTCGCTCGCGCTGCAGGATGCCCTCGAACAGATCGGCGTGCACACCCGGGTGATGAGCGCCATCGAGATGCATCAGGTCGCCGAGCCGTATATCCGCCGGCGCGCGATCCGGCACCTCGAGAAAGGCCGCATCTGCATCTTCGCGGGCGGCACCTCAAATCCGTATTTTTCGACCGATACCGCCGCCACCCTGCGGGCCCTCGAAATCCGCGCGGAAATCATCGCCAAGGCTACCCGCGTGGATGGCGTCTACGACAAGGACCCCTTGAAGTTCCCGGACGCTGTAATGTACCGTGAAGTTTCGTATCTGGAAGTCTTGTCCAAGGCGCTGGGCGTCATGGACGCCACCTCCATCGCCATGTGCCGGGACAACAAACTTCCGATTATTGTTTTCAATTTGACCACCAGCGGAAATATAATGCGTATGACGATGGGCGAGACTGTCGGTACGCTCATCCAATAGGCCACCTATGAAAACCGAACACACCGCGGCCCCCGCAGGGCCGGTCTTCAACTCCATCAAGGAAGTCGAGAACCACGTCAAATCGCGCATGGAGAAAGCCATGAGCGACCTGCAGCATGAAATGGCGACCATCCGCACCGGCCGCGCCACCCTGAGCCTGCTCGATCACATTCGCGTGGATTATTACGGCACGCCCTCGCCCCTCAACCAGGTCGCCACTTTGCACGTGCCCGAACCCAGCATGATTACGATCACACCGTGGGATGCTTCGCAGATTGGGCCGATCGAGAAGGCCATCCGCGTCTCGGACCTGGGGCTGAACCCGTCGAACGACGGCAAGATGATCCGGCTTCCCATTCCCCCCCTCACCGAAGAGCGCCGCAAGGAATTCGTCAAGCGTGTGCACGGCGTGGCGGAGCACCACCGCGTCTCGATGCGCAACATCCGCCGCGACGGCAACGAGAGCGTCAAGGCCCTGCTGAAAGACAAGAAGATCACTGAAGACGACGACAAGCGCGCGCACGACGAGATCCAGAAGCTCACGAACGTCTACATGGAAAAAATCGACCAGGCCGCCCGTGCGAAGGAAAAGGAAATCCTGGAAATCAAGTAAATATCAGCCGTTCCCAGGGGTACTGTATCCATTGGCGCGGGTAAGGCGGAGATACTATTTCAAACATACCCGCGCGCCTTTCCTGCCGGTAAAAACTGGTGTACTCAGTCTCACGGTTCCCAGCCGTTTCTCCCGATTTTCGATCCGATTCCGTACAGTGGCATGCCAGCTGCCAAAGCGAACGTATGAAGCCGTGTGGGCTGCGGTCCGGACGGCCTCTGAGACTCATTAAGGAAAGGAACATTGCATGAAGTTCGATTCGCTTATTCCCTCCCGGCTGGTTTTGGCCTTCATTTGCGGAATAGCGCTCGCGGCGGGTGTTGTGGCGATTCGCGCGCGCGCCGACCAATGGGATCAAAAGACGATTCTCACGGTCAATCAGCCCATTCAAATCCGGGACACCTATTTGCAGCCCGGGAAATACGTGTTGAAGCTGCTCGACTCGCAAGCCGACCGGCACATCGTGCAGATCTTCAATGGAGATGAGACGCACATCATCAACACCGTGCTGGCTATTCCGTCCGAACGCCTGGAACCGTCCGGCAGAACGCGGTTTACCTTCTGGGAAACGCCGCCGGGGACGGTGAAGGCGCTGCGCGACTGGTATTATCCGGGGGAGACCATCGGCAACGAGTTCCCGTATCCGAAGCATCTGCAGCAGGTGGCCATGGCGCAGCCTCCCGCGCCCGCCCCACCACCGCCGGCGCCGGTTGCATCCAATCCGCAGCCCGAAACACCCGCGCATAGCGAGCCCATGACTCCGGAGCCGGCTCCCGCGCCCGAGGTGGCGCAGAATACTCCTCCGGCGCAACCCGCGCCGCCCGCACAGACTGAAGAACCCAAGCAGTTACCCAAGACCGGCAGCCCGTATCCTTTGATCGGCTTCGCCGGTGCGTTGATGATCGGCCTGTCCGGCTTGCTTCGCCTGCTCCGGAAGGCGTAGAGTCAGATTTTAGACAAACGGGGAGCGGGTGAGCATGAACCGGCGGGCGGCAATGCGGAGACTTCTGTTGACCGGCGCCGGTTCAGTTTTCAGCCGCGCCCTGGCCGGCTCTCCCCGTGACGACACGCAAGGCTTCGTGATCCGCAGCGACGTCCGTCTGGTGTTGCTGGACGTCAGTGTGAAAGACCGGGCCGGCGGCTTCGTCGCGGGGCTTACCAGGGACGACTTTCGGGTCGACGAGAACGGGATTTCGCAGCCGATCACGGTGTTCGCCAATGGCGACGTCCCCGTGACTGTGGGCCTGCTGGTGGACAACAGCCGCAGTATGATGCCGAAACGGAATGAGGTGCTGGTGGCGGCCACCACGTTCATCCAGGAAAGCAATCCGCGGGATGAGGTCTTCGTGCTCAACTTCAACGACACTGTAAAACGCGGCCTCCCGGATGGCGTCCTCTTCTCCGGCAACGTCAAGCAGTTGCGCGCGGCTATTGAGCGCGGTTTTCCCGAGGGGCGCACGGCACTGAACGACGCCGTGGTGGACGGGTTGGAGCAGCTCGAGAAGGGCAGGCGCGACAAGAAGACGCTGGTCCTGATCAGCGATGGGGGCGATAACGCCAGCCGGAATACCCGCCGGCGGATGCTCACGGATGTGGAGCGCAGCATCGCCACTATTTATACGGTCGGCTTGTTTGATACGGAAGATCCGGATCGCGACCCCGGCATATTGAAGAAGCTCGCAAGGATCAGCGGTGGCGAAGCGTTCTTTCCAGTGGATGCCGCCGGCCTGATCGAAGTCTGCCGCGGCATTGCGCAGGACATCCGCACGCGGTACACAGTCGGCTACGTCCCGGAGGCCAACAATGGCGGCCCTGTAAGGCACATTCATGTGCGCGTGTCGGCTCCCGGCCGCCCGGCCCTGGTGGCACGTACGCGCCGCAGTTATATCTACGACGAGGCTGTCAATGGGAAAGGCGGTTAAGGCGCGGCGCGCGCTGGAGA
The DNA here is from genome assembly GCA_035541265.1 of Bryobacteraceae bacterium. GTDB lineage: Bacteria > Acidobacteriota > Terriglobia > Bryobacterales > Bryobacteraceae > Bog-159. The sequence goes on from DATKNQ010000309.1 coordinate 24,434, forward strand.
TTCTCCTGTTATTGGCGGGCCTGGCCGGAATAGGTGTGTTTGTCTGGTCGCACGTGCGGATGACCCTGTTCGAGAGCTGGGCCAATCACGCCCTGGAGCGCAAGATGGCACGGCGGGCAGCCAATACGCCCCCGGCCACGGCCGCGCTGCCTCCCAAGAACGGCGCGCTGATCGGGCGCTTGATCATTCCGCAGGTCGACCTGCGGGCCGCCGTGCGTGAGGGTGCGGGCGCGGATACGCTCGCCGTGGCGCTGGGCCACATCCCCGGAACGGCATTGCCCGGCCAGGCAGGCAACGTGGGTGTCGCCGGGCATCGCGATACGCTGTTCCGTTGCCTGCGACATATCCACAAAAACGACACCGTCGAATTTCAGACGCCGGCGGGCGATTACACGTATGCGGTCGAAGAGACGCACGTCGTCAGTCCGCGCGACGTCGGTGTGCTAGAAGCCAGCCGGCAGCCCGAGCTCACATTGGTCACGTGCTTTCCGTTTTATTACGTGGGTCCGGCGCCGCACCGCTTCATCGTGAGAGCGCGGCTTGTCCGTGGGCCGGGCAAAGCTCCCGTCTGGCCGGCATTGCAACTAGCCAGCCAGCCGAAGGTCCGGCAAGCTCCGCCCGGAATGCAACGTGTGGATTTCGAAGTGGCTGGGAACCATAGCCGCGAGCTGGCACCCGGCATCCTGTTCGGTATGTCTTCGGCCAACGCCGCGGCCCATCAGGCCAGTGCTTGGGTGTGGGTGGAGTCGGAGCAGCGTACGATCTGGTTGAAGAATCAGGCCGCCAACAAGCCTGTCTACTTCGGCGGACCAGGCGGCGGACGCAACGCCTTGGTGATCACCGGAATCACCGGAAACGCCGTGACAGGCTACGTGATGCTCGCGCGCGGGGCGTAAAGCTATACCAGTTGTTCGAGCAGGCTGGCCAGGTAGTCGGCATCGAAAGGGCCTACGTGGTAGGTGCGGGCGTCGAAGAAGCGCCACAGGTGGCGCGATTTTTCGACAGTATAAAACAGAGCCTGTTCCTCGATGAGGTCCTTTTCGAGGAGTTGCTGATTGAAGCAGCGGACCGTGCCTGCGAGGATGTAGGGTACCCGGAAGTCTTCCGTCGAGGTCAGTTCCGGGGTGGCCTCGAAGCGAATCTGAAGGATGCGCCCACGGGCGTTTAGTTGAAACAGATTGATGCCATCGTCGTGGAAGTTCTCGGCCGGATATTCGTCCGGTTGGAAGTCGATCTCGATTTCCTCGAGCAGGGCATTCAGATCGCGTACGAAATCGGCGCAGACGGTGTGCAGTTCTAAGGCGGCTTGACGGCGCAATGCGCTGATCTCGCGCGTCCGGCGGATGATAGTCTCATCTTTGCGCGCCAACGCATCCAGGCTCCGGGCGAGTTTCTTCAGGCGCTCGTGGCGCGGATGCGACGGCCCGCGCGCGACGGCGGGCTTGAAACCCCACTTGGCCTTCACATCTATCAGGATATGCGGGTTCGGCGCGCTTATCAATGCAATTACAGCTGTTGGATCAGTAACCGCGCTTGGCCGCGAATCAGGTCCAGCGGGTCGCGGTCCGGGAACGGAAAAGGCTGCCAGGCTCCCCGAGCGTAGGCCCATTCGTATGTGCCGTAACCGGTGCGGCGCGCCAGGCCGAGCGCGCTGTCTGCGCCGAAATCCAGCACGAAATAGGCTTCGGGATGGGGATCGAGCCGGGGGCCTTCGGCGCGATCGACCAGCACCATGCCGCCTGTACGGAAATGGGGGCCGTGACGGGCGCCGGGCGCGAGGCGCGCCGCTACGGGGGAGACCAGGTCGTCCAGGGCCGCGGCCGGAAGGGCACAATGTTCCTGTCCGATGGACTCCGGATAGGGGCATCCTGGCCCGATACAACCGGCCAGTACTGGCACGAGCCTGTACTTCATTCTGCCGTCCACATCCGCGGTTATCAGGTCCACGAGGTCGAGGTCCAGAGCATGCAGGATCTGGTCGGCGGAAGCCATTGAGAGAAGCCGGGCGCCTTTCAGCACATTATGAACGTACGGCTGCGAGAATCCGGCTAGGCGAGCCAGGCTGCGCTCGCTGATCTCGCCGTTGCGCACTCTGGTCTTGAGCAGGGTCAGCAGACGGGCGTGGAGAGCGGCGAAATCCATTCCTTACCCTAGGGGTATATCTAGCGGAAATAGAGGTGCTTAAAATCCGTAATACCCCATACTATTTCTACTTAATTAAGCGTGAAATATAGGAATTTGTATTTAATAGATAACGTCAGATATGAGAATAGCATACGTACTATACCCTAGGGAAATAGTTAGCCATTTCATGGAATTATGCGGCAGATCGCCTTGACGAATTTCCGGCTAGCCGATACAGTTGAGACAGTTTTTTTCCAATGGCGGCCCTGACGATGGAGGTCGCCGGGAGGACGTTTCAACCAATGAATTGGGATAGATCACAGACAATTGCGCTGGCAAAGACAACCTGCACGTATTGCCATGGTTATGGAATGCGTCCAGGCCGCAACGATCGGGAAACTCCGTGTAATTGCGTATTTCGCGCGGTTTTTCGGGCGTGTTACCGTCGTTTTCGGGAATGCGCCTGCAAAGAAAAGCACCTGAGCCGGGTGCAGTTGGAGTTTTGTGGCGGCAAGGACAACCGCATGGCATACGGCCGCAAGGTGGAGGAATACATGGCCGATTTCTGCCTCGTCAGCCGCCGCAACCTGACGCCGTTCGAGTACGATGTCTTCCGCTTCCATTTTCTTCTGGGGGCGGATTGGAAAATGTGCTGCTGGCGATTGCATATCGACCGGGGCACATTCTTTCACGCCGTCTATCGCATCGAGCAGAAATTGGGGCGGGTTTTCCGCGAATTAGAACCTTATAGCCTGTTCCCTTTGGACGAATACTTCAGCGGCAACATCCGAGGCGATCTGTACGCCGGATCCCGCCAAACCACGATCGTGCCCATTCGGGCTCCAGGTACAGCGGAACGCACGGCCGCGCGTCTTTCGGCGGCCTGATATTCGCCGGCCAGAAATGCCTTTGGAGATCGGCGGCCGGAGCCAGGTGCTTCTCTGGTTCACGGCCGCCGGAAAGGTTCCCGGTTTCCTCTCATGCTACAATCCAACCTTCGCGGCGCATGGACCCTCTCACCCACTCCCTCACCGGTCTCTTCTTGGGCCGCGCCGGCCTGGACCGGCTGGCCGATCGCGCTCCCTGGATCCTGGTGTTAGCCGCCAATGCGCCCGATATCGACATCGTGACGCTGGCTGGCGGGCAGATCGACTATCTCAACTACCACCGGCACTTGACCCATTCTCTGGCGGGCATGCCGTTGGTGGCCCTGCTCCCGGTTTTGGCGGTCCGCCTGTTCGCGGGCAAACCGTTTCGTTGGCTGGGCGCCTATTTGGTTTCGCTGCTTGCGGTGGCGTCCCACCTTTTGCTCGATTACACCAACGTCTACGGCATTCGTTTGCTGTTACCGTTCTCCGGCCGCTGGTTCCGTCTGGACATCACTTCGGTGGTCGATCTGTGGATTTGGGCGGTGCTGCTGGCAGCCCTCGCCGGACCGGCGTTGGTGCGCCTGGTGAATGCGGAAATCGGCGCGCGGACCAAGTATGCAGGCCGCGGGTTCGCCATTTTCGCCCTGGTGTTTCTGCTGGTCTACAATGCCGGACGCGCGGTGCTGCATTCGCGCGCCGTGGCGACGCTCGAATCGCGGATCTACGACGGCGCCGCTCCGCAACGCGTGGCCGCGCTGCCGAGCCCCGCAAATCCGCTTGCCTGGCGCGGACTGGTGGAGACCGCGGATTCTTATATTGTAGAGAATCTCAACATGCTCAACGAGTTCGATCCGTCACGCGGCGCCGTCTTCTACAAGGCGGAACCCAGTCCCGCCGTACAGGCCGCCAACGCCACCCCGGACTTCCGCGATTTCTTCCGGTTTTCACAGTTCCCCCTGGAGATCAGCATGCCACTGGCGGACCCCGAGGGAGCCACACGCGTGCAGGCGATGGATATGCGTTTTGGCACGCCGCAGCGGCCCGCGTTCGTGGCTACGGCGATCATCGGCAGTCGTGCACAGGTAGTGCGGTCCTGGTTCAACTACGGGGCCGTGCGGCCCCGCTGAAATCCTCAGCCGCCGAAGGCGTCGTGCGATCCGGTCCCCGCCTCGTCCTCAATCTTGGTGCCGCGGTAATCGATGCGCTGGGGCAGCGCCGCGCGCATATTCACCTGGTCCTCCGTCGCCGCCCAACGGGACGGCACGGATTCGCGGCGGGCTCTGGCGGCTACCGTCAGCGGAGAGGCGGCGCCCTCCACAATTTCACGCAGCACATCGTCGAGCGGCGCGGCCTGCGTTTCCAGGTCGGGGCGGCCCAGGATGCGGCAGAATTCCGAGGGCATCAGGGCCTGCAACATGACACCACCGGCATCGGGCCAGGCGGCCACCCGGCAGGGCAGAAAGCCGGCAAAACGGATATCGGCGGCTAACAGGGTGGTGTGCAGCTTTGGGTGATAGAAAGTGAAGACAAGAGCCTCCGTCGGGCCGCTCGCGTCTGCAGTGTGATGCGCGCGTCCCAGGTGGCTGATCACCGTTACGTGCGCATTATGGCGCTGCGCGGCGGCTTTCAGGATGGACTCGATCTCGTCCAGCCTGGCGGATGAGCGGATCTCGAACACAGATACCCTCCCGCGTTCATGATACTAGAAGATCTGAAATTATGCCAGAGCCGGCGCAATGGGAATGGGCACCTGTTCGACGATCTCGATACCGAAACCCTCGAGCGCGACGATCTTGCGGGGATGGTTGGTGAGCAGGCGGATGGTGTGAAGGCCCAGATCCGACAGGATTTGCGCGCCGATGCCGCTCTCGTGCTGCAATTGCATCTGGCCCGCGGCGCCGGCATAGTGCATGAAATCGCGGCTGTGTGACAGCATGCGGTCTGTGCCGCCGGGGTTCTTTTGCGTCCGGAATCCGGGACCGGTCTGGTGCAGGTACACTAGCACGCCCAAGCCCTCATCGGCGATCCGCTGCAGCGAGCCGCGAACCAGCTTCTGGCAATCGCAGTGCGTGGAGCCAAAGACATCACCGTAGACGCAGTGCGAATGCATGCGCACCAGCACGCCTTCTTTGCCGGCGACCTCGCCGCGAATGAGTGCCATGTGCATCTCGGGTGAGATATCGCTGGTATAGCCGAACGTCCGGAACGGGCCGAGGTCTGTTTCGATGCAGCCTTCCACCACGCGCCGGATATAGCGTTCGTGCTGCAGCCGGTAACGAATCAGGTCGGCGACGGACGCCATCTTCAGGCCGTGCCGCCCGCAGAAATCGATCAATTGCGGCACACGCGCCATGGTGCCGTCGTCGTTCATGATTTCGCAAATGACGCCGGCGGGCGTCAAACCGGCGAGGCGGGCCAGGTCGACGGAGCCTTCGGTCTGGCCGGCACGCACGAGCACACCGCCTTCGCGCGCGCGCAGGGGAAAAACGTGGCCGGGCCGCGCCAGATCGCCGGGACGGCAATCGGGCTGAATGGCGGTCAGAATCGTGCGCGTGCGATCGGCGGCGGAAATGCCGGTGGTGGTGCCATCGCGGGCGTCGATCGATTCGCAGAATGCCGTGCCGAAGTTGGAGGTATTCAACGGCGACATCAGCGGCAGGCGCAGGTCGTCGCAACGCTCCGGAGTCAGAGCCAGGCAGATCAGGCCGCGGCCGTGCGTGGCCATGAAGTTGATGATCTCGGGCGTGACTTTCTCGGCCGCGATGGTGAGGTCGCCTTCGTTTTCCCGGTCTTCATCGTCCACGAGGACCACGATGCGGCCCGCGCGGATTTCGTCAATGATTTCGGGGATCGACGCGAAGGGCATACTTTATTATGGCCGTTGCGGCGGTCACTTTTCCTTGCTGAGCCGGCGGAAGTACTCGGCCACGGCATCCGCATAACCCGGCGGAACCGGCTCGGCGGCGTCACTGCGAACCGCGCCGCCCTGCTGATCGTCGAGCATGCGGCGCAACTGCAACTCGATCTGCTCCACACCGGAGAGCATGGCTGCCTGGATGCGCCCCATCAGCTCCGGATTGTT
>DATKNQ010000310.1:0-8265 GCA_035541265.1 Bryobacteraceae bacterium
GGATGCGCTGATGATCGACTGCGGCTCGCGATAGAGCAGCGCCCGCAGACCAGCCGGAAGCACGAATGACGCCAGGAAATCGCGGTCCAGGCTCTCGCCGCCGATCACGTACAGCTTGCTGCCTTCCACTGTCGCGACACGCACCGCGACCAGTGCCAGCGCCTTGTCGTTGGGCAGCTCTTCGCGCTTCAGGAAAGGCTCCTGCGCGTTCCAGTCGTCGCGCTGCGTCACCCAGTTTTCCTGATAGAGGAAGCGCGCCGGCCACTGCGCCGAAGAAATAATGCTGCCCGTGGCGGAGACCAGCTCCAGAAAATCGAGGTTATGCGCCGCGGCCAGCGGTTGCGCAGCGTCGACGTATGCCGCCGGGTCGGCGTCCGGACGGCTGAGCGCGATCACCATTTCGCGCGTGCTATCCGCGCCGGCGATTTCTTCGACGTGCCGGGCGATCTCGCGCTGGCGGCGCAGATACTCCTGCCGGAATTGCGCGGTGAGTGCGGCGACCCGCTGTTGATCGTCCCGCTCGAAGGTGCGGCTGGTGGTTGTAGACACGATCGCGCCCACAAAAACAACCGCCAGCACGACGGCCAGCGCGACGATCAGCAACAGACGGGTTCGGAACGTCATGGCGCTGCTCCCGCGAGCCAGACGTTTTCGAATCGCCATTCGCCCGCGCGCGTGACCGGAGGCGGCGCATAAACGCGCACGCGGGCAGCGGCGCCGTACTCGTCAGGCACGTAGAAAAGCGGGATCACGCGGTCGCCATCGAGCAGCTTGCGTTCGGCGTCGTAAAGCGCGGCGACGGTGAAAGCGGTCGCGGGCGTTTCCAGCTTGAGAGCCGCGGCGAGTGCCGTCAGGGCGCGCGCGGGACTCACCGAAGGCAACCGGATTTCGGCCAGCCGCAGCGCCGCCTGCGCATTCTGCGCGGAGACTTGCACCGTGATTCCGGCATCACGCGCATTGACGGCGATGCGATCGGCCAACGCACGGGATGCCGGAATGGCCGGATCGTAGCTCAGAGAAACCGTGCGCGCGGCGGCCTGCAGCGCGGTAGTGAGCGAGCGTGCGCGGGCCAGATCCTGCTCGGTGGGAAAGGCGAAGGCGTACCCGCTGATCCATTGCGGCAGCAGCGCGGCTGTGATTTCGCCCTGCTTCTGCAGCAGCACCGTGTGCATGGCCGCGCGGTCTATGGAGAGCGCCAGAGCTTCGCACAAGCGCGAGTCTGGTGCACATCGGAGGGCGATCAGGTTAACGGCGCCGGACGTCCAGATAGCCCGGCCATGCGCCGAGGCGCGGCGGACATCGGCGGGCGCGAGTTCCGCGACGTCGATCTTACCCAGCTCGAGGTCGGCGAATTGATCGCGCAGCGCGCGGCCCAATTGAATATCGATCGCGTCGAGAAACGGCCGGCCCCCCCAGTAATCTTCGTTGGCTGCGAACGCAGCGTGGTGGCCGGGATCGAACGCGGTGAGGCGGAATGGGCCAGTGCCGAGATTGTCACGGCCCATAATGCGAGCATCGTGCGCGAGGACCAGCAGCAGGTCGGGAACCGGACGATCGGCGCGAATCGTAACGGTTTCGCCGTTGCCCCCAAGCGCCATCCCCGGCAGAGCTTCTTCGAGCGACGCGACCACCGCGGCCGCGCTGAGCGGCGATCCATCGTGGAAGCGGACTCCCGGCCGCAAGTTGAATTGCCAGCGCCGGAACGCGGTGTCATGCTGCCAGCTCACCGCTAGGCAGGGCTGCGCGACGCCTGAGGCGTCCAGCCGCACCAGGGTCTCGAATGCCAGAGATGCAAGAGGGCCGCTATCGGGAGTGGCGGACCGCATCTCGATACGCAGCGTTCCGCCGTAATGCGGCCGCGTAGCGGCGCCGCACAACGCCGCCGCGCTAAGAACCGCAAGCGGGAGCCAGTGTAAAGGCCGCATAGCGTCCGGTTTCCAGATCGCGCGAGACAGCGGTGGCCGCTTTGCCCGCGGACCACAGTGCGGTAACCGGCCCTGCAAATTCGACCGCGGGGCCGGCTGGACTTGCTGCATTGCCGATGAGCTCGTAGGGCTGGATCGCATCCGGTTCGGCAAGGCCGGTGGGCCGGGTCGCCAGAATGCGCGCTCCGCACGGCGTCTGGATCCCGGCGATGTCGCTGCCCCATTGATCGATGTTGCCGGCCGCCTCCCACGCGTGCGTGTAGATGCGCGCGCGGCCGTCGGTCCCCGCCAGAATCCATGCGTCGCCATCGGGCGCGGCGCTGTAGAATGGCGGCACGTCGCGCGCGCCGCCGGGTTCTACATCGATGTGGCCCGTGAAGAAATTGCGTGCGGGCGCGAACACCGCGATGGCCGCGGGGCCCAGCAGCCAGGCGTCCTGCGACTCGCCGCATTCAAGAGTTAGCTGCGGCGCTATGCTGCCCCGGCAGACCGTTCCCGGCAACCAGACCGTGAACGCGGAACCGTTGACGGAAAGCCGCCCGCGCAGGTCGCGTGGCCATGCCTGTCCGGTTGTAACGGGCATCGATTGTTCCGTGCCGGCGCGAACCAGCAGTACGCGCGCACCGTCGAGCACCAGAGTCGCATCTCCGGTTTCGACTGCGTCGAGGATGGGTTGATCCTGCTCCCACAGCAGTTTCTTCTCGAGGGTCACGCGTCCTGAGTCTGGCCTGGCGGCCGTCGAATTGGCGGCGCTGCGCGCCCACGACTCCAGCAGGACCTGCCGCGTGCCGCCGCGCTCGATCTCGGCCAGCAGGATGTATTGGGTCAGGTTCTCGGAGATCGTTAACGCGACTTCCGCGCTCGCGGTGCCCGCCGTTTTCAGTTCCGATTCGAATGCCTGCTGGATCTCAGCAGATTCGCCGGGGCCGAGCGTCGACAGATTGCGCACGCTGAGGACGACCGGCTCGTGCGCCACCGCATTGGCGACGCTGCGCGCCAGATCGTGCGCGGCGCCGGAAAGATCGAGTGCCAGCAAGGCAAGAAAGAGCGGGCTCAAATCATCATCATCGCACGGGGTGGCGGACGCCGCTCCGTCCGGAGATACTGTACTTGTGAAGACCATCATCGAGCCATTCCGGATCAAGAGCGTGGAACCGCTGCACCAGACTACGCGCGAGGAGCGCGCGCGGCTGCTCGAAGCCGCCGGTTACAACCTGTTCCTGATTGCAGCGAAAGATATCCTGATCGACCTGCTCACCGATTCCGGGACCAGCGCCATGTCGACCGCGCAGTGGGCGGCGCTGATGCGCGGCGACGAATCGTATGCCGGCAGCGAGAGCTTCTTCCGCATGAAGCGCGTGGTGGACGATCTGACGGGCTTCCGCCACATGATTCCCACGCACCAGGGGCGCGCCGCGGAACGCATTCTTTTCACCGTGATGTGCCGTCCGGGGCACGTGGTCCCCAACAACACACATTTCGATACCACGCGCGCCAATATCGAATTCACCGGCGCGCGGGCTGTGGATCTACCCATCCCAGAGGCCGCCGACACGCAGGCGCGCCTCGATTTCAAGGGCAACATGGATGTGGCAGCGCTCGGGCGCCTGATCGTCGAAACCGGCGCGGAGCACATCCCACTCGTGATGCTGACCGTTACCAACAATTCGGGCGGCGGCCAGCCGGTGTCGATGGCGAACATTGAGGCCGTGCGTGCGGTGACGGCGCGCTACCGTATTCCCCTTTATCTGGACGCCTGCCGTTTCGCGGAGAATGCCTGGTTTATCCAGCAGCGCGAGCCCGGCTACGCGGATTGGACGCCGAAACGCATCGCCCAAAAGATGTTTTCGCTGGCGGACGGATGCACGTTTTCCGCGAAGAAGGATGCTTTCGCCAACATCGGCGGATTTCTATCTACAAACGACGACCGCCTGGCGGTGCAGGAGACCAACCTGCTAATTCTGACGGAAGGCTTTCCGACTTACGGCGGCCTGGCCGGGCGCGACCTGGAAGCCATTGCGGTGGGCCTCGAAGAAGTGCTCGATCCGGATTACCTGCGCTATCGCATCGTGTCCACCGAGTACCTGGGACGTCACATCGCTGATCACGGCGTGCCCATTGTGGAGCCGCCCGGCGGCCATGCCATCTACATCGATGCGGCGCGCATGCTGCCGCATATTCCACGCGCGCAGTTTCCGGGACAGGCCTTGGCGGTGGAGTTGTACCGGCATGCGGGCATCCGCTCGGTGGAGATCGGATCGGTCATGTTCGGCGATCAGGCGCGGCACGAGTTACTGCGGCTGGCGATTCCGCGGCGCGTCTATACGCAGAGTCACATCGATTATGTAGTGGAGGCGATCCTGGAAGTGAACGCGCGCAAAGACGAGATTCGCGGCCTCGAAATCGCCGAGGAGCCTCCGTTCCTGCGGCACTTCAGTGCGCGTTTCCGCCCCGCATCCATTCTAGCGTCTGCCTGATGCCGTCGTCGTAACTGGTCTTATGTACCGTGCCTAACTTATGCAGTAACTTGTCATCGTCAAGTAAGACCGGCGTCTCCTGCAGATACAACATCTCCGGCACTTCCCGTATGAGCGGGTTAAACCAGCCCATAACGCGCAACATGGTGCGGCCCACGCTGCGGAACTTGGGCTCCCGCCCGAGCTGCTGGTAGATCTTCTGGATGAATCCAAGCGCGCTGATTTCGCCCGGTCCCGCTAAGTGCCAGGCCCCGCCGTAGCAATCGTCGCGCGCGGCCAGTTCCGCGATCACCGGCCCGGCGTCCGGTACGAAAACGAACTCGTGTGGCGTGTTGGCGGGCCCCATCCAGTTGGCGGTTTTATTGGCCACGGCCGCTTCGAAGATCATACTGGCGAGGCTGTGAGTATACGGCCCGTAGAAATCGGGCAGCCGGACGATCATGCTCTGGAACGCACCGCGTTCGCCTGCCGCCATCAGGATGTCTTCCTGCTCCTTGCGTAGTTGCCCTTTCACCGAAACAGGAACGCGCGGATGCGTTTCGGCGACCCGCTTGGTTTGCGGCACGCCGTAGCTATAGACGCCGGTCACCAGCAGGAATCGTTTGACGCCGGCGGCCGCAGCGGCGTCGACGGCCACGCGCATCAACTTGGGATAGAGTTGGAACTCGGTGTAAGTAACTCCCAGCGCGTAGATGATCGTATCTACGCCATGCAATGCCTGTTGCGCTCCGCCCGCGTCTGACAAATCGGCCGCCACGATCTCCGCGTTCGCCAGCTTTCCGAAAGCCGCTTGGAGCTTGCTGGACGTGCGCCCCACGGCACGAAACGGAATGCCGCGGTGATCTAATTCGATCCCCACATACCGGCCAATCGGCCCGGCCGCACCAAGAATCGCTACCTGATCCATGATTGCTACAATAGTCCCAAAATGATCCAAACGCTATTCGGATCGGTCGAGCAAGAGCCGTCTCTGCTGGAGCGCTTGAAGAGCGGCGTGGAAAAAACCCGCGCCGGTCTGGTCACGCGGCTGGAAGACATGCTGCAAGGCGCCAAGCAGATCGACGCCGATTTGCTCGACGAACTGGAGTTCACGCTCATCAGCTCCGACATCGGCGTGCGCACGACCGAAGAGATCCTGGACCGTATTCGCGAGCGCGTCGACCGCAGCATGGTAGGCGATGCCGCCGAGATCGAAAATCTCATCCGCGAGCATTTACTCGAAATCCTGCAGGCTTCGGAGCGTCCCATGCCGCGCGTGGCGCAGCCGCCGGCGGTGATCCTGGTTGTGGGAGTGAACGGCTCCGGCAAGACCACCACCATCGGCAAGCTGACGCAACGTTTCCGCGCCGAGCAACGCAGCGTGTTGTTGTGCGCGGCCGACACGTTTCGCGCGGCGGCGATCGAGCAGTTGGAGATCTGGGGCCAGCGGACGGGCACCGACGTCATCCGTCAGAATCAAGGCGCCGACCCGAGCGCCGTGTTATTCGATGCGCTGCAATCGGCGCGCGCCCGCAAGGTCGACTACGTGATCGTGGATACCGCCGGCCGCCTGCAGACGAAAGCCAATCTGATGGCCGAGCTCGAGAAAATGCGCCGCACCGCCGCGCGCGTGATTCCCGATGCGCCGCATGAGGTGCTGCTGGTGCTCGACGCCACCACTGGCCAGAACGGCCTGGAGCAGGCGCGCAAGTTTACCGAAACATCCGGCGTGACGGGCATCGTGCTGACGAAGCTCGATGGCACCGCGAAGGGCGGCATCGTTATCGCCATCGCGCGCGAGTTGAACCTGCCCATCCGTTATGTGGGCGTCGGCGAGAAGGCTGAGGATCTGCTGCCGTTCGATCCGGAAAAGTTCATCGCATCCTTATTTGAAAAATGAGCGATCTCCAGCAGGACGTGGATGCCCGGTACCTGCGCGAGGCGCTGGACCTGGCACGGATGGGAGTGGCGCAGGCGAGTCCCAATCCGATGGTGGGTGCCGTGCTGGTGCACGATGGCGCGGTTGTGGGGCGCGGCTTCCACACCTGGAATGGCGTGAAACATGCCGAGATCCTGGCGCTCGAAGAAGCCGGCGATCGCGCGCGAGGGGCGACGCTGTATATCAACCTGGAGCCTTGCTGTCATCAGGGCCGCACGGGTCCGTGCACGGCTGCGTTGATCGCGGCCGGTGTCGGGCGCGTGTTGGCGGCGCTCGAAGATCCCAATCCGCTGGTCGGGGGCGAAGGCATCCGCCAACTGCGCGCGGCGGGAATCGAGACGGAGATCGCGGACGCGTTCTCCGCCGAAGCCGAGAAGCTGAACGAAGCGTTCGCACATTTCATGCGCACGCGCCTGCCCCTGGTGACCCTAAAGACGGCGCTCACATTGGACGGCAAGATCGCGGCGCCGGACGATAATCGCGGCTGGATCACCAGCGAGAAAGCCCGCGCGCACGTGCAGCAGCTTCGTCACGAATCGGACGTGATGCTCACCGGCATCGGCACTGTCTTGGCCGACGATTGCCTGCTCACCGATCGCACCGGTCTGCCGCGCAGCCGGCCGTTGCTGCGCGTGGTGCTCGACTCGCGTTTGCGGCTGCCGGTCGACTCGCAGATGGTGCGTAGCGCGGCAGGCGACGTGCTGGTGATCGGAACTTCCGCGGCGCCAGTGGAACGCCGCAAGGCGCTCGAAAGCCGCGGCGTGGAGGTGCTGATTCTCGATGGACGCGACGGCCGTTCCGATCTACGCGCCGCGATAGAAGCGATCGCGCAGCGGCGGTACCTGTCGGTGCTGATCGAGGCGGGCGCCAAAGTGAATTGGGCCGCGCTCGAAACCGGCGTGGCCGACAAGATTTTCTTCTACTACGCGCCGAAGATTTTGGGCGGACTTGAATCGCTGTCCATGGCGGGCGGTGCTGGCCGGCGCCGGCGTGCTGACGCGATCCGCGTGCGACGGACGGAGTTGCACCGTATCACTCCGGACGAATTCGCCGTGGAAGGCTACATCCTCAAAGAGGCCTGAATGTTTACCGGGATCGTCGAAGAACTGGGCACGGTGGAATCGGTCGAGAGCCGCGCGGCCGGAGCGCGTTTGACCATCCGCTGCCGGCTGGTGTTGGAGGATATGACGCTGGGTGCCAGCATCGCGGTGAATGGCGTCTGTCTCACCGCCGTGGAGGTGCGCGCGGAGTCATTCTGCGCCGACTTAGCGCCCGAGACATTGGGGCGCAGCAACCTGGGCGCGCTGCGGACCACGTCGCGCGTGAACCTGGAACGTCCCCTTTCGCCAAACGGCCGCCTGAGCGGCCACATCGTGCAAGGCCACGTGGATGCGACTGGTGAGTTTCTATCGCTCGAAGCGTTGGGCGACGACAACTGGTGGCTGAAAATACGCGTGCCCGGCGAACTCGATCCCTACCTGGTGTTTAAAGGCTCCGTTGCGATTGACGGTATTAGTTTAACGATCGCGGCTCTTGAAGCCGGAGTACTTTCCGTAACCATCATTCCGCATACTTACCGCAACACTACTCTCGGGACTTACCAGCCAGGCAGCCGCGTGAACATTGAGTGCGACATACTGGCAAAGCACGTTGAGAAGCTCATCCGCAACCTGGACTTGAAGCCGCGCCTGACCGTCGAGCGCCTCCGCGACGAGGGCTATTGACTGGGTTGTTCGAACCGCAGGCACGCCCGCCCCAGATAGATCTCATCCCCCGCGCGCAGACGTTCGCCGCGCCGGTTGCCAGCCGGAACTTCGATCGACCGCCCGTCGCGGAAGATACGTGTGCCGTACTCGCTTTCGTCGTCGCAAATGCGATATTCGCCGCTCGGGGCATTGAAGCGGATGTGCGCGTGCGCCCGCGAGACGGTCGCGTTGGCCTCGTC
>DATKNQ010000311.1:0-7696 GCA_035541265.1 Bryobacteraceae bacterium
CGGCCGCAGTTTTCGCAGTATTCGTCTTCGCCCTGCTCGCTCAAGTCGACTTTGTCGACGTCCGGGAGATCGACGGTCAGCTCGCGCGTGTAGGTGCAATCGGGATAGCCGGTGCAGGCGATGAAGCTGCCGTGGCGGCCCCACTTGATGACCAGGGGCTTGCCGCACTTCTCGCAGGTCAAGTCGGTGGGTTTTTCCATCCGCTTGATGTCGGTCATGTGCTCTTCGGCGTGCTTCAGGTCTTTGTCGAACTTCTCGTAGAACTCGCCGATGGCGGCGCGCCAGGGGATCTGGCCATCTTCGATTTCGTCGAGCTCCTCCTCCATGCGGGCGGTGTACTTGACGTCGAAGATATCGTCGAAGCTTTCGATCAGCAGGCCGGTGACGACTTTGCCGAGTTCGGTGGGGATGAAGCGGCCGCCTTCTTTCTTGACGTATTCGCGTTCCTGGATGGTGGAGAGGATGGAAGCGTAGGTGGACGGGCGGCCGACGCCGTCAGCTTCCAGCTTCTTGACGAGCGTGGCCTCGTTATAGCGCGGGGGCGGCTCGGTGAAGTGCTGCTCGGGCAAGAGACTGCGCAGCTTGAGAATTTCGCCTTCGGCGACCGCGGGCAGGCGGTGCTTCAGCTCTTCGTCTTCCTCGTCGGACTGATCTTTGCCTTCCTCGTAGACCTTGAGGAATCCGCCGAACTTGAGGACGGAGCCGGTGGCGCGGAACAGATACTCGCTCGCGTCTTTGCCGCGGGCGCTGATATCGATGGTGGTCTGGTCGAAGACGGCGGGCGTCATCTGGGAAGCGACGAAGCGATTCCATATCAGGCGGTAGAGCTTGAGCTCGTCTTCGGCGAGATACTTTTCCACGTCGTCGGGGCTGTGCTCCATCAACGTGGGGCGGATGGCTTCGTGGGCGTCCTGCGCGTCTTTCTTCGAGCGGTAGACGTTGGGAGACTCGGGCAGGAACTCGGGGCCGTACTTCACGGCGATGTAAGCGCGGGCATCCTGCACAGCTTCGGCGGACAGGCGCGTGGAGTCGGTACGCATGTAGGTGATCAAGCCGACGGCGCCTTCTTTGCCGAGCTCGACGCCTTCATAGAGGCGCTGGGCCAGCATCATGGTGCGCTTGACGCTGAAGCGCAGCTTGCGCGAGGACTCCTGCTGCAAGGTGGAGGTGATGAACGGGGCGACCGGGTTGCGGCGCTTTTCGCGCGTGGTTACCGACTTGACGGTGTAGGCGGCGCCATCGAGTTGCGCGAGAACATCGCCGGAAGCCTCTTGGCTGCCGAGTTCGGGCGTTTGATCGTCTTTTTTGATCAAGCGCGCGGTCAACGCGGGCGGCTTGCGGCCGGCCAGCTCCGCGTCGAGGGTCCAGTATTCTTTCTTGATGAACGCGGCGATTTCGGCTTCACGGTCGACGATCACGCGCAGGGCCACGGTTTGGACGCGGCCGGCGGAAAGGCCGCGGCGGACTTTATCCCAAAGCAGCGGCGAGATCTTGTAGCCGACCAGGCGGTCGAGCACACGGCGGGCCTGCTGCGCGTCGACCAGCTTGGTGTCCACCATACCGGGGTTCTGGAACGCCTTCTGGATGGCGTTCTTGGTGATCTCGTTGAACATCACGCGGAAGATTTGCGGCTCGCCGTTCTTCTTGCCTTGCAGTTCTTCCTGCAGATGGAAACAGATGGCCTCGCCTTCGCGGTCCGGGTCGGCGGCCAGGTAAACGGAATCGACCTTCTTGGCGGTTTGCTTTAACTCGTTGATGAGCTTGCGTTTGCCTTCGATAATCTCGTAGCGGGGTTCGAAGCCGTGCTCCACGTCCACAGCCAGATCTTTCTTCGGCAGATCCTTGATATGGCCCAAAGAGGCCTTCACCACGTACTGTTTGCCCAGATATTTATTAATGGTTTTCGCTTTGGCGGGCGACTCCACGATTACAAGAGCTTTAGGCATAATGAGACTTCAGTTTGACGACTCCAGGATTTAACCAGAGGCTACCACACTTTCACAAAATTCTTTCCTGGAAGCTGCTTCACCAAGCCTAACATCTCCAGCTCGAAGAGCGCGGCGATGAGCTCGGACGCAGAGCTATCTTGCAGAATCTGAAGCAGATCATCCAAATGAATGGCGGCATCCACCTGCAAGGTGGCGAGCAACCGGCGGCCAATTTCGGGCAACGACCCCTTTAGCTGGGATGCGGATTCGGCTCCAGCGGATGCATCACCCGAGCCGAGGAGGCGGTTGCGGCCGCGCTCGATCAACTGGCGGCGGACCTCGGCGGGGAGCTCGACAATCACGTCGTTCCAATCCTGGACAAGCTTGGCACCCTGTTTTATCAACAAGTTAGGACCCCAGCTCGCCTGTGAGGTGATATTGCCGGGGACGGCGAAGACTTCCCTGCCCTGGTCGAGGGCGAGCTTGGCGGTGATGGCGGAACCGCTGTATTGGGCGCCTTCAACCACCAGGACGCCGGAACTGAGGCCGCTGATGATGCGGTTGCGGATGGGGAAATTCTGCGGAAAAGCCGTAGAACCCATGGCGAATTCGGAGAGGATCAGGCCCTTGGCAGCCAAGTCGCCGGCCAGCTTGCGGTTTTCGGACGGGTATACGACGTCTACGCCGCAGCCCAAGACAGCGATCGTATCGCCGCCGGCGGCCCGTGCTCCCTTGTGGGCGGCGGTGTCGATGCCGCGAGCCATGCCGCTAACGATGGTGAGACCGGCGCGGGCAAGGTCGGCGGCAAGCTTTTCGGCAACGGCCAGGCCATAGGGAGTGGGGCGGCGCGTGCCGACCACCGCGAAATGGAAGGGCTGGAGCAGCTCCACCCGGCCGAGGGCAAACAGCACGACCGGCGGATCGAAGATCTCGCGCAGTAGCGCGGGATAGCGCGGATCGTTGCGCGGGATGATGACTGCGCCGGCTGCCGATATGCGTTGCTGCTGTTCGAGGGCGTCCTCGAAGGAACAGCCGCTCGATATACTCTGTGCCACGGCGCCGGACAGGCCGGCTCCCTCCAACTCGGTGCGGGAGGCGCGGAAGACGGCTTCGGGTGAGCGGAAACGATCGAGTAACTTACCCGCCATGCGAGTGCCCAAGCCGGGAACCAATACCAGCGCGAGCCAGTGTAGCTCTTCGTCGCGGCTGATGGGGCAGACGGGTAAGTCCGCAATCGTCTTTGGCATGTAAAATCTCCTAAGATGGAGAAGATAGCGGCGGGCGCCGCTTCTCTCAAGGAAAACATGCGCCAAGAAGCGTCGTTTTTTGAAGGCAAGGAGCCGGTGCTCGTGTATATCGCCAAGCGGCTGAACGAGGCGTTGCGGCTGGAGTCGATTTTCAGTAATGCCGGAGTGGATTACGGAGTAGAGGCGGACGAGTATCGGGGAGGCTTCATCTTCCAGCGGGTGCGCACGGGCGCATTCTTCTACGTGCTGCCGGAAGAGGTGGACAAGGCGCGGCAGGTGATGCGGGAAAACGACTACAAGCCTTCCGATCCGCCGCAGAAGGAGCAGGGGGACTAGCGGCGTGCGGGGCGCACTTGCGCGAGCAGCGTGCGGTACTGCTTTTGCAAGGCTTTGCGGTATGCCCCGGGCGGCATATGAGCGACGGCGGCGCGGCGCGCCAGTTCCTGCTCGGCTAATTCGACACCGGACGCCATCGACTGTCCGGCGGTACGCAGCCAATAAGGATCGTAGTTGAAGCCGAAGGCCCAGAGGGCAGGTAGCGGGCGCCGGTAGTTATCGGGCAGACCTAGGGCGGCGAACGGGAAACCCGCGGACCAGTCGGTGTGATAGCCGATCAGCATTCGGGAGGGGTTCACGGAGACCTGGGCATGCGTCACGCAGTTCCCGGCGGGGATCTGATAGCGGCTGCGCAGCATCTCGGTGAGCATGGCGGCGGCGCGCACCTGCGCGGGACTCAGGGCGCTATCGGGCTCACCGGTCTGCGCCTCGAATGCCACCCCCAGGAAGGCGCTGTTGAGATCGAGATACAGCCAGCCATCGCCGGCCCACACGGAATGCCCCGCGTGGAAGGCGACGTCCGGCTCCGCGACCACGGAGTAAACGCGGCCAAACCGGTCGATTACATAATGATAGGCCCGCTTGCGGCGGACGTAGGCGAGCACGGATTCGCCGAGGCGCTTCAATACCGGCGTATCCTGCGCTTCAAACGGCGCCTGGCAGCTCTCGGTGGTGTGATAGACGATGCCGGCCGGTTGGGTACGGGAGAGAGGGCCGCGATTGCGCAGCGTATCTTGCGAGAAAGCCAGGTACGCGCGCGGATGATTGGCGACCACGTAGCGGGTGTCGATGCGCAGCCCGTTGCTGTAGGCCTCGGAATCGCCAGTGCGTTCGACTTGCCAGACGGGCATAATCGCGGTGACGGGGCCGAATGGCGCGGGCCGCGCGACCGCCGGATGAACATGCGGAGGCGGCGGATCGGGCCTGCCCGCAGCTAGCTTCATCAGAAACGGGACGAGCAGGGCGGCGAGAATGCCGGACCAAAGGATCCAACGGCGAAGTCTGCGGCTGATCAGGGACCGGGAGACTAACGGGTTCGGCGCCGCCGCCCGCAAATATCGCAGGCGGAGCACCGGATCTCCAATAAAGCCGGCGATCCGGGATACCTGAGTATGGTGCACCCGCTGCTGTCCTTCACGTGTCCGGATATACTCCTTGCCTCCCACAGTAGATATGTCGTCTGGATGGGTGAAAAATCTTAGTCTTCTCGGTCTCATTTACTGAAAGTGGTGAGAGGAAATCTCGACGAGAGTACTACTAGGGTGATACCGGGACATCAAAAACGGAAGCGCAGGCCGTCAAGCTCATCGCCCAGGCGGCAAGCCTTTCAGATATGGGAGTCGCGCAAATGTGGAAACGTATGTTGCAGTTGTCAAACGGAAACCAGGAGGAAACCGCCCCTGGACCACACAATGGGCCGAATAGCCGGTTAGCCGTGATCGAGACGGAGAAGAACGAACCACGGCCCGCCACTAGCCTCACCAAGGGCGAGCACCCTCCCGCCCTGCTGACCGACTTTGAGCAGATCTACCAAGGCGGAGCCGTAAAACCGCCGCGCCTGACCTACGGCGTGCTGAAAGTAGCGGAAATGCTGAACAGCCCGCACCTTGCGGGGATGCCTCCGGAGGCGAAGCGCCGCGCGCTGATGATGGCATTGGAAGCGGGCTCGGCGAAGATCGAGGACATCCTGCAGGACGCGATCGTCCGCCAGCGTCTTCTGACCGACTACGAAGACTCGCGCCAGCGGGACCTGCAGAATTTCGAAGCGGCGATACTGGAACAGAATCGCGCCATCCAGGCAGAGCTCGACCGCCTGACCGGCCAGTACATGGCGCGCATGCAGGCGAATCTGGATGCAGTGGCCCAGACGCAGGACAATTTCCGGGTATGGCAGAAGCGCAAGCAGCAGGAGGCGCAGCGCATCGCGGATGCGGCGGCCTGTTGCGTTCCGGAAGGCACGACGCCAGCCTCGATGGGCAGCGGGCTGACCTTAGTCCTGGAGCGGGCATCGAGCGCGGCGGCGCGCTAGAAGGGGAGCAGCCGTGTTAATGGCTGGCATATGCGGAGTCGCGCTGCTTGCCTGGGGGTGGTGGGCGGCGCGCAAACCGTCGCGCTTTGACGGGGATGAACTGCAGCGGCTGAGACGCCTCGCGGAGAGCATCCATCGCGAGCAGGTCCAGCCCTTCGATTAAGCGAGTAAGAGATGGGAGAAAGAGCTATGAGCAACGAGGAACAGGAATACACGCAACCGCTGGGGCTGGACGTGGGCACCAGCCGGATGGTGGTGGCGCGCGCCAAGGACAAGAAGCAGACCTACGACGTGCAACTGAACGCGTTCCTGACGCTGCCTTATTCGAAGCTGGCAGAGAGTCTTCTGCAGCGTGAGAACGTGTTCCACCAAGTGGACGGGAAAGAAATCGTGGTGGCGGGCGACGACGCCGAACGGTTTGCCGAGGTCTTCCACGTGGAGACGCGCCGGCCCATGGCCAACGGCGTGCTGAACCCCGAGGAGCCGCATAGCCTGGCGGTGGTGAGGCGGATCATCACCAAGGTGGTGGGCAAGGCCGCCGCGCCGGGACAGAAGGTGTTCTTTAGCGTACCCGCGCAAGGACCCAGTCTGAACGGGGCGATCCGGTATCATGAGGCGTCCATCCGGCAGATTCTCAGCGAACTGGGATACACGGCGACTCCCATTGAGGAAGGGCTGGCAGTGGTCTATGGCGAACTGGCGTCGTCGAATTTCAGCGGAGTGGGCATTTCGTGCGGCAGTGGATTGTGTAATGTGTGCCTGGCGGTGCTGTCGGTGCCGGTGATCAGCTTCAGCGTTCCCAAGGCTGGGGATTATATCGACACCAACGCGGCGCTGGTCACCGGCGATCGCGCCAACCGGCTGCGGATTTCGAAGGAAAAGGCCTTCCAACTGAACGGCTTCACCACGGACCGGGTACACAATGCGCTAACCGTGTACTACCAGGAAGTGATTACCGAGTTGATCGGGTCGCTGCGCGCGCAGATTTCGTCGGCGCAGAAGCTGCCGAAGATCGAGCAATCCGTGCCGCTGGTGCTGAGCGGCGGGACTACGATGCCGCGCGGCTTCCTGGATCACTTCACCAGGATTCTGCAAGCCGAGGAGTTTCCGCTGCGGCTGTCGGAAGTGCGCGTATCGATGGATCCGCTGCACGCGACGGCGCGCGGGGCTTTGATGGCGGCGCTTTGCTGAGGGGCCGGCGGCGTGGATCATCGACCGCGAGCGCGCCCGGAAAACGCTTTCCATCCATCCGTTGGCCCTCAACAAATGGGTGAAGTCTGGACGGTCGATGTTAACCCAGCGGCACAGGGCCTCTTCACCAGAGATAGTCTTTCGCGATGTCCCGCTTGTCGTAGCCATCGAGTACGTGCACCACGCGAATCTTCTTCAGCGCCACCGGTGACAGTTGGCCGATGGGGATGTAGATGATGGTGCGGCCGAAGCGCGCGGCGATGCTGCGAAAGACGGTGCGTGGCGGCCTGGCGGCCACGTACGCGACGAAACGCTCGAGCGAGTAATCCAGTCCCGCCAGGAGGAGACGCTCCGGCTTGCTCTCGGCGAAGTCGTAGTCCGGGTCCTGCCAGACATCGAACATGCGGCGCGCAGGGAGGCTCATCAGGAAGCCGCCATATTCGCCGCGCCCGATGCCCGGCCCCACTAAGTTGTCGAACGGGAAGGTGGAGTAGAACGCCATATCCGACTCGTTCTGATGCTCGCCCAGCCACGTAGTCATGTACGAGTAACGGCCGCCCGGGTCCTCGTCGAAGATGACGATCACCGAGCCGACCTCGCCGGCGATCTTGTCCAATTGCCGCACGTAGATCTTTTTCTGATGCCAGTTGCGAATCGTCTCGCGCAGATCGATGCCATCGAGCAGGGATGTGGTGAAAGGCTCGCTGTGGGCGCGCTCCTCGGACAGGATGCTTTTGCCCTTCTTCTTCAGGAAGCGGCCATAGTCTTCGACGACCAGGTCTTCCGGCGGGTAAGAGCAGATGCTGGTGCCATCCAACTGCTGCGCCCATTCGCCGGGGAACTTCTCCTTCTTGCGCGGCTTCAGGCCGACGGGACGCAGGCGGCGCTTGAGGCTGGGCAAGCGGCGGCGCAGGCGGATGCGCTTGGTATCGAGCCAGACTTCCTCGCCCGAGATACGCACGGTC
>DATKNQ010000312.1:0-14516 GCA_035541265.1 Bryobacteraceae bacterium
CGTATGCCGGGCTCGACGCGCTCACCTTCAAGCATCAGGGCTTCAACCCGACCGGATCTTTCAAAGACAACGGCATGACCTGCGGCGCGGCGCAAGCGCGGCGGCTCGGCATGCGGCGCGTGGCCTGCGTCTCCACCGGCAACACCTCCGCGTCCATGGCCGCCTATGCCAGCGCGGGCGGGCTCGACCCGATCGTCTTCCTCCCGCACGGCAACATTTCGTACGGCAAGCTGGCCCAGGCGCTCGAATACGGCGCCCTGACCTTGCAGGTGGAGGCGAACTTCGACCAGATCCTCGCCCTGGTGCGCGTGCTCGCCGAACGGCTCGGCATCTACCTGCTCAACTCGATCAACCCGTTTCGCATCGAGGGCCAGAAATCCATCATCGTCGAGATGCTCGACCAGCGCGACTGGAACCCGCCGGACTGGATCGTGCTGCCGGGCGGCAACCTGGGCAACACCTCCGCGTTCGGCAAAGCACTGCGCGAGTTGCGCGCCTGGGGTTTCATCCAGAGGATGCCGCGCCTGGCCGTGATCCAGGCCGAAGGCGCCGCGCCGTTCTACGATCTGACGCACGACCCGGCGCGCGGCTTCGCGCCCGTGACCCACCCGGAGACACTGGCCACAGCCATCAAAATCGGCGATCCCGTCTCCTGGCCCAAGGCGCTGCGCGAAGTGAGTTGCTCGGGTGGCGTGGTGGAGAAGGTCAGCGAACAGGAAATCGCCGACGCCAAGGCCATCATCGGGCGCTGCGGAATCGGCTGCGAGCCGGCATCCGCCGCCACTCTGGCCGGACTGCGCAAGCTGGTTTCGGCGGGTACAGTGGCGGTGAATGCCGACGTCATCGCGGTCCTCACCGGCAACGTGCTCAAGGACCCGGACTACATCTACCGCTACCACACGGGCAAACTGGAAGCTCCCGGCGCGGGCGCGATCGTGTCGCATTTCGGCAACGGGCCGGTGGTCGTGCCGAACAACGCCGACCAGATCGCGGCAATCTTGGGCGTCCGCAGTGCCCCCAAATAGGGGACTTGTTTTTTATGCCTATTATTAGGGTATTGTGGTCCCCACAACCGTCTGATAGTACTAAGGCATGGGTGCTTCTGTTGGGAACCTCGGGAATCGTAATACGAAGACGATTCACAAGCAATTGGCGGAACTCTATACCCGCCGGAACGCCGTCGAAAGCCTCATTCGCTGTCTGGAAAGCTATGCCGAATTCATAGGGAAGGGTGAGCCGCCGGCGCGTTCGAAAAGCGCTTGACTTGCGCTGCTAGAGCCTCGTAAGGCATCGCCCCCGGATGATACATCCGGACTACACCATTTCGATCCAGCAGTACTAAAGTCGGGGTCGTGCTACATCCATATCGTTGAAAATTTCGACTACTCAAGGGGATCGGCATCTTTCCCAACGATGAGTAATACTCCCGGTGTATTGCTTCGATGTAGCGTGTTTCCGCTTCCGGCGCTGCATCTCCGTCCGCGGTATAGCCGTAGAGTTGGGTTGGTCCAACCAACACCAATCCCTTAGGACCATAGGTCTGCATCAGGCGTGCCAGGATCGGCACCTCGCCTTTGCAATCGCTGCACCAATGCGCCCAAAAGAACAGCAACACCGGGTGGCCCTTCAGCGCGGTAAGCGACGGCGGCCGTGCGCCGATCCAATGAGCTTCGTCGAGCGCCGGCGCGGGCTTGCCTTCCATAGTCAGCAGGTTGATGTTTTTCTGAATGCGCGCCGCGAGCGGCGTGCCGCCCCAGGCCGCGATCTCAGTGCGCAGATAGGCGACCGCCTCCGGCCGCTGTCCCCGCGCGGCCAGCACCTCCGCATGCACTTCGATGGCGGCGCCTAAGGCGGTGGCGAGCGAAGAATTGCCCGCTCCCTGACGCTTCAACAAATCGAGAGCGAGCTTGCGTGTCTCGATGGCGTAGCCATCCGCGCGATCGTATTGCGTATCCGCCAGCGTGCCGCGCGCCAGCCACGACAGCGCTTCGGCCAGATCCGGCGTGACGCCCACCGACGTCCGGTAAGCTTGAATCTCGCGATCGGCCAGCGCGAAATTCCGCGCGTCGCAGGCGATGCGCACAGCGCCGACGATGTCTCCACCCGCCAACCCCACCGTGAGCGCGGTCGTGGCGGCCAGGATCGTGATCGCCATCTTTTTCTTCCACTGTTTCATGCGTGGGCCACCGGTTGTTCGCACAGCAGATTCAGGAAAGCCTGCGCCGCCAGATTGAACTTCTTCCGTTTGCGATGCACGATGCCCACCGGACGCACCAGTTCCGGCGCATGGAGCGGCACGGAAACGAGCCGGCCTTGATTGATCTCGGTCTGCATCGTGCGTTCGGGCAGGATGCTGATTCCGGATCCCAGCGCCACGGCTTCTTTGATGGTCTGGATATTGTCGAACTGCATGATCTGCCTTACGTCCACGCCGTGCTCGCGGAAGAACCGGTCGAGTTCGCGCCGGATGAGCAAGTCCTCGTCGAAACCTACGAAATCCTGACCGTTGAGATCCGCCGGCACCAGTATGGTCCGGGTGGCCAGCGGATGCGACGGCGCTACAGCGACCGCCATGCGTTCCTTGCGCCAGGGGATCACAGCCAGCTCGCGCTTGGCCACCGGATAGCTCACCAGCCCCAGATCTGCCGCGTCGGCCAGAACCGCGTCATAGATTTTGTCCGGCCTTAGATAATCGACGTGCAACTGGGCCTGCGGGTGACGCTGTTCGAACAGATCGCGCAGGTGGGACATTTCAGAAAGGCCGATCGAGTAAATCGAAGCGACCCGCACGGTTCCCTCGGCGGAACCCTTCAGCCGCGCCAGCGCCGAAAGAAATTGTTCGTTGCGCCGCAGGATGTCGCGGCAGTAATCCGCGTACAGTTTTCCGGCTTCGGTGAGTGTGAGCGGACGCGTGCTGCGATCCACCAGCGCAAAGCCCAGCCGGCGTTCCACTTCCTGCACGTGCTGGGTGGCCGCCGACTGGCTGACTCCACAGTGGCTCGCGGCCCGGCTGATACTTCTGGTCTGGGAGATTTCCTTGAAAAGCTTGGCCTCGGAAAGATGCAACAACGCCATTCTAACATAAGCCTAGCTTATGCTCATGGTGAAACGCGGCCGGGTTTCCTTGTCACCATAGCGTATGCTGGCAATTGACTGGGGGTGTGTATGCGAAACGTGATATCGATCCGCGGCGGCGGCATCCGGGGCATCATCCCGTGCTGCTGTCTGATGAAACTGGAATCGCAACTGGGCGGCGTGACGCGGGATCACATCGACTTCTGCGGGGGCACCTCGACTGGCGCCCTCCTGACGGCGGCGGTGGCCGCCGGTATTCCCGCTAATGAGTTGCTTACCGTCTACACTGAGCGATCGAAGGAAATCTTCACGCCGGCCGGCATCGAGGCCGAAGGCAAGCGCGTGCTGCGCGGGTACATGTACGATCCCAGGAACCTGTACAACGTGCTGGTGAGCGTGCTGGGAACGGCGGCGGCCTGGACGGTAAACGACAGCCCGCTGCGCATCATGATCTCGGCGACCGCCATGGACGGTCATAACTGGTTCTTCGTAAAAGACAATCCCAAGAACAGCCAGGTGACGGGGGGCGCCAAGATGATCGACGCGGCTACGGCCTCCGCCTGCGCTCCCACATATTTCGATCATTGGCAGATCGGCAACATTGCCGGACAGACGCTGTATTTCTTCGACGGCGGCACGGGCGGCACGGCGAACCCGGCTTATCAAGCTTGTGTGGAAGCGTTCGAATATGACGACTTCCAGGCAAACGACACGCATGTCATCGACCTCGGTACGGGCTACTTTCCGGCGTCTCCGAATCCGCCCAAGGGTCTGATCCAGACCATCGCGTGGGCGACGGGCACGCTGGTCGACACGGGTGAGGACTGGGTTGATAAAGCCGTGAAGCGGCAGTGGCCGGGAGTCCTACAGACGTTCAATCCGCTGCTGCCCAGCGACATCGACGAAGCCGATCTCTCCGCCATACCCACACTCGTCCAAATCGGACAGCAGGTCGCGGCCCAGATGGATTGGCAGCAGATCCTGGGCTAGTCCTGGCTCCCCGCGGCTGTTCTATACTGCGGATGTGACGCCTCATCTGGTGCCCCTCGACGACACCGAGATCAAGATGCTGCTGGTCGCCATCCGCCAAGTGCAGCACACGTTCGCCATCGCGGATGCGCAGGGCGCGGCCGGCGGTGAACCAGCTCCCGCAGGTTACGACAGTGTGCGCGAGGCCTACGCGGAGCTGCATAGTAAATTGTCGGCGCTGGCCGGACTTCCGCCCGTGGGCCCTCGCCTGGTGAAGTGAGGGCCACGGGCAGTGCCCATCCGCCCGTCCTCCTGCCAGTCCCCAGTTACCGGGTGTAAGCGCGGCGAACCGGCGATCGATTTTCTATCGGCCAACGACGCCGGACTCGAAGGACTGCCCGATCCCGATGTGTGGGGCGCTTCTGACGCCGAAGAATGGAGGAACCGGATCCGGAGGATTCCGCTTCTGTAAGGAAAGGTGCAGTTACCGCACAGCGGGCTTGATCGACAACGCCCCGTACATGCGATATAACGGAAGCCTGTGATTAGCCGACTCAGCACGTCCCTTGCCGCCTTTCTGGCCGGCGCCGCGATATTGTGTGCGCAGCCCGCGCAACGGCCCGCTCCGCAGCCCTACCAGGCGCCCGGCGCGCACGAAATCCTGGGCGCAACGCCCGCGGATCTCGGCCCGCTGGTCGAGCGCTACACCGCCGATCTCCAAAGCTTGCGCCGCTTCTACGACATGTCCATGTCGCCCACTACCGAGCGCGTCATGCGCCAGTTCTACGAAGCGTGGCGCGCGGCGCTCACGCAGGTCGATTTCGAGAGCCTCCCCGAGGAGGGGCGCATCGATTACATCCTCTTCCGCAACAAGCTGGATCACGAACTCCGCCAGCTCGATCTGAACCACAAGCGCTTCGCTGAAATTGCGGAGCTGCTGCCGTTCGAGCCCACCATCGTCGAACTCAAAGAAGCCCGGCAGCGGGTCGATCCGCTCGATCCCGCGGCGGCCGCAGCCGCCATGGACCGCATCGCGAAACAGATCGACGAGTTGTCGAAGCGCATCGATCAGGCCGGGAAACCGGGCGGCATCGAGATCAAAAAGACCGACGCATTCCGCGCGGCGCGCATGGTCGATCGCCTGCGCGAAACCCTGAAAGGCTGGTTCGAGTTCTACAACGGCTACGATCCCATGTTCACCTGGTGGGTCACCCAGCCGTACCAGAAGACCAACACGGCCATGGAAAAGTACGCGGGGCAGATCCGTGAAAAGCTGGCTGGCATCAAGCCCGGCGATCACGACACCATCGTGGGCGACGCCGTGGGCCGCGACATGCTGCTGAGCGAACTCAATTACGAAATGATCCCCTACACGCCCGAGCAGATCATCGAGATCGCCAATCGCGAATTCGCCTGGTGCGACGCCGAGATGCTGCGCGCGTCGCGCGACCTGGGTTACGGCGACGATTGGAAGAAGGCGCTTGAACACGTCAAAACCGACTACGTGCCGCCCGGCCAGCAGCCCGATTTCATCCGCGGCCTGGTGCTCGAAGCGATCGATTTTGTGCGGTCGCACGATCTGGTGACCGTGCCGCCGCTGGCCGCCGATACCTGGCGCATGGAGATGATGTCGCCCGAGCGCCAGCGCATCAATCCTTTCTTCACCGGCGGCGAGATCCTGAGCGTCTCTTATCCGGTCGAGAGCATGACCGAGGAGCAGAAGCTTATGACCATGCGCGGGAACAACCGGCACTTCTCGCGTGCCACCGCCTTCCACGAGGTCATTCCCGGGCACTTCCTGCAGGAGTTCATGAGCGAGCGCTACCGGCCGTATCGCGACGTGTTTGAAACGCCGTTCTCGGTCGAAGGCTGGGCGCTGCACTGGGAGATGCTGCTGTGGGATCAGGGCTTCACCAAGACGCCTGAGGATCGCATCGGCGCGCTGTTCTGGCGCATGCACCGCTGCGCTCGGATCATCTTCTCGCTCAGTTTTCACCTGGGTAAGATGAGCGCGCAGGAGTGCGTCGACTTCCTGGTGAACCGGGTTGGCTTCGAACGGGAGAATGCGGCCGGCGAGGTCCGCCGTTCGGTCGAATCCGGTTATTACGGGCCGCTGTACCAGGTGGCTTACATGCTCGGTGCCCTGCAATTCCGCGCGCTGCATCGCGAGCTGGTGGACTCGGGCAAAATGTCCAACCGCGAGTTCCACGACGCTATCTTGAAGATGAACGCGATTCCCGTGGAGATGGTCCGCGCCAGTTTGACGAAGCAGCGCCTGGATGCGGGCTTTGTGTCTAGCTGGAGATTCTACGGCGAGGTCACAGCCCGTTGAGGCCGGATTTGGGGCGCGCGCGCACTACGTCGGCAAGCTCCCGCGGTACGAAGGGCTTGTGTAAGAAGCCGACGCGCCGCGCGTCCAGATTCGGGGACACGCTCAAGTCCGCCGGATAGCCGCTCATCAGCACCAGGCGCACCGCGGGGTCACGGTCCAGAATCCGCCGGCCAAGCTCTTCGCCGCACATACCCGGCATGTTCGCATCGACGACCACCACCGCGTGGGCCGCGGGACGTGCCTCCACCAGCGCCCACGCCTCCGCGCCGCCCTGGCAGGTGTCCACCGCATAGCCCAGCCGCGACAGGTACGTGCGCATGAGCCGGAGCAGGGCCGCGTCGTCGTCGACAATCAGGATGCGGCCAGGCTCCATGAACAGCATGCTACCAGAGTTAACATCCCAATATGCAGTTTCACACCGAGTATTTGACGTTCCGCACCAGCAAACACCGCGAGTACATCAACATTACGCCGCAGGTGGAAGAAGCCCTGCGCAAGACCGGCATTCAGGAAGGCATGATCCTGGTGTCTGCGATGCATATTACGGCGGGAGTCTGGGTCAACGATGCCGAGGACGGCCTGCTGGCGGATATCGATGAGTGGCTGGAAGAGCTGGCGCCATTCCGCCAGAACTACCGCCATCATGCCACGGGCGAGACCAACGGCGACTCGCACTTGAAAAGCCTGCTGGTGCACCACCAGGTGATCGTGCCGGTGACCAAAGGCAAGCTGGATTTCGGCCCCTGGCAGCAGGTTTACTATGCGGAGTTCGATGGCAGCCGCGCGAAGCGCGTCATCATCAAGGTAATGGGCGAGTAGACCGACGCAGCCCCCACAGTTTCCAGCCCAGCCAGAGAGCCACCAGCAGCGCCACCATGGCCCACGTGAAATTGCTGAGCAGATCGTTGAGGGCCAATACGCGATCGCTGAACACGCGGCCGAGCAGGATGTAGATCACGGCGCCCAGCACTTCGCCCAAAACATCCCACAGCACAAAGCGGATCCAGGGATACTCCGCGATGCCGCTGCTCAGATTGATCACGGAACCAAGCGGGGTCGCCAACCAGCGCGTGAAGAAGACGCCCGGTCCGCCCCAGCGCCGCGCGTGGGCTTCGGCCGCGGCCAGTTTCCCGGCGCCGCCCAACGCGCCGCTGAAGCGCGCCAGCAGCGCGGTGCCGCCCCATCGGCCGACGATATATCCAATTTGATCGCCGCTGATGGCGCCGGCGCTGGCTGCGGCGATCGCCACCCACAGCGGTATGACCCCCTGTGCAACCAGCGAGCCGGTGACCACCAGCAGCAGGGTCACGGGCAGGGGCAGCCCGATGGCTGCCACCGCGGTGACTCCGAAGAGCACCGGCGAACCGTATTGCGATAGCGCGGCCAGAAGCTGTTCGCGCATCAGGGCGACCGGCCTCCGGGAGATTCGGGCGCGGGGTGCACGTGGCCCGCGCTGGCCAGCGCCTGCTCCAGGTTGCGGATGAGCTCGCCGACCGGACGATCCCGCTCGCGCGCGATCGCCCGCAGCGGCCGCCGGTCATGCGGGCGCGGCTCCAGCCCGATAGCCGAATACAGCACGTTCGCCGGCACGTGATGCGTGTGCGCGATGAAGGGCACGCTCATCCACGGCCGGATCGGCTCGTTCTCCCACCGCAGCAGGTGCGCGTGGCGTCCGGCGCGGTAGGCGAAAATGAACGTGCCGGCGATAGCCAGGCAAAAAGCCGCCGACAGCACCACCAGAGTAGACGCGCGCCGCACCCTTCCATGATAGACATGGCGGGAGAAATCCGTAATGTTCCTGAACGCGCGCGCCGCAGTCGATGAACTGCGTCGCCTGGCCGGCAGCGGCGCATCGCACGCCTGGCTCCGCGCTAGAATGTGCTTTCGCTATGCATAAACGATTTTTCCCACTGATTTGTTTATCCCTCTGCTACCTTCCGCTCCAGGCAGCCTCGCCGGAGTGGAAACAGCTTTTTGACGGGCGTGACCTGGCCGGCTGGCAGCACGTCGGCCCTGGTCACATGACGGTCGAGAACGGCTTGATCCAGACTCACGGCGGCATGGGGCTGTTGTGGTGGACGGGCGGCAAACTGGGCCACTGCGTCATCCGCGTGGTCTACAGGATGCGCGACGAGAACGACAACTCCGGCGTCTTCATCCGCATTCCCCTCGAACCGCGCGAAGAGTGGATGCCCGTGCACTACGGCTACGAAGTGCAGATCGACAACCATCCCGAGAAATCCAATGAAGACGAGTATCACGTCACCGGCACGCTCTACTCGCTGACCAAGCCTTTGGCCTTTCCGGGCAAGCCCGGTCCGCAATGGAACACCATGGAGATCACGCTGGATGGGCCGCACACCATCGTGGTCGTGAACGGCGTGAAGGTGACCGACTACACCGAGGGCCAGCCGGTCCCGGCCCGCAAGTTCGATTTTGAGCCGCAGCGCGGCCGCCGTCCGCTCGAAGGTTATTTCGGCCTGCAAAACCACAGCGACAACGACATCGTGTTCTTCAAGGAAGTCGCGGTCCGGCCTTTGAAGTAGCGGCAAACCTGCGCGCGCCCGCCGCGCTCTCTCCGCTGCCGATCACCTCGAGGCCACGCCGGAATTCGTTGCGCTGCGCCTCGGCCGTCGTGAGCGGCCACTGCTCGTAGCAGGAGAGCCGGTCCGAACGCAGGCAGGCCTGCGGGAAATCGGCCAGTGTGCGGGCCAATCCGATCGCGCTTTCGAGCGTCTGCCCCGGCTCTGCCAACCGGTTCGCCAGTCCCATCCGCAAGGCTTCGTCGCCCGAAACCGCACGCCCGGTCAGGATCAGGTCGAGCGCCTGGCTCTGCCCGATCAGCCGCGGCAGGCGGATTGTTCCCAGATCGATCAGCGGGACGCCGAAGCGCCGGCAGAAGACTCCCAGCGTCGCGTCGCGCGCCACCACCCGCAGATCGCACCAGAGCGCCAGTTCCAGGCCACCCGCGACCGCGTACCCTTCAATCGCCGCGATTACCGGCTTTGACAGCAGCATACGCGTCGGCCCCATCGGGCCGTCGCCCTCTTCGCGCAGTTCGTTACCCTGTCCCGCCGCGATGGCTTTCAGATCCGCGCCCGCGCAGAACGTTCCGCCCGCGCCGGTCAGGATCGCAACGTTCAAATCCGCATCAGCATCGAATGCCCGGAAGGCCTCGGCCAGCGCTGCCGCCGTCGCCGCGTCCAGGGCGTTGCGCACCTCCGGCCGGTTGATGGCGACCACCAGAATCGAATCCTGCCGCGCGATCTCGACCGCCGCCATCTCAATTCACCTGCCGCGCACGAAACCAGGCGATCTCATCCCGCACGGTGTCCGCGAATGGCCGGAAGCTGGCGCCCAGCTCTCGCCTCGCTTTAGCCGAGCTGATATCGTAATCCTCACGCAGCGCTTTCACGGCCTCGGGCGTGACCAGAACCGGCTTGCCTGTCACGCGGCCATAAAACTTCGAAGCGTGCGCGAACGCCAGCATCGCCGCATAGGGGAGCTGTAAGCGCGGCGCCGGCACGCCCGATACGCTTTCGAGCGTTTGCAGAATCTCGCGCAGGGTGAACGGTTTTCCCGCGACGATGTAGCGCTCGCCGGCGCGGCCATGATCCGCCGCCTCGAGCACCGCCGCGGCCACATCGCGCGCATCCACCACCGTCACGCGCCCCGGCGGGGATCCCGGCAGCTTCCGCGCCAGAAAATCCAGAATCATGCGGCCGCTACCGGTTGGACCGGTGTCGCCTGGACCGAACATCCAGCCCGGCAGAATATGCACCACCGGCGTAGGATGCTCGCGGCACCATTCGAGCACGGCCTCCTCGGCCAGCAGCTTGCTGCGGAAGTACAAATTCTCGTGAGTGCGCTTGCCCGGCGGCGTGGACTCGTCGCTCACGCTGCCCGTGCGCGGCGGACCGATCAGGCCGGAGGTACTGATGTAGACGGCCTTTGGCACGCCCGCAAGTAATGCCGCGTTCAACACGTCGCGCGTGCCGTCCACGTTCGTACGGTACAGCGCGTCCCAATGGTCGCCCGGCGAGTAGTATTCGCGAAAGTAGGCGGCCGCGTGCACCAGCAAATCGCAGCCGCGCAGATGCGCCGCGAAACGGTCCACGGCCCGCAGATCGCCCTGCACCACCGCGATATCGCCGGACACGTAAAGGCCGTCGGCCTTGGCCGGCGTGCGCGCCAGCGCGACGACCGCATGCCCGGCGCCCACAAATGCATTCACAATGCTGCCGCCCAACAGTCCCGTGGCGCCGGTGACAAAGACTCGCATGGACCTATGTTAATTCCCGCAGCCCGCCTGGCGCACGTTCACGTATTGCGACACGCTGGAATTGCTGCGGTTCCACTGTGGCGGCTGGGCGCTGTCGGCCAGCATCAGCGCGCCCAGGGCGATCATGCGGTCCACTTTCGCCATGTTGCCGTAATCGACCTTCTGCCAGGTGTCGCCGGGCGCATGATAATCGGGATACACGAAGGCGACCACGATCGTGTGCGCCGGGATGCCGTGTTCGGCAAATGTCTGGTTATCGCTGCGATCGAAGTACGACTCGTCGTTCGCCGCTTCGTAAACGTTGACGCCCGTGAATCGGCCTGCCTCCCGCAGGGTGCCTGAAATATTCGAATAACGGAAGCCGGTGAGCGTCGCATTCGAGACTTGCGCGCCGGCCGTCGAATCGGTGCGTCCCAACTGTTCCAGATTCAGGTCCGCGACTGTCGCCGCCAGCGGAAATCGCGGATGGCAGGCGTAGTAACGCGATCCCAGGTCGCCTTCTTCTTCGCCGAAAAACGTCATGAAGACCAGGCTGCGTTTCGGGCGAACCGGCAGCGCCGCCAGCGCGCGCGCGATCTCGATGACCGAAACCGTACCGCTGCCGTCGTCGTTCGCGCCGGGATAAATTGTTCCGGAGTCGTTGCGGCCCAGGTGATCGTAATGCGCGGTCACCAGCACATATTGATCGCGCAACGCGGGATCCGAGCCGCGCAAAAGGCCAATCACGTTCGACACGTTAGCCGCCGTCACTGTGGAGCCTGGCAACTCGATGGACATCGTGATAGCCGTGTTGCCCGTGCCCGCTTCTTCCAGCGCGCTGCTTGCTTCCGGATCGGTGAGAATCACGCGCGGCACGTCCCCGTACTGCCGGCTCTCTTCCTCCGGATCAACGAGGACCGGCAGCCCTGGCGGCGGGTTGCTGGCCCCGATCTCGAGAAAAGCCGCCGGATGCAGTGCCGCGGCCATCTTCGCCTCACATACCGCGCCGCTGCGCCTCGCGCTGAGCAGCACGACTTTGCCTCTGAGGTCGTCCGGCCGCGGCCTGGCGGCCTCGTCAAGCTTGTAAACCGGAGTGGACGAGAGGTGCAGCGGCCCCTGGCTCACAACCGTGGTCTTGTCCGGCGAAACGGCCATCGCCCGCGTGCCTTCGAGCATGCGAATCTCGAATCCCGGACCAGGAGGCAAAACGTGCCACACTTTCGCGGTCTGGAGGTATCCGTTATCTCCGGCCGGCTCGAGGCCCGCGCCGCGGAACTGCGCCGCGATGAATTCGGCGGCGATGTCGAGGCCGCGCGATGGTGTCCCGCGGCCTTCGAGCAGCGGCGAGGCGATGAACGAAAGATCTCCGCGCAGGACATCCCCTGATATGGACGCCAATATGCGCTCGCCGCCGGGCGGGAGTGGAGGGCTCTGCGGTGCGGCGGGCATCGCCAGCGCCAGAAAAATCAAGAGGGACCGGTTACAAGTTATTTTCACTTCTGTCTGAATTATACGCTAGGCGCCCCGGCCTCTTGACAACCTGTAAAATTCACAGGCGAGCTGGCATTTTCGTTGACTCGACTTAGTGCGCCCCTTATACTTCTCAACTAGGTACAGGAGGCTGAATGAAAATCGTCTACAGGGCACTTATAGTGTCTCTAATGTGTGCCGCGGCGCATGCACAAGATACCGCTACAAATAGCTATACACTGACCAGCCTGGTTTCCGACATACCAGGTCATGCCACATTCACCGACTCACATCTGGTGAATCCCTGGGGATTGTCACGCGGCGCATCGACTTACTGGTGGGTCTCCGATACCGGCACCGGTTTTTCCACACTGTATAATGCTGCGGGGACTCCGCAAACTCTGGTGGTCACCGTGCCGCCCGCCAGCGGTACCGGCGCAGGTACGCCTACCGGCACCGTGGCAGTTGGTTCGGCATTCATATTTGTAACGTTGGATGGCACGATCTCGCAATGGACCTCCGGCAGCAAGGCGGTCATCAAAGTGAACAATTCCACGAAGGGAGCGGTTTACACCGGCTGCACCACCGCCAAGAACGGCTCGACGCAACTCATCTACGTCGCGAACAGCGCCGGTGGAGTCGAGGCATACACTACGGCATTCGCGCCAGTCAATCTGCCTGCGGGCGCGTTTACCGATCCGAATGTTCCGGCCGGGTACACACCATACGGCATCCAAGCGGCCGGCTCCAAGATCTACGTGACATTCTCGGCCGCGCCGGGCGCAGGAGGTTACGTGGATGCCTTCAGTACCAATGGCACGCTCTTGCTGAGCCTGGCACAGGGGCAATTCAATGAGCCTTGGGGGATCGCGGCGGCGCCGGCGGGCTTTGGCAAGTTCGCCCAGGCGCTGCTGGTGGGCAACGTCGGCAGCGGCCGGATAGGCGCCTACAATCCAAGCAGCGGCAAGTTCCTGGGCTACCTGCAGAATTCCTCCGCCCAGCCGATCACGATCTCAGGTCTGTGGGCGATATACTTCGGCGCCGGTAACAGTAACTCCGGACCAACTACCACACTGTACTTTGCGGCCGGGATCGATAATTACCTGCACGGATTGTTTGGCACACTTACAGCCAACTGAGTGAGGCGTGACCGCCGGGTGTACTTATTGGCAAGGTTTGGCCTTGAGCAGTTCCTTTTGCTCATCCAACAGCCAGCACCCGGCGGCCGTGGCCTTGGCGAGTTCCGTCCCGTTCCAGTTGATCTTCACCGGCAGCCAAGCCGCCGGCAGAGTCACTTTCATTTGGGTGATGGAGCGGCTCACCAGTTCCACCTCTTGTAAGTCAGGCAGATACTCGCCGCGTACGCGGGCAGTGACTGTCTCGGCCAACGGCGCCATAGTGATTTTCGTCTCGATCCGGATGTGTTCCTTGCCGCGCTCGACCATTACCACGACGGGCTTCTCCTCAAAAGTGTGATAGAGGGTCTGCGCGAACTCGGCGCCGTTGGCCACCTCTTTGCCGCCGACCTCTACGATGCGATCGTTCACTTTCAACGGCCCGTCGTACTTCTCCGGCAGCGACGCGACCAACACTCCCGGGCCGGGCGCTGCCGGATCGTATCCGAACGGGCCGACGGCCAGCGTGGCGGTCGATCCGAGCGGTTTCACGCGGGTTGAATCCAACACATCGTTCCGTTCGGCGGGATCGAATCGGGTGACGTCGATCCAATAGCAATGCGTGAAGTGAGGATTGCCGGTCTCGCAGTCGGCTTTCAACGGAAATGGCTCGCGCTGGTGGGCGGCCAGCCAATCGAAAATCGTAGCGGGTTTGGCCTCGGCGAGCTCGCGCCAATCGAGGTTGAATCCGTAGCCCTGCAGCATTTTCCCCAGTGGCTCGTCTTCCTTGTTCGCGAACAACCACAGAACCGGCAGGTTGGTCGTGTTGGCGGCGTAGATCCGGTTTGTATCCATCGCCGCCCGCGGGCTGCCGCCGACCGCCACAGCGGCCGCCCACAGATCGGGAATCCGGGACGCCACGTAGAAGAGCGCCGGAGTCGCGTTAGCCTGCGCCGCGAGATACACGCGATTCGGGTCAGCCGGAAGCCGCTCGGCAGCCTCCTTCACCTTGCCCGCTAGCGCCTCGATGCGCTCGTCGATGCTTTTGCCGGCGAGTTCGCTCCAGGGATCCAGGAATTTCCACCCGCGTTCCTGGCAGGCGGCCTGCCAGATCTTCGCGTCGCCTCCCAGAAGCACCACCAGGGGCGCCTTAGCCGGCTGCGCCGCTATCGGCCGGACCAGCCACAACGCTGCGGCGGCCACTCTCCACACCGCGCGCGCCATGTCAGCGCACCAGGCGGGCGTGGATCCGTTTTGCCAGTTTTTCAATTTCTTCCGTCTTCTTCACGCTGGC
>DATKNQ010000313.1:0-22973 GCA_035541265.1 Bryobacteraceae bacterium
GGAACTGGGTCCCCCGGCTGCGGATTTGATGTCCGCGGATCTGGCCTCCGGCGACAAGCAGGGCTATTTGTTCACGATGACGGGCACGCCCGCGGGCTACACCATATCGGCGGTACCCAAATCGTTCGGCGCAACTGGTTCGCGCACGTTCTACTCGGATCAAACCTTGGTTATGCGCGAACACTACGGCCCGGAGCCAGCCACGGTCAACGGCAAGGAAATCGGCTCTGCCCGAGGCCAAGTCGAGCGACTCCCTCAAGCATTCTGATCAGGTACCGCGGAGACATTCCTTCAAATGCGACACAATGCGGCCAATATGGGGCTTCCAGCAGAAGCCAACGACACCCGGCCTCCGCTGAACCAGCCAGCACCACCGAGTCCCAGATCGTGCGGCCATGGCCGGACCCTAAGTCGGTGGCATTGACCATTACGGCCCCTGGCTTCTCGACCACGGCATACGCATCGCGCCAACTCAGCACCGCTCCCTCGTCATGATGACGCGGCGGCCTTTCTTGACGGTCCGTGCTCACTGGCCAAATTCTGGCACAGGCTTGCCATGATAGGAGTTCCGAGAATCGGCGATTGGCGTCCGCGGCCGAACCCGAGACCTGCTGAACGCCTCACCTTCATGCCGCAACAGCCCCAATGCGATTCAATCTGGCGAGGGCTTCATCCGGAAGCTCAAGCGCCGCGGCGCTGAGATTCTCGCGGAGGTGGTGGAGCGACGATGTGCCGGGGATCAACAGGATGTTCGGGGAGCGTTGCAGCAGCCACGCCAGCGCCACCTGCATGGGGGTCGCATCGAGCGAGGCGGCTACTTGGTTGAGCGCCGACGACTGCAATGGGGAGAATCCGCCCAGTGGAAAGTACGGCACATAGGCAATGCCACTCGCGGCGAGGGCATCGATAAATCCGTCATCGGTCCGCTGTGCCACGTTATAGAGGTTCTGGATGCAGACGATATCGGTGATGGTCTGCGCCTGAGCGAGCTGTTGCGCGGAGACGGTGCTGAGGCCAAGATGCTGAATCAGGCCCTGCTGCTTGAGCTCGGCAAGCGCCGTGAGCGGTTCTTCGAAGGGTTCGTCCTCCGGTGCGCTGAAGCCCCCCAGCCGCAGGTTCACCACATGCAGCGCATCGAGGCCCAGATTGCGCAGATTGTCATGCACCGCGCCGATGATCTCCTGGCGGGAACGGGCATGCAGCCATGAGCCGTCGGGGCCGCGGCGGGCGCCCACTTTGGTGACGATGACCAGATCGCCGGAGTAAGGATGCAGCGCCTGGCGGATGAGTTGATTGGTGACGTGCGGGCCATAGAAGTCGCTGGTATCGATGTGATTCACTCCGGCGGCCACCGTCTCACGCAGAACCGCAATGGCTCCGGGAACGTCGCGAGGTGGGCCCCAAACGCGTTTGTCGCCGTCCTGCCCGGCAAGCTGCATGGCGCCGTAGCCCATGCGATGGAGAGTCACGGAAGTGTTGGGCAGCGTGAAAGTCCCGCCGAGATCGGATGATTTCATGGTGGCTCCTCTTACGATAATAGGATGATGGAATCCTCAGGTTAGGAGTTCACATTTTGGCGAAGGGACTGCGAGGCAAGCTGGAGCCGCGGGCGGCCTTGCGGCGGATGGATGAGGTGTCGTCGGCCAGAGTGCGAGCCTGGAGCAGATGGCCACGGCGCTGGTCGCGGCGTTCCTGGAAGCGCAGATGAGGAAGGCCAAGGTGCGCTGGTCTTCCTGGTGAGCGCTTACCTGCCGGCCAGCACATCCCGAACCGCGATCTGGCCAAAATAGTTAGCGGCGGCCTCAGCGTCGGCGTGATACAGATCGTCCTGGATCTTCGGGTCCGCCCCTCTTTGTAAGAGCAATTCGACCATGGAAAGGTGCCCGCACTGCGCGGCCATGTGCAGCGCGGTTACGCCCTGGCCGTGCGTGGCGCCGCCGAAAGTGGCTTTTTGATTGATGGGCGCGCCGTGATCGATCAGCCATTCCGCCGTTTCCATGCGGTTGCGTGCGGCGGCCCAGATGAGCGGGGTACCGCGGTAAGGGTCCGCCTCGATGCGGGCGCCCGCGCGCACGAGGCGGGCGAGCACTTCCGTCCTGCCGCTCTTCGAGGCCCAGACGAGAGCTTCGTCCAGAACCTCCTGCGGATCGGCTGAAGGGCGCCAATCCGGGAAGCCGCTGTGCGGCCGGTAAAATCCGCGGGCGGCGCATGCCTCGGAGGTCAGCGTATTTTCGCCGCTGAAGCATTTCTCCAGAAGTTCCTGGTTGCCCAGCCCCGCCGCGGCGCGCAGATTGCCGGGCGCTACGGAATGGCGGCCCAGCAGATCGCCCACTTCGCGATGACCCCAGAACAACGCGACGATGAGGGGCGTTCCGCCGGACCCGTGCGCTTCCGCATCGAGGTCCGCTCCAGCTTGGACCAAGGCGGCGGCGATGGCGCATTGGTTGGAGTAGGCTGCTTGATGCAGAGGCGTCCAGCCGCGGTCATTCGGATCATTCACGTCCGCACCGGCAATGAGCAAAAGTTCGACGCGCGCCTGGCCCGCGCCAGGATCGCCTTTGGCCGCGATACTCACGGCGAGGTTCAGGAGAGAATTCCCGTTGGTGCCGCGTTCCTGCGCAAGGCGCGGGTAATCGCGCAGCAGCGACTCGAGCGCCGCAACATCGCCTGATTCGACGGCGCGGAAGGCGGCCAGAAAGGGCTCGCCCCCATCGGCCTGCGGCGCCGCTGCCAGCAGGTTCACGCGGTGGACGAGATCATCCCAGGTGTCGAACCCATGCTCGCGTGCGTAGACCAATTGGGCATCCGCTGCGGTGAACGGGGCCTGGCGGATTTCCTCGTCGGAGCAAGCGCTGAAACGCGGGTGCCATTCACGAATCTGCTCCAGCGCCGCCGGACCCGCCGACTGGCGGGTGCGCAAGAGCCCCTGCACACGGTCCGCGATCCACTCGATGCCGGCCACGTAGAGCCGCGTGTGGCGCGTGCCGGGAGGAGCTTCGGCATAGAGTTTGAGCTTCGTCCAACTGGCGAAGGCCTGCTCACGCGCGATGACGAACTGGGCATCGTGCAGGGCCACCTCCTGGCGCACGGTGGCATCGTCCACGTCGGCCCAGCGCAGGTGCCGGGCACGCAGGCGGGCGAGTGCATCAAGGTTTCCGGCGCGGACGGCCCGCAGGATTTCACGCGCCTGTTTCTTCTGTTGTTCGAGATTCAAGACAGCCTCCTTCGTGTGCCTGGTCCGCATGACAGGCGAAAGAGGGTCATCGAAAGATGGATCCCGGCAGAGTGCAGGTGGGCGCGGCCCTTTCCGCGGACAGGACGCGCCCTGCGCGCGTCTCGAATCAGTTTAGCAGAGTTGGCGGACTGTCACTTTCTGCGCCGCGGCTTGGGCAGAACGCCGAGCCGGGGGTCGCGCGCGAGGGCCAGGGCGATCAACTCCGGGGCGATGCTTTCGAACTCCGGATGGAATTGCGAGAGGTAGAGCCATTTGCCGAGAACCGCGTGCGGTTTGAGTTGCGGGAAGTCGGCGGTGAGGGCCGCGTGGCGATCACGGGAAGTGCAGACGAGGAGGCCGCCCCAGGGCTCCGGGCCATCCTTGAGGGTGAAGTAGATCTGGTCGCCGAGATACGCAGCGTCGGTCGAGAAGAGTTTGCGGCGCTCGAAGCGCGGATCGTCTTCGAGCGGCTCGTAGAGCCACAGCAGCGCGTTTCTTCGTTGCGGCTTAGTCTTGATCAATTGGAACTGCTCACCGTGGCGGCCACGTTGATGTAGAACGGCATGCTCAGATCGCCATCGAGAGAGATGGTCACGGGCACCTGCTGGCCCGTGACCGAGGCCGTCAAGGCGAAGGAGATGAGCAGATTGCCGGAACCGTCGGTTGCCTGTTGAATGGTGAATGCGGGGATGTTGATGCCGCCCTCGGTGATGGCCACCCGGTTCGGGGCGGACGCGACGGCGGATGGGAGACCGGTCACGGCCAGGGTAATCGAGGCGCCGGGAGTGGCGGATACGGAGCCATCCAACACGGCGCCGCCCGTGGCAGTGACGCTGACGATCACCGGCGGTTGCGGATCGATCTGCAGCACGACTGGGTAGGCGTCCGTCCGGCCGTTGTTCAAGGCGAGCACGGCAGGTCCCACGTTGATGGTTGCGGGAACCACGAAGTTGATCTGGGTGGCGGAACTGTAGAGGATCTGGGCAGTCTGACCCGACACGGTCAGCTGCAGCTTGCCCGAATCGGCGACCAGGTTCTGGCCGAGGATCGAGGCGATGGCACCCGGGTAAAGGCTGTTCTGCACCGGGGAGAAGGCGTTCGCAACCGGCAGATTGAGGAGAGGCAGCGCGGGCTCGGCGGGCACGATGTGAAATCCGGGCGACTGCTCGTAGACCTGGAAGCCGGAAATCACGCTGGCCACGGTGGCGCCGGTGGCGGCCGACGGCGATACGATGACGTTGGCGATCGCGGTCGTCGGGCTGAGCACCCAGACACGCGGCACGGTAACGTCGCTCGAGCCAAATCCCAGAGTGGTGAGGCCACCGGC
Source organism: Bryobacteraceae bacterium (assembly GCA_035541265.1). Classification (GTDB taxonomy): domain Bacteria; phylum Acidobacteriota; class Terriglobia; order Bryobacterales; family Bryobacteraceae; genus Bog-159. Next base: position 4,542 of record DATKNQ010000313.1, read on the forward strand.
AAACTGCATGTTGGACCCTGTGACCTGGATCATGGCGGAGGCTCCTTGCGGCAGGCCGGCGAGCGATAGCGTAGCGGAGGGCGCGTTGACTTGCGGATAGGAGAAGGCCGGGGCACTGCCGGACTGGAGGAACGTAGAGTTCTGGCCGTCGCTGTTGAAAACGGTGATGGTGGCGGTCTGGCTGCTCGCGCCGGGAGGCGGCATGACGGAGACGGAGCCGGATGCGCCGCCAGTGGAGTCAGCCGCGTAAGGCACGGTGACCTGGCCCGGCAGGCTGTCAAAGAAGACGCTGCTATCGGCGGCAAGGCCGGCGCCGGTGACGGTCACGCTGCCATCGGAATTCGGCGTAACGCCGGTGATCGCGGGCGCGGGGTTCTGGACCATCTGGATGGCTTGCGGCAGCACGTAGATATCGTCGGGCAGAATGAAGAGCAGGTGCTCGGGACCGGCGGCGGGCGTGGCGGTGTAGTCGAAATACATGGCCAGCAGGTCGACGGAGACGTTCAGGGAGGTGTCGGCATCCGCATAGACCTGCTGTGAGTATTCGGGGAGGCTGCCTCCGGGCGCGCCCAAGGCTGTGACGTTCGTAACCGGGGTGGAGTCCGGGCCGGAGGTGATGCCGTTACCCTGCGCCACGACGGTTTGGACCGCAGTGTTCAAGTTCAGGAAGGCCGGCTGATCGTAGCTCGAAGCCGGATTGCTGTACCAGTAGGAAGTGACATCGTAGACTTCGACGGCGGAGCGCGGCTGGACGGCGAAGTTGATGCCGGTGACGGCGGCACCCTGCGCGACGGCGATGGATGTGAACTGGGTGGGGTCCCAGGTTCCGGGATAGAAGGTGCTGACGAAAGGCTGGCTGGGAAGGATCGGATTGTTGCTGCTATCCACGGGCGATTGGATATCGCTCGTGGGCGGCAGCGGGTGCACGTAGACCCAATAATTGCCTGGCGGTAGGCCATCGATCTCGTAGGTGCCATCGGGAAGCGTGAGGCTGCTGACGGCCGAGCCGTTGGGCAGAATCGCGACGACGGAAGCCATGTGCAGGGGCTGCCCCTGCATGGTCACCTGTCCGCTGATGGAGCCGAATCCGGCCATGAAACCCGCGCGCGGATACAGCAGCGAGATACCGGCGACATCGTCAGCATCGATCGGGCGGGCGCGGTTGGTGGCGCGGGATACGGCGGTGGACATGGCGGCTGCAGTGTAGGTGTGCTGCAGGCCGAGCGCGTGGCCGATCTCGTGGACCAGGGTGGTGAAGAAGCTTTCGGAGTAACTCGGGCCGGTGTAGCCTTCCGGATTCGCGGCGGCGGGCTGGGCAAGGTTCGCGTTGAGGTGCACCATCGACTGGACGATGGGCAGGAACTGCGTACCATCGGGCGCGGCGGCGACGGTGGAGCTAACGGCGTGGCCGGCGAAGGCGAGCACGCCGGGCGGCATCTGGTCATCGAAGACGATGATCCCGGCTGGCGCATTCTGTTGCGCATCGGCGGCTTGCAGGCCACCGAAGGCGACGCGCAAATCGGAGCTGGCGACGGCGTTCCAGACCTGGGTGGCGTTGCGGATTTGGGCGAGCACGGAGGGGAAGCTGTCGTTCGCGGCGTAGCTGGTGGGCCCGGAATCGGAAACGAAGAAAGTGACGGTTTTGTTGGGCAGCCCGGTGAGATCGAATTTTTCGAAGGCGACGGCGTAGGGCGAGGAAGAATTCAGATAGTGGACGTAATGATAGTAGGCCGCGGCAGGGGTCGCGCAGAGGGCCAGCAGGCCCACCCGCGCGAGGCGTCCCGGCCGCCGCATCATTGTTTCGTCCCCCCGCCGCTTTGGGTCGAAGCCGAGTGGATTTCGGCGACGAGTTGCGCAAGCGGCATGCTGATGGGCTGGTTGTTCACGGCGTGACCCGTCTGCTGAGAGAGCATGGTCTCGGTAGTAGGCATCTGCGCGGCAATGGTGCCCGATGATCCCGAAACCAGGTTGAAGATACCTTGGGTGAATCCCAGCGGGAAGGTCAGGTTCTTGCTAGAGGTCCAGAGGAAGAGCACGTATTGCCGGCCGGGAATCAGTTGCGGGGTGCCTGGGAATGTCTGTCGTATGCCCTTGACCGTGCCGCCGGGGACCAGGACGTCGATCGAAGTTTGGGCGGAACCCGTCCACTGCTGCTGGACGGCGATCTGGTAGTGGGTATAGATTACGCCGTTGGTATACGAAGCTGACGAAGAGGTAACGGTGCCCTCGACGATCGCGGTGGATTTGGCGATCAGGTTGTTGAGGGTGAGGTACTCCAGAGTCGCGCCCCAGGCTGGAGCGAAGCCCAGGATTAGGCCAACCGAAAACAGGAACCTCGGCACGAGAGACACTTGAGCACTCCGCATACCAGATGAAACCTTTTCAGAATGAATTACTTACGATTGAGCCAGCCGGAATGGTTGGGTTGCTTCGACACGCTCGCGTGGCGCGGTGTCTCAGTGCGGCGTCAGGATTTTCGCACGATGAGCAGTGGCACGCGCAGTTGGTGCCGCACAGGAGTTATTGTATTGCCGAAAATCAGATCTTTCAACCTGCGATGGCCGTGGGCACCCATGACCACGAGGTCGGGTTTGAGCTCGGCGGCATATCGCACGATCTGGCGGCCGGGCCAGGGAGCGTGCACGATGGCGGTTTCAACGGGGATGCCCTCGGCGCGCAGGGTTTCGGCGATGCGTTCGAGATAGTGCTCGCCGGCCTCCACTTCCGCGGTGGACGAGAGCGGACCATAGACCCGGCTGGTGACGCCTTCCTCGACATGCAGGAGGTAGAGCGTGGCACCATACAGCTTGGCCATGGCGGCGGCGTGGCCTACAGCCTGGCGGTCGAGATCGGTATGATCGAGCGGCACCAGGATGCGGCGGTAGGCGAGCACGGCGGGCTCTTCGGCGGCGGGTTCGGGGATGGTCAAAGAGGTTGTTCCGAAACGGTGGCGCGCCCACTGCGCGATGAGCGGCTCGAACGAGATCCAGACGAGCAGGGCGGCTATGGCGGCGCCCACCAGAGCCAGCGGGATCCAGATAATGGGACGTCCGGCGGAGGATCCCAGCAACTGCTCGACGCCATCGGCCAGCAGCCAGATGTTGAGCGCGAGAATCAGGATGGCGGCGGCCCAGGAGAGCACCTGCACCCAGAGCTTGTTGGCAAAATCGCCCATGCGCTGGCGGTCGCTGGTGAAATGAATCAGGGGGATGACAGCGAACGGCAACTGCATGCTCAAGATCACCTGGCTGAGGATGAGCAACTGATAGGTGCCCTTGTCTCCCATGATGTATATAGTGATGGCGGCGGGGATGATGGCCAGCGTGCGGGTAATGAGGCGGCGCAGCCAGGGCCGCATGCGGACGTTCAGGAAGCCTTCCATCACGATCTGGCCGGCGAGCGTTCCGGTGAGGGTGGACGACTGGCCGGAGCAGAGCAGCGCGATGGCGAAGAGAATACCGGCGGCGGCGGTGCCGAGCAGCGGGACCAGCAGCAGATGCGCCTGCTGGATTTCGGTGACCACGATGCCGTGGCGGAAGAAGACGGCCGCCGACAAGATCAGGATGGCGGCATTCACCAGCAGGGCGGCGTTGAGGGCGACCACGGAATCCACAAGGTTGTAGCGGCAGGCGGCGCGCTTGCTCGCGGCGGTGTGGCCGATCTGGCGGGTCTGCACGAGCGCCGAGTGCAGATAGAGATTGTGCGGCATGACCGTGGCGCCCAGCATGCCGATGGCTACGTAGAGGCTTTGGTTATTGATGCGCGGAATCACGCCGGCGATGAGGCTGGGAACGTTCGGCCGGGCGAACACGATCTCGACACAGAAGCAGGCGCCCATCACGGTAATCAGGGCCAGGATGAAGGCTTCGATGTAGCGGATGCCAAGGCCCTGGAACCAGAGCAACAGCAGGGTATCGCACGCGGTAAGCAGGACGCCCATCAGCAGCGGGATGTGGAAGAGCAGGTTGAGGGCGATGGCGGCGCCCAGGACTTCGGCGAGGTCGCAGGCGGCGATGGCGATTTCGCAGAGGACCCAGAGGGCCAACGTAACGGGCCGGGGGTAGGATTCGCGGCAGGCCTGCGCGAGGTCGCGACCGGTGACAATGCCGAGGCGCGCGCTGAGGGTCTGGAGCAGGATTGCCATGAGGTTCGAGGCGACCAGCACCCAGAGCAGCGTGTAGCCGAAACGGGCTCCGCCTTCGAGGTCCGTCGCCCAGTTGCCAGGGTCCATGTAGCCGACGCTGACCAGATAGGCGGGACCGGCAAAGGCGAACATGCGGCGCCAGAAAGACACCTGGGACGTTCCGACGGTGGAATGGACGTCGGCGAGGGAACGGGTCTCGGCGCGGGCGGCGGAAATCATAGTATCTCAGCCGAACTTAACTATGATTAACACATAAACGGCAGGGCGTCAATCGCCGAGGCTGGACGGCAGCAACATACGCAAACAGCCGTGCCGATACATGAAGTGTGCCCCGGATCACAGACGCGCGACCGGAGTGATCAGGCTGTTTAAACGCCAAAGGCTCGGGGGCCAAGATCGTCCGGATCATCAGAGTGATCGACGAGATCGCTTTCCGTGGAAGCCGCGCGAAGGCGCTGGTGGATGAAGTCTACAGCGGCAGCCGCGAAGAGGCTAAGGGCATCGAACAGATATAAGACGGCTGCTGGAGCTGAATAGAACGCGCCGGCCAGCCAGGAGTTGCCGGCACAATCGGACGCCTTGAGGAGCTCGGTGCGGCATTTGCAAAGCATCGTGCTGGCTACCCGGGACGAGTTAGGATGCCGGCGGGCCGGGCGCGCGGCAGGCGCGTGCTAGCCTGAGAAGGTATGCCGTTTGCCGAGTCCTTCTTCCCGCAACGCTTCGGGATTGCGACCCGCGACCTGGAGAATCACCTGTCAGAAGCGCTTTCGCAGGGAGGCGACTACGCCGATTTGTACTTCGAATACCTGTCAGCCAGCGCGATCAGCATCGATGAATCGATTGTGAAAAGCGCATCGCAGGGCGTGTCGCTGGGCGTGGGCGTACGGGTGCTTGCGGGCGAGCGCACGGGCTACGCATACAGTGACGATCTGAGTCCGGAGAAGATCCGCAAGGCGGCGCGCGTGGCGGCGTGTATCGCGGCGGGACCGGCCAGCGTGGAGAGAGTCTCACTCAACGAAGGCCGCCGGCGCAACCTGTATCCCGTGCTGACGGCGCCTACCGAGACGGCGTTCACGGATCGCGTGGAACTGGTGAAGCGCGCCGACCGCGCGGCGCGCGCGTACGACGGGCGCATCTTTCAGGTGCAGGCCAGCTATGCGGACAATCTGCGCCAGGTGCTGATCGCGACCAGCGACGGGGTGCTCTCGTGGGACCGGCAGCCGCTGGCGCGGCTCAACGTCTCGGCATTGGCACGGGCTAACGGCGGTCCACCGCAGCGCGGGCACGCGGGCGGCGGCGGACGCGTGGAGTTGCGCTTCTTCCTCGCGGAGAAGACGCCGGAGCATTTCGCGGCCGCGGCGGCGCGCGAGGCGATCGTGATGCTCGACGCGGTGGAGGCGCCGGCGGGCGAGATGACCGTGGTGCTGGGGCCGGGGTGGCCCGGCATCCTGCTGCACGAAGCGGTGGGCCATGGCCTGGAGGCCGATTTCAACCGCAAGGGCGTCTCAGCGTTCAGCGGACGCATCGGCCAGCAGGTTGCCAGCCCGTTGTGCACAGTGGTCGACGACGGCACGATCGCGCATCGGCGCGGGTCACTGAACATCGACGATGAAGGGCATCCCACCGGACGGAACGTGCTCATTGAGAACGGCATCCTGCGCGGATACCTGCAGGACAAGCTTTCGAGCCGCCTGACGGGCGCGGCGGAAACCGGTAGCGGACGGCGCGAAAGCTACGCGCACATTCCCATGCCGCGCATGACGAACACGTTCATGCTGGCGGGCGAGAGCGACCCGGAAGAGATCGTGCGCTCGGTGCCGAGGGGTTTGTATTGTCCGGATTTCGGCGGCGGGCAGGTGGATATCACGAGCGGCAACTTCGTCTTCTCGGCGGCGGAGAGCTACCTGATTGAGGGCGGGCGGATCACGCGGCCGGTGCGCAACGCCACGCTGATCGGCAACGGTCCGGAGGCGCTGAAGTACGTGAGTATGGTGGGCAACGATCTGAAGCTCGACGAGGGCGTCGGCGTGTGCGGCAAAGAAGGTCAGAGCGTGCCGGTGGGCGTGGGGATCCCGACGATCAGGATTGACCGCATGACAGTCGGGGGCACGGCGTGAGTGGGAACGGCTACGCGGGCCTGGCGGCGGAGGTCGTGAAGCAGGCGCTGGCCGCGGGGGCGACGGATGCCGAGTGCACCATCAGCGAGGGCGACGAATTTTCGGCGAGCGTGCGGCTGCGCGAGTTGGAGACGCTGAAGGAAGCCGGGTCGCGCGCAGCGGGGCTGCGGATTCTGCGCGGGCGGCACACGGGTTCGGCTTACACTTCGGATCTTTCTTCCGGCGGCATCCGCCAGATGGTGCGGTCGGCAATTGAACTGGCGGACATCACGACGGAGGATCCATTTGCGGGGCTGCCGGAAGCCGCGGAGTTAGGCGCCATCGACGGCGATCTGGGATTGTACGCGAGTGATGTGGAGGGCCTGCCCACGGAAGTGAAGATCGACGCGGCGCGGCGGGCGGAGGATGCGGCGTTGCGCGCCGATCCGCGCATCAGCAATTCCGAGGGTGCGTCGTTCGATACGCACGTGGGCCGCCATGCATTCGCGAACTCGCGCGGCTTCGCGGGCGAATACTGCGCAAGTTATTGCTCGCTGACGGCCGTGCCGGTCGCGCGGGCAGGTGACTCGATGGAGCGCGACTACTGGTACTCGGCCGCGCGCGGCTTCGCGGGCCTGGACCAGCCGGAAGACATCGGGCGGATCGCCGCCGCGCGCGCGGTGCGGCGGCTGGGCGCGGTGAAGGTGGAAACGAAGAAGGTCCCGGTGGTGTTCGAGCCGCGGACGGCGCGCAGCATCCTCGACAACATTTTCGACGCGGTACACGGCGGCGCGGTCTACCGGAACGAATCGTTTCTGGCGGGGAAGCTGGGGAAGCGGGTGGCCTCCGAGAGACTGACGGTGATCGACGACGGCACGATTCCGGGCTTGTTCGGCACTTCGCCGTTCGACGATGAGGGTGTACCCACGCGGCGCACGGTGGTGATCGACAGGGGCGTGCTGCAGAGCTACCTGCTGAACACCTACACGGCGCGCAAGCTGGGGTTGCGCACCACCGGGAACGCCTCGCGCGGCCTCGCGGGGAACGCGGGCGTCGGCAACGGCAACCTGTATATCGAGAAAGGCGCGGCGCCTCCTGCGGAGTTGATCGCGGGCATTCGCGAGGGCTTCTACGTAACCGAACTGATCGGCTTTGGCGTGAACATCGTGACCGGCGATTATTCGCGCGGCGCGGCGGGCCTATGGATCCGCGACGGCGAGCTGGCGTTTCCGGTTTCCGAAGTCACCATCGCCGGCAATCTGCAACAAATGCTGATGAACCTGGAAGCCGCAGCCACGGACCTGGAGTTTCGCGGCTCGATGGCGGCGCCGACTTTAGTCATCGCGGAGATGACGGTTGGCGGCAGATAGTCCGCAGTTATTTCTTCGGAGTATTTTGCGAGGCGTAGAGTAACTGCTGGCGCATGTAATTGCGCGGATACGACATCGTTACTTTAGTGACTCGACCGCCGGACCCGAAGGTGGCAGTCAGTTGCGGATTAATGCCCGCCCAGTACGTAGGGATATCGAGCTTGGCATAGCGGCTCACCACCTGGTCGCGCAGCTTGGGATCGAAGTGCACGCCATACTGATCGACCAGTGTCTTGATGGCGTTATAGTCGCCCTCCGCCTTAATGCGCATCAGCTCGGCGAGCAGAGCGCCGACCCCTTCGCGCATCTTCTGGTAATCGCGAACATAGATATAAGTCTTGCCGTTGCGCGAAATCTGGTCGATGGCGCCGGTTTTGTCCATGATATAACTGACGATTAACTGCCGGTCGCGCTGGTGATCCTCTTCGATGGTATCGCCTTTCGGGATGCGGCGTAACTGAACCAACGCTGCGCGGGCGGCCGAGTCGTACATCGTCTTGGCGGCTTCCGGGCTGGAGATGAGGCCGAGCTCCTGCAGCTTCGGGTCGAAGGCGTTCCACAGCGCCATCAAGTCAGCGCGGGCTTCCTCGAGCGTCGAATAATACTCTTTGAGGTAGTAACTCGGCTCGTGCGTCAACTTAGGACTTAGTTTGCCGGAACCGTGTCCGATGACTTCGTGCAGAGCCGTCATCAGATCTTCGGCTTCGTCACCGAACTTCTTGCCGCGCTCGATCTCTTCGGGCGAAGCGGCGAACTCTTCGAGCGGACCGAATCCGGTGGCATGCTCGAGGGCGTGAGTGCTGCCAGTGAACATGAAGCTCTTGGAGCCATACTTTTCGTGGACCTCGTTTTCATTCGGCAGGTTGTCGCCGATGGTGGTCACGTGGAAGTCGCCGGTTTCGATGAGCGCATCGACGGCCTTGGCCACGGGCGGCTTCACGCCCTGCATCTTGTACTGCGGCAGCCACGGCGCGTGATCTTCGAAGTACTGCGCGTTGTCGGACAGCGTGCGCATGCGTTCGGCGAAGGTCTCGTCGGTGACCGTGACGAAACTCTGGGAGCTGCCCTTGGCGCCGCGCGAATCTCGATAGACCTCGATGAATCCGTTATCGAAGTCCACGGTGGGGTTATCCTGCACCCAATCGATACCGAACTGGATCCAGTCTTTCGGGTGTCCAGTCTGGTAGTAGAGAATCAAGTCGGTGAGCGCCTTGGCTTGAGCCGGACTGGCATAAGCGCGCGCGCGATACAGTGCGTTGTTGGCGCGCAGGAGATATCCGGCATAGAGCCCAGGCGGGATCTTGCCGTCCGCGTTACCGGCGCGGTATACCTGCTCGACCAGTTGGCCGTTTGGTCCTTTGGCCAATCGGGAGTTCAAGGGATATCGCTCGTGGAAATTCCGTATGTCCGCCAGGCTCAGACCGGGTGAATAGAAGTTATTGGAACTGGCTTGCAGGATGTCGAGCTTGCCGCTGGGGCTTTTCGCCGTAATCATGGGCTCGAAGTTCGGCTCGAAGAGCGAGGCCTTCAAGGCGTCGACTTCGGCGGCGAGGCCGGGACCGGCGGCCGCTTTCAGTTCGGCGAAGGTGAAGCCCGGCAGAAACTTCTGCGACGTCAGCTCATTGTGATTGCCTTTGTTGGCCCAGAAGAGCATGGTGAAATCAACGATCTTCTTCAGGACGTCGGGTTTCACGCCTTGGGGGTGGGTGACGATGGTTTCGAGCAGGCGCTTCTGGCGCAGGCCAAAGCGGGAAAGTTGTCCGTAGATAATGGGATCGATGGCGATGGAGGCCTGACTGAGCCAATAGGCCAACGCCTGCTCCCGCGGTGTGAGTTTCTCGAAACTGCCGGCGGTCAGTTGTACGAAACCCGTGTTACCGACGCGGTCGACCAAGGCTCCGTCCTGGGCAGGCGGGACCGTATCCTGAGCGGCGAGCGCCACGCAGAGCGCCAACGGCAAAAAAGCGATGCGGGTCAAAATTGCGCCTCCAAGTGTATAGTAGATCAGAAATTCGGCTCAACCGGGGATGGTTCGGCGCTACGATAGTCCCATGACCAAAGCATCATGGGTCCTAATCGCGGCGCTATCTTTGCGCGCGTTTGCCGCGGCGCCGGACTGGCTGCCGAAGGCGGTGGTGTACGAAGTGTTTCCGCGCGACTTCTCGGCCTCGGGTGACTTGAACGGCGTCACCGCGGGTCTGGACCGCCTGCACCAACTGGGGGTCGACGTGGTCTGGCTGATGCCCATTCATCCGATCGGCCAACTCAAGCACAAGGGCACGTTGGGCAGCCCGTACTCGGTGCGCGACTATTACGCGATTAATCCGGATTACGGCACGAAGGATGATTTGAAGCGGCTGGTCACCGAAGCGCACCGGCGGGGCATGAAGGTGATTATCGATATCGTGGCCAATCACACTTCGTGGGACAGCGTGATGATGAAGGCGCCCGAGTTTTACAAGCATAACGCCGCGGGCCAGATCATTCCGCCGGTTCCGGATTGGGAAGACGTGGCGGCGCTGGACTACGCGAATCCGCGGCTGCGGGCTTACATGATCGACATGCTGCGGTACTGGATCCGCGATTTCGGTCTGGACGGTTTCCGCTGCGACGCAGCCGGCATGGTGCCGGTGAGTTTCTGGGACACCGCGCGCGCGGAATTGGAGAAGGTGAAGCCCGGGATCCTGATGCTGGCTGAAGCGTACGATCCGCCGCTGATGGCGAAGGCGTTCGATCTGGATTACGCCTGGCCGCTGCACAGCACGCTTACCGCGGTATGCAGCAAGGGGGCGCCGGCGCATGAACTGCGCGCCGCCTGGGAGCAGGAGCGGGCACAGTTTCCAAAGGGCACGCTGCACATGCGCATTTCAGACGATCACGATGAGGAGCGCGCCATCGTGCGGTTCGGCAAGGGCGGCGCGCTGGCGGCCTCGGCGCTGATGTTCACGCTCGACGGCGTTCCGCTGCTGTATGAAGGCATGGAGGTGGGCGATACTGCCGAATCGGGCGCACCGGCGTTGTTCGAGAAGCTGCCGGTCTTCTGGCAGATCGCGGAGCGGCGCCCGGAGTTTCCGCGCTTCTATGCCAGCATGATCGCGCTGCGCCGTGCGCACCCGGCACTCGAACAAGGCGCGACGACGTGGATTCGTAACTCGGATGACGCGCGCGTGGTGACTTACCTGCGCAAGGGTAATGGCGAAGAGTTTCTCGTCGCGATCAACTTCTCGAACGAGCCGTTCTGGGGATTTGTGGATGCGGCCGCTTCCGGATTCACGGACGTTACTCCAGGCGTGACTGCGCCACGGCCGCCATCGCTGCCCGTGCTTTCGCTCGATGCGTGGGGATTTCGAATCTTTCGCAAGTGACTGGCTTACAGGCCGTCTTCCTTGGCGATGATTTCTTTCATGATCTCCGAAGTGCCCGCGCCGATGGTGTACAATCGCAGGTCGCGCCAATAGCGGCTGATCGGATACTCGGTTGTGTAACCGAACCCGCCGAAGATCTGCATGCAATCGTAAGTCAGGCGCTGGGCCAGTTCGGAGCTGTATAACTTGGCCATAGTAATCTCGCGCACAGCCTTTTCCCCGCGGTTCATCAGGTCGAGCGCGCGATAAGCGAGCCACTGCGCCGCCTCCAGGTTCGTGCGATGCTCGGCGAACTTGTGCCGCCATACCTGGTAACTGCCCACGGGATTGCCAAAGGCCTGGCGATCCTTTCCGTACTGGATGGCGAGGTCGAGGCAGCGCTGCATGGATGCATTCATCATGATGGCGGACGCCAGCCGCTCACCCTGGAAGTTATGCATAATGTAGTAAAAGCCGCGATTCTTCTCGCCGAGAATATATCGCGCCGGAATCCGGCACTCGTCGAAGAATAACTCGGCCGTGTCGGAACAGAGATTGCCGACTTTCTTGAGTTTCTTGCCGGCGGAGAAGCCTGGCGTGCGCGTCGGAAACAGGATCAGGGAGATGCCGCGATACCCGGCGTCGCCCGTGCGGGCGGCTAACACGATAAAGTCGGCGCGCGACCCATTCGTGATCCAGAGTTTCTGGCCGGAAATGACTAGGTCATCACCGTCGGTGCGGGCATGAGTCCGTAAAGCAGCGACATCCGATCCGCCGCCCGGCTCACTGATCCCCAGCGCGCCGATCCATTCGCCGGCCATGGCGGGCTGCATGAAGACCTGTTTCTGTTCGGCGGTGCCCAGTTCGTTGATGACCGGGATGGTGAGTTCGCTCTGTACCATCAGGCCCATGCTCACACCGGGACTGTCGGACCAGGCGAGAGCTTCTAGCGCCGCCGCCGTGGCCCACCAATCGAGCCCACTGCCTCCCCAGCCGGCGGGAATTCGGATACCGAACAGACCGAGGTCCGCGGCCTTGCGGAAGATCTCGCGCGGGAAGATGCCAGCTTCGTCCCACTCCTGCGCGAAGGGCGCGATTTGTTCACGGCTGAACCGCTTGACCGTCTGGCGGATCAGGTCGTGTTCGGCCGCAAACGGCGGATAATTCGTCTGGACAGCATCGACGGGTGCCAAAGCCATCCGGGTATTGTACCTCAGGCGGCCGTCGAGTTACTCCACGTATTGCACTAGAGACGCCGAACTGCCGGCAATGCTCGTAGCACCGGCGTACGTCGCCGTGATGTTGCTCGACCCCGCCGGCAACGTACTGACCACCAGCTTGGCTACGCCGTTCACCAGTGTGGCCGACCCTAGGTTGGTGGATCCGGCAGTGAAGGTCACAGAGCCCGTAGCGAATGCGGTGGACGATCGCACGATAGCGGTGAAGGTAATTGAGCTGCCTACAGCCGCAGGATTGATCGAAGAGACGAGTTGCAGCGACGTGGCAGCCTGAATGACAACTTCAGTCAGCGCCGGAGAGGCGCCGGAGGACGTGGCGGAGTCTCCGCTATAGGATGCGGTGATCGAGTAACTGCCGGCGCCGAGTGTGACGGTCGTCACCGAGGTGATGCCTTGCGGATTGAGAGAAGCGGTGCCTAGGGAAGCGCCGCTGTTTTTAAAAGTCACCGTGCCGGTGGGCGTTGGACCGCTGGAAGTGACCGTGGCCGTGAAAGTCACAGGCAAACCGTAGACGGACGGATTCGCGTTAGTGGTCAGGGTGACAGTAACGGTGTTCTTCTGAATGACCTGAGTGACAACGTGTGACGTACTGGGCTGGTAGGTTGAATCGCCCGGATAGCTGGCAGTAATGCTGTGGTTACCGGAAGAGAGGGTTGACGTCGCAAAGGTCGCGACACCACCGGCCGTGCTGCCCGTGCCGATGGCGTTGGAGCCATCCAGGAACGTGACTGTCTCGCCATCCGGTATGGCTCCATAAGTGGAGGACACCGTCGCCGTGAAGGTGGCGGTCTGGCCTACGTTGGTGGGCGAGCCGGATGTAGTCAGGTTGGTAGTGCTGGTGGGATCGTTTACGACTTCATTGACCAGGCTGGAAGTGCTCGTCTGATTGTTGACATCGCCGGGATAGACGGCGGCGACCTGAACCGTGCCGGGATTGGCGAAGCTGGTGCTGAAGGCAGCCTTGCCATTTGACAGAGCCGCGGTTCCCAGCGTCGCCGATCCTTGCATGAAGGCGACCGATCCCGTCAAAGTGCCGCCGTACTGCGCTGTGACGGTAGCGGTGAAGGTGACGGTTTTGTTGATGGTGACCGGGTTCGGACTGGCGGTGAGAGTGGTCGCAGTGGTCGCCTGGCCTACCACCTGCGTGAGCGATGCATTGCTGGTGGCGTAGTTGGCGTCGCCGGAATAGGTCGCGGTGATCGCGGCGGAGCCGGACGCCAGCGCGGATGATGTGTACGCGGCCACAGTCCCCGTCAGCGTTACGGAGGCGAGGTAAGTCGATCCATTCTTGAATGTGACTGTGCCCGTCGGCGTTCCGCTGCCGGACGTAGGAGTGACTGTGGCCGTCAGGGTCACTGACTGCCCATGGACGGACGGATTCAGACTGGATGCGAGCGCCGTGCTGGTGCTGTTCAGGTTGACGGCCTGCTTGAGAACCTTCGACGTGACTGCCTGATAATTGGCATCGCCCGCATAGACGGCCGTGATGTTGTGAGATCCCACCGCGAGGCTCGAAGTGGTGAAGGTAGCCACGCCGTTCGCCGTGGTGCTCGTACCGATGGCCACTGATCCATCGTCGAAGGTCACGGTCTCGCCGTTGGGAATCGCGCCGGACGAAGGCGTGATCGTGGCAGTGAATGTGACAGGCTGCCCGATCAGCGACGGGGTGCCGGAAGTTGTCAGCGCCATCGTGGTGGAGATTGCGTTAACTGTTTCATTCACGCCGGCGGAAGTGCTGCCCTGATTGTTGGAGTCGCCGGAATAAATCGCGGAGACCGGATACGTGCCTGTGGAACTGAACGAGGTGGTGAACGTGGCCTTACCGTGCGACGGCGCGGCGCTTCCCAGAGTATTGCTTCCCTGCATAAAGGTCACGGTGCCTGCGGTTGTTCCGTTATATTGGCCGGTGACTGTGGCGGTCAGTGTGATGGTGGCGTTCACTGCCGCCGGATTCGGGCTGGCCGTCAAGGTGGTAGTGGTGGAGGCAAGGCTGACTACCTGCGTCAGGGTCGCGGAGCTGCCGGCATAAGTCGGATCGCCAACATAGCTCGCGGTGATGTTCAGCGATCCGCTGGCTAACGAGGTGGTAGTTATCGAAGCCGTACCGTTTGCGAGCGTGCCGGTGCCAAAGACCGAAGATCCGTTCTTGAATGTGACTTGTCCGGTGGGCGTTCCGCTGCCGGAGGTCGGGGCGACGACCACGGTGAACGTGACAGCTTGACCGTAGGTGGAGGGATTCACACTCGAGGCCAGGGTAGTGGTAGTCGGGTTCAGATTGACTACCTGACTCAGAGTATTCGAATTGCTGCTTTGAAAGGTGGCGTCACCGGCGTAGGTGGCCGTAATGAGATTGGTGCCGACCGGCAGGGACGACGTGGTAAACGTGGCGGCGCCACCGGCAGTGAGACTGCTGCCCAGCGTGTTCGATCCGTTAAAGAAGGTGACCGTCTCGCCGTCGGGTATGCTGCCGCCGGTCGAGGTGACGGTCGCGGTGAAGGTCACCGGTTGGCCCGCCAGCGAGTCAGTGCCGGACGAGGTCAAGGTCGTGGTCGTCGTGTAAGTCTGGTCGGCGGAAATGGCTTGATGCAATGTAGCTGAATGGCTGGGCTGATAAGCGGGGCTGCCCAGGTAGGCCGCTGAAATCGGGGTCGCGCCTCCGTTAACCTTGGTGAAAGCCGTAGTGATACTGGCCTCGCCGTTCACCAGCGGCGCGGTGCCCCATGTGGACGGAGGATTGCCTTGCATGAAGGCTACGGCGCCGCTCGCGACGTCGCCCTGTGGTCCGGTGACCTTGGCCTTGAACGTCACAGGCTGATTGACGTGCGCAGGATTGGCGCTTGACTCTACCATGGTCGTGCTGGACTGGCCGATCGGCTGGGACAGCGATCCGGCGCCCGGCGCGAAGTTCGCGTCGCCGCCGTACGATGCGGTGATTATATGTATGCCCGCGGCCAGCGCCGAGGTACTGAATGACGCGCTTCCGTTCGCCAGCCGCGAAGACCCGAGCGGCGTGCTGCCGTCCATGAATGTGACCGATCCGGTGGGGGTTGGGGAGTTGCCCGCTACTCGGGCTGTGAAGGTCAGCGGCTGGTTAGCAACGGCAGAGATAGCTGACGAACTTACAATCACCGGGGTGCCAACGATTTCAGTTAGTACAGGTGACTTACTCGCTGCATAATTCACATCACCTCCGTACGCTGCCTGGATAAGGTGGCCCCCGGGTACGGAAGGCGCCGTACTGAAACTCACCTGGCCGCCCGTGAGCGGCACCGTGGAGAGCGCCGTCGCGCCATCATAGAAAGTGACGTCGCCCGCCGGCAGGCTGGCGCTCGGGCTGCCAGTGACCTTAGCCGTGATGACGACCGGCTGGCCGGCTACCGCGGGATTCGGCCAAGCGGTCAATGTCACGGTGTTGGCGTGTTTCAGGAAGCTGTTTGCGCTATTGAGGAGCACACCCGCGACTCCGTTCGCGCAGCTACCGGCCGCAATACATTGGTTGCTGACCGCCAGATCGGGACGGCCGTCGCCATTCAGGTCTACCATGGCGAGCGATGAGCCCAAGTGGCCGCCGGATTGAAACACGGCCGCCGGCTGAAACGTTCCGTCGCCTTTGCCTGCCAGCAGGCTCAAGACACCCGCGCCATTCGCGGCATTGGCCGCGTCGGCATTCACGACCGCCAGATCAGATTTGCCATCGCCATCGAAGTCACCCAAAGTTACGAAAGTCGCATGACTTCCGCCGGAGTTATAACTGACCGTGGGTTGAAACGTACCGTCGCCATTTCCGAGTAGTACACCGATCGAACCATTCCCGGCGCAAGTAAGATTGTCGTAGTTGGCACAGCCGTTGGCTACGACTAGGTCGGGCACGCCATCGCCGTTCAGATCGCCGGCGGCCGCGGATGCGGCGAGTGCTCCACCGGCAGCATAGAGCATCGCCGGCTGGAACGTGCCATCGGGGTTACCGAGCAGGATGCTCACCGAATCCTGCGTGTCGCCGTTCACCACCGCCAGATCCGCGACACCGTCGTTATTGAAGTCGGCGACCACGATGAAAACGGCGGACGCGGCTCCGGTCGGGAAACTGACCGGCGACTGGAACGTGCCATCGCCCCTGCCGAGTAAGACGTTGAGCGTACTGTTCGCCGCGGTCCGATTCGCCACGGCTAGATCTAGCTTGCCGTCGTGATTGAAGTCACCAGTAGCCACGAAGTAACTGGCGCCCGCTCCAGCAGTAAACGAAACGGGCGGGCGCAAGGCTCCGTCGCCGTTGCCCAAAAATATTTGTACAACGCCCGTTCCGCACTGATTCTGACTCACGCAGCGCGAGACGACAACGAGATCGGGCACGCCGTCGCCGTTGAAGTCAGCCACGGCCAGCGACTGCGGACCCAGGGTTCCGGTCGCATAGATTGCGGGCGCCTGAAAGCTGCCGTCTGCGCCGCCCAGCAATACCGCCACCGAGCCATAGCCCGCGGCACCACAGTTCGAGTCCTGGCACGGACTCAATACAGCCATGTCCGGAGTGCCGTCGCCATTCAAATCGGAGGTCACTACCTGTGTGGACCCGCCGAAACCTGAGGTATAGACCTTTGGCGCAGAGAGTACTGCGGTGGCGTCGCTCTGCTGCGCTAATGCCGCTCCAGCCAAGCCAAACAGTAGGACAACGAGATTTCCAAGGTGACCTTGAGTGCATTTCATAGGGATACCGTTGATGAGATTGTAGCGGCTACCTAGCAGGTACGTTCAACACTACTTCAGTTAGTAGCAAGATAACTCAACGTTAACTTTGGTGGTTCACGGATTCGTGACGGGGCCGCGGCGGCACGGCGTGGTTTTGGCACCTGCCGTAAATCTATAATTAGACGATGGAGCCTTTTCGGGTGGTTCGCCAAACATGGTCGCCGGGTGACACACGCGAAGTGGAGGCGTCGCGCATCGACCGGCAGATTGGCGTGGAGTATGACTCTTACCGCCGCGTTTATCTGGCGGATGGCCATGAGTGGACAGTTGCGGGCCAAGTCGCCCGGGATGACGGTAAGAAATATTACATTCTCGAGTGTATCGAGTGAACCGCACAGTCAGTGTTTTCCTGAAGGCGCTTGCGGTAGTTTACCTGATCGCCTTCGTCGCGTTCGGCGTTCAGGCGAACGGCTTGATCGGCTCACTGGGAATCCTGCCCGTATCGAATTACCTCGACGGAATGCGCCACGCGATGGGGGCACGCGCATTCTGGTATGTGCCGACCGTACTCTGGATTTCGTCGAGTGACTTGGCCTTACGCATCGTGTGGATGGCCGGCGTGGCTTGCTCCATCGTCCTCCTGCTGGGCTTCTTCCGGCGTGTTTGCCTGATACTGCTCTTCATCTTGTATCTCTCCGTCTCCACCGCGGGACAGGACTTCTGGTCATTTCAGTGGGACATCCTGCTCACCGAGGCGGGGTTCCTGGCGATTTTTCTGGACGCTTCGCCGGGCCGCACGTGGCTCTTTCGCTGGCTGCTGTTCCGGCTGATGTTTATGTCGGGCGCGGTAAAGCTGCTCAGCGGCGACCCCACATGGCGCGATCTGACTGCCCTTAGTTATCACTATGAAACACAGCCGCTGCCTACGCCCGTCGCCTGGTACACGTATCAACTGCCGATGTGGTTTCAGAAGCTGTCAACGGCGTTCGTGTTCCTGATCGAACTGCCGGTTCCTTTGCTTGTGTTCGCGCCGGTTAGATGGCGGCGTCTAGGAGGGGTTTTGCTGATTGGCCTTCAACTGCTGATTCTGACGACCGGCAATTACACATTCTTTAACTGGCTGGCCATCGCCCTGTGCGTATTTCTGTTTCCGGACGATGCGGCGCGCGCGAAGCCCGTAGAGACAACCTGGCATCACGCTGTCACAATCGTGTTGACCGCGTTCGTGGCCGTTACCGGCGGACTGCAATTGCTCGAGACGTTCTCCCTTCGGCTGCCCGCGCCCGCGCGCAGTTACCTGGCCTGGATTTCACCACTCCGCGTGGTGAACTCCTATGGGCTGTTCGCGGTGATGACCACCACGCGGCCGGAGATTATCGTGGAAGGTTCAAACGACGGCGAGAACTGGATGCCCTACGAGTTTCGGTACAAACCCGGCGATGTGAAGCGCGCGCCGCCGTGGGTGGCGCCGTACCAGCCGCGGCTCGACTGGCAGATGTGGTTCGCCGCGCTGGGTAATGTGGGCGAGAATCCGTGGTTCTACAACTTCGCCGCGCG